>URIA01000048.1 GCA_900547765.1 uncultured Collinsella sp. | reverse complement strand
GCACTTAATGTGCTCTTCGTGCGAGCCAGGACCTGACCGAGCGAAAACCAAGCAGGCGGACGCGCCGGCGGGACAGGGAGAGATATATGGAAGAAATGCCCAAGAACTACGATCCGTCGACCAACGAGCCGGCGATCCTGCAGAAGTGGCTCGACGGCGGCTACTACAAGCGCCGTGAGGGCGTGGGCGACTGCACCGTCACCATTCCGCCTCCCAACGTGACCGGCAAGCTCCACATGGGTCACGCCACCGACGACTCCATCCAGGATGCCATCGTCCGTATGGCTCGCATGCGCGGCAAGTCCACGCGCTGGGTGCTGGGCACCGATCACGCCGGTATCGCCACGCAGACCAAGGTCGACAAGAAGCTCAAGGGCGAGGGCATCAGCCGCCTGGAGATTGGTCGCGACAAGTTTGTCGACGCTTGCTGGGACTGGACCCACGAGTACGGCGGCATCATCGTCGAGCAAATCAAGCGCATGGGCTGCTCCGTCGACTTTGACAACGAGCGCTTCACCATGGACGAGGATTACGCCCAGGCCGTGCGTAAGGTCTTCTGCGACTGGTACCACGACGGCCTGATCTACCGTGGCAAGCGCATCGTCAACTGGTGCCCCAACTGCACCACCGCCATCTCGGACGACGAGGCCGAGTACAAGGACGAGAAGGGCCACCTGTGGCACCTGCGCTACCCGCTGACCGAGCCGGTCAACGGCCAGGACTACATCGTCGTCGCCACCACGCGCCCCGAGACCATGCTCGGTGACACGGGCGTCGCCGTCTCCCCGAAGGATCCCGAGAAGGCCGCCTTTGTGGGTAAGACCGTCAAGCTTCCCATCGTCGACCGCGAGATTCCCATCTTTGAGGATTGGCACGTTGATGCCAACTTCGGTTCCGGCTTTGTCAAGGTCACCCCGGCTCACGACCCCAACGACTATGCCATGGGTCAGGCCCACGACCTGCCGCAGATCAACATTTTCGACGAGCACGCGGTGGTCGTCGAGGGCTATGGCGAGTTCACTGGCATGAACCGCGACGAGTGCCGCGAAGCCGTTATCAAGTGGTTCGAGGAGCACGATCTGCTCGACCACGTCGAAGAGCTTGACCACTCCGTCATGCACTGCTACCGTTGCGACTCCGCCCTGGAGCCGTGGCTGTCCGAGCAGTGGTTTGTGGCCGTCGACAAGCTCAAGGGGCCGGCGCTTGACGCCGTCAACTCCGGCAAGGTCACCTTCCACCCTGCGCGCTGGACGCAGACCTACACCACCTGGATGGAGAACCTCAAGGACTGGTGTATCTCGCGCCAGCTGTGGTGGGGCCACCGCATCCCCGTGTTCTACTGCGAGGACTGCGGCTGGGAGGACGCCCTTACCGAGGACACCGACGTGTGCCCCAAGTGCGGCGGCCATCACGTGCATCAGGACGAGAACGTGCTGGACACCTGGTTCAGCTCTCAGCTGTGGACCTTCGCCACGCAGGGCTGGCCGCAAAAGCCGGAACTGCTCGAGGGCCATCACCCCACGACGGCGCTGGTCACCGCGCGCGACATCATCGCGCTGTGGGTCGCCCGCATGGTCATGAGCTCGCTGTATTTCTTGGACGAGGTGCCGTTTAAGGACGTCGTCATCTACCCGACGATCCTGGCCAAGGACGGCAGCCGCATGTCCAAGTCCAAGGGCAACGGCGTAGACCCCATGGACCTCATTGGCATGTACGGCGCCGACGCCATGCGCTACAACCTGCTGACGCTGTGCACCAACAACCAGGACGTCAAGTTCGACGCGAACATCGATAAGAAGACCAAGAAGCTCATCGACAGCCCGCGTACCGACCAGGCCAAGAGCTTTGTGACCAAGATCTGGAACGCCAGCCGCTTCCTGCTCATGAACATGGAGGGCTACACGCCCGGCGAGCCCGTCGTGGAGACGCCGGCCGACGCCTGGATGTTCAGCCGCCTGGCCAAGGCCGTCAAGATGGTCACCGAGGGTATCGAGAACTACACCTTTGGCGACATGGCCCGCGGCGTGCAGCAGTTCTTCTGGAACGAGGTCTGCGACTGGTACGTCGAGGTCACCAAGGCCCGCCTGAAGGGCGAGGGCCGACTGCAGGCTCAGCGCAACCTGATCTTTGTGCTCGACACCTCCATTCGCCTGATGCACCCGCTTATGCCGTTTGTCACCGAGGAGATCTGGGACAACATGCCGGCGAGCGTGCTCGACCTGGACGCCGAGGGCAACGTGAACCGCGCCGAGGCGCTCATGATCGCCAAGTGGCCCGAGCCCGCCGACTACGCCAAGTATGTTGACGAGGACGCCGAGCGCGCATTTGAGCTGTGCCGTACCGTCGTGTCTGCCGCCCGCGCCACGCGTTCGCGTTATCGCTTGAGCCCCAAGGCTGAGCTCGACGTGGTCGTGCGCGCCGGTGCCGAGGACATCGAGAAGCTCGAGAGCCTGCGCTCGACCATCGAGCCGCTGGCCAACACCGCCTCGCTGGTCATGGGTACCGACGTCGAGAAGCCGGCCGCGAGCATTGCCGTGGTCGATAGCGGCGTCGAGGTCTTTGTGGTGCTCGAGGGCAAGGTTGACCTTTCGGCCGAGAAGGCACGCCTGGAGAAGGAGATCGCCGCGGCCCAGAAGGAGCTTGCCGGCTGCGAGAAGACGCTCGCCAACGAGGGCTTTGTGGCCAAGGCCGCGCCCGCGGTGGTCCAGAAGAAGAGGGACCGTGCAGCTGAGCTCAAGGAGATCCTGGCGGCGCTGACTGCTCAGGTTGCTGACTTCTCGTAGGCGTTACTGGGGGACGCGGTTTGGGGCATTGCTCGCTACTGCGGACAGTCCTGCTCGCACGAAGGCCACATTAAGTGGCCTTCGGCTCGTGCGGAACTTGTATCGAGCAAAGCCCCAAACCGCTCCCATGGCGGTTACGGAGGCGTCCGCTGCCTGGTGGGGCCACTTGGTTGTGGCCTTGAGGTCGCTGCAAAGCGGTGTTTGGCTGATATTTTGTATGGGAGGGGCTCGTTGTTGATTCGGGCCTCTTTTTATGTTGAGGGGACTTTGGGTTATGGCTAAGCGTTCTGGGTCTTATGTCGTTCCTTTCTCGTTTGAGCTGCTTTCGTTTGATGAGGCTGTTGGGCTTGCTGCTGATACGGGGCGGATTTCTGGGGATGCTGGTCCTCTACTCGAGACGGTTGTCGATATGCTCGATGAGTTGGGGCGTCCGGATGAGTATTTCGATTGCATTCAGGTTGCCGGCACTAATGGCAAGACTTCGACTACGCGTTTTTCGGCTGCTATCCTTCGTGGTGAGGGACTCAAGACCGCGCTGTATACGTCGCCGCAGCTTGTTCGCTATCCCGAGCGCATGGAGGTTGACGGGCGCGTCGTGAGCGACGAGGCCTTTGCCCGTGGCGTTTCGGCAGCTGTCGAGGCGGGGCGTCGCGTGAATGCGCGTCGTGTGGCGGCGGGGGAGCGCGCCTATTCCATCACGCCTTTTGACCTGCTGACGGCTGCCGCACTTGTAGTGTTTGCCGAGGCCGCGGTGGATGTCGCCGTGCTCGAGGTCGGCATGGGCGGACGTTGGGACGCCACGAGTGCGACCGATCCTGTCGCCGTTGCCATCACGGGCATCGGACTCGATCACACACGTATTTTGGGCGACACGCTCGAGGCCATTGCGGGGGAGAAGGCTGCGGTTATCAAGCCCGGGCGCTTGGTTGTTTTGGGCGAGGGCACGCATGAGGCGAGTGTTCAGCGCGTGATGGATGCGCGTTGTCGCGAGTGCGGCATTGTGCCGCTCGTGGTGAACCATGCCACGACCAAGGTGCCGGAGCACGTGGGCGATACAGTGGAGTTTAGCTGCACTACTCCGCGTGCTATCTATACGTCGAGTATGGTTAAGCCGGCGTATCAGCCGCAGAATGCCGCGTGCGCGATTATGCTGTGCGAGGGGTATCTGGGCTGTGAACTCGATCATGACAAGCTCGATGCGTCGCTTATGGGCTGCCCCACGCCGGGCCGATTTGATGTGCTGGGGACCGATCCGCTCAAGCTGATCGACGCCTGCCATAACCCCCAGAGCTGCGAGAACTTTGTGAGCGCGCTGGACGAGATTGATCCGTGCGTGGAGAACCGCCCCACGCTGCTGTGTGCCGCGCTGGCAGACAAGGACGTGGCGGGCATCGTCGACGTGCTGATTCCGGCCTTCCCGCGCGTGGTCGTGACCCAGACCGATTCCGATCGCGCCCTGCCGGCAGAGGAGCTTGCCGCTCTGGTGGACGCCGATAAGCTTGCGGGCGTGTACCCCAGCGTGTCCGAGGCCCTCGCAGCCTTCGAGGCTGCGGGCGAGCCCTTCGTAGCGGCCGGCACCATCACCCTAGCAGGCGAAGTGGCCGGCCTGCTCCGTTAACCCATCCCCTCATCAGTTGCGGTGAAATAGTTCCTGTTTTTGGGTTCTAGCAGCCCATCCAGGAACTATTTCACCGCAACTTAGTTTGGGGGCTTGGGGACCAGGCTAGTCTAGGCGGACTGGGTCGTGGGGGTAGGCGTTGAGAATCTCGACGCCGGTCTCGGTGACGAGGGCCAAGTCCTCGATGCGGACGCCGGTACGGCCGGGGAGGTAGATGCCCGGCTCGATGGAGAAGGTCATGCCTGGCTCGACAACCTGCTCGTTGACGAGCGAGACGTCGCCCGGCTCGTGGTCCTGAAGACCGATCGAGTGACCCAGGCGATGTGTGAAGTACTTTCCGTAGCCGGCGTCCTCAATCACGTCGCGCGAGGCGCGATCCAGGTCGCACATGTGCGCGCCCGGCGCGATGAGCGCCTCGGCGGCCTCGTTGGCGCGACGCACGATGTCGTAGATGCGCACGGTCTCCTCGTCCGGTTCGCCCCAAAAGAACGTGCGCGTCATGTCCGAGCAGTAGCTGCGATAGCGGCCGCCAATGTCGAACAACACCACGTCGCCGTGCTTGAGCACGGTGCCGTCGGGCTCGTGATGCGGATCGCCGGCGTTGGCACCAAAGCTCACGATGGGCGGAAAGCTAAAGCCCTCGCAGCCGTGCTTGCGGTACAGGCCGAGCATCTGGTCGGCAATCTCGCGCTCCGTCACACCCTCGTGAACGAGCGTGATAGCGTCGGCCATCACGGCGTCGTTGGCGGCCGAGGACACGCGCATGAGCTCCTGCTCGGCAGCGTCCTTGTAGGTGCGTGCTGCGGTGACGGCAAAGTCGCCCAGGAAGAACTCGCTCGCGGCATGGCGATCCATGAGGGGCATCAAAAAGCCGGAGCGCATGACGGTGTCGATGCCGAGTGGCTTGGTCGGATCGACCTCGCGTGCGATAGCATCGGCCACGACGTCGGTGTCGGTGTGGTAGGCAACGCGGGCATTGTCATACTCGGGCAGCTGATGCAGTGCGTTGACCAAGATTACCGGCTCGCTGCCGCCTGCAAGCAGCACGCCGCAAAAACGCTCGAACATATCGGCATAAAAGCCGGTCAGGTAATAGATCGACCACGGGTCATTTACGAGCAGCTGTGCGCCGGGGTGCTGAGCCTCGAGCGCATCGAGCACGCGCGCCACACGCTGTTCATCGACATGTGCCATGAAACATCCTTTCGCTAGGTTGCCACCATGGTATCCCAAGCGCCCCCACATAAGTTGCGGTGGAATAGTTCCTGTTTGCCGGGGTTTGGCGGAAATCAGGAACTATTTCACCGCAATTGAGGAGGGGCGGGGTGGATGGCGGGGTAGCTAAAAGAGCCCCGTCCCAAATTAGCTGCTTAGGCTGGGTCGATGTCCATGCTGGCTATGAGGTCGGTACCGGTGTCTAGGAGGTTGGGGAGGACTACATCGCTCATGCGGATGGGGGCGTCGACGACCAGACCGCGGATGAGGTCCATGACCTGGGCGTGGAGTGCCAGTGGGATGGCTTCGGATGTGCGCACTGGCAGCAGTGCCTCGTCGCCGCCGGATACGGTTACGGTGGTGGTAAGCACGCGCATGGGGCAGGTGAGCTCCTGATGCGCGAACTTATCGCCACGTGGGCAGCTGTTGCCGGCTACGGAGTACACCTCTGCCACGGCGCCGTCTGCGCCGCGCTTTACCTCCACAGTCAGGAGGCACTCGGAGGGGCAGGTGGTGCAGTTGAACTGCAGCGTTTCGATCTCGTTTGCACCCATGGTTCTATGCCTCCTCAGCGGGGTCGACGGACAGGACTATCTCGCTAACGCCCATATCGAGTGCGCGTTGAATCACCTTTGCCGGTAGCGGGAAGCTATCCATGACGCTCGGTTTAAACGGGCGGACTTTGCCTGCAAACAGTTCCTCGTCGCCTGCCAGGATACGTACGCGGGCGGCATCGACCGGTCGGCGTACGCGGAAGTTGAGCTTAGTGAGCCCGACGGTCGTAATGCGGCCCGGCAGTGCGTAGCCTGCGATGCCGGCGGGGGAGACCGTGAGCTGGCAACCCGTGCCCGCGGCGTTTGCCCCTGCGTCGCCGCCCAACGCCCACGCCGCCGCAGCCGCGCCGGCGCGCTCGGACTCGGTCGTCACGTTGTCGGCCAGGTCGTGCACGTGTAGCACGTTGCCGCAGGCAAAAATGCCCGGTACGCCCGTTTGCAGACTCTGGTCCACTACGGCGCCGCGCGTGTGCGGGTCAAGCTCAACGCCCGCGCCCACCGAAAGCTCGTTTTCGGGAATCAGACCCACCGAAAGCAGTAGCGTGTCGCACGGAACAACGCGCTCGGTTCCCGGAATGGGTGCAAGGTGCTCGTCGACTTGGCTCACTTCGACGGCCTCAACGCGGTCGTGCCCGATCACGCGTGTGACGGTGGTGGACAGGTGCAGCGGAATGCCAAAGTCGTCCAGGCAGTTCTTCACATTGCGGCGCAGGCCGTTGGCGTACGGCATGAGCTCGTACACGCCCTCGACCGAAATCCCCTCGAGCGTGCAGCGGCGCGCCATGATCAGCCCGATGTCGCCCGAGCCCAAAATGACGGCACGCGAGCCGGGCTTGAGGTTCTCGATATTGATGTATCGCTGCGCCAGGCCGGCCGTAAACACGCCGGCGGGTCGGCTGCCGGGAATCTTGATCTCGCTGCGGGTGCGCTCGCGGCAACCCATGGCAAGGACGACCGCGCGCCCGGTGAGCTGCAACATGCCGGTGGGGCTCATAAGCGTGACGGTGTGGATCGCGGCGTTGCCTGCGTCCGCTGCGCCTGAACCCCCGTCAATCCCAATCACCATGCTGTCCAAGAACAGCGCAATGTCGGCTTCGCGCACCTGGTCGATAAACCGCTGCGCGTATTCGGGGCCGGTGAGTTCCTGCTTAAAGTGCGACAGACCAAAGCCCGGGTGAATGCACTGGCGGAGGATTCCGCCCATGTGCCGCTCGCGCTCCACAATGGCCACCCGCGCGCCGGCCTTGTGAGCGGCAAGCGCGGCTGCCATACCGGCAGGTCCGCCGCCGATAACGACCACGTCGAAGGCCTGCGTCGGCACGGCGCCCGCGGCAGCAATCTCGGCGTCGCGTTCAGCGTCCATCTCGATATCCGTCGCCATCCTAGCGCACCCCCTTCAAAGGTCCCTCGACCAGCCAAGAACCGGCATCCTCCAGCAATACCTCGCTGGGCTCGCAGTCCAGCTCGCGCGCCATAATCGCCACCACGCGGCTCTGGCAAAAACCGCTCTGGCATCGACCCATACCCGCACGGCAGCGGCGTTTGACGCCCTCGACCGAAACTGCGCCTGGGTGGCGTCGAATGGCGGCGACAATCTCGGCCTCGGGCACCGTCTCGCAGCGGCAGACGATTTGTCCCCACGCGGGGTCGGACTCGATTAGTTCTTCCTTGCGCGCAAGCGGCGCACGGTCAAAGTCGTCCGGTGCGCGGCGAATCGGATTCCAGTCGGCCCGTTCGCGCAGCTCCACACCAGCCTCGCGCATCACCTGCTCCATGTGCTCGGCAATGGCCGGTGCACTCGCCACGCCCGGCGACTGAATGCCTGCCGCTTGGAACAGCCCCGGCACTACGGTCGACTGCCCAATAAAGAAGTCGTTCGTCCCCTTAATGACCGGACGACCGCCGGCAAATGCGCGCACCACGCGGCGCGTGTCCAGATCGGGCACCAGCTTGCGCGCGCCGGTTAGCAGTGCGTTCACATCGCCCGCGTAGGTTTGCGTGTCGCCCGGCTCGCGAATGGCGGCCGTCGCGGTGATCACTGTGTTTCCGTGCACGGTGCCCGTGACGATGACGCCCTTCGACACCGGCGTCGGCACGGGGTAGAGCGGCATGAGTGTGCGCGGCTCCTTGTCCAGCACCACGATGTTGCCCTGGCGCCAGACCATCTGGAACTCCTCGGCGCCCGCCATATGCGAGATGTCCGCGGCGCCGTTGCCCGCGGCGTTAATGAGGTAGCGGCAGCGCACATCGCCGGCGGGCGTCGTCAGCGTAAAGCGCACGGCCTCAGCGCCTTGGTTGGCAACCTCAATCGACTCCACCGGCGTGGATCGCATAAACGTCACCCCGTTGGCGACAGCGTTTTCCAGCGCGGCGATGGCAACCTCAAATGGGTCGACAAAACCGGTCGAGGGGCACCACAGCGCGCATGTTGCCTCGGCGCTCGCGCGCGGCTCCAACTCGTGGATGCGCTCGGGCCCGATGATCGACAGCTCGGGCACGCCGTTCGCCAAGCCGTTGCGCCGCAGCTGCACCAGATGCGCGCGGTCCTGGTCGTTAAAGCCCAGCACCATCGACCCGGTGCGGCGGAACAAAAAGCCCAGCTCCTGCGCCCACGTACCGTAGAGTTCGCAGCCGCGGGCGTTGACCTGCGCCTTCACCGTGCCAGGCGCTGGGTCGTAGCCGGCATGCACCAGGCCGCCGTTGGCCTTCGACGCGCCCAACGCAATATCGTTGGCCGCCTCGACCACGCAAATGGACAAGTCATACCGCGCGAGCTGTCGCGCGATGGCGCATCCGGTGATGCCCGCGCCCACAATCGCGATATCAAACGTTTCTGTCACAGTGCCTCCCAGACCAGTTGACAGGCTGTCAATAAGACTATCCTACGGTCTGCACACCCCCAGTGCGGCGGCAATGCGGCGAACAGCCCCGCAACATCCGCCAACGGCAGGCGAGGGAAGACCCAGCACGGATGTCGTCCTCGCCAGACCGCGGGCACCACCACCCAAGCTCGCGGTCGATGCCGTTACCCGTTACAGATCGAGATGCTGAGTCCACGGTCGAACGTTCGTCTCGTTCTGTAACAGGAAGAGGGGGATTTGGGGTCTAGTTGTTACAGATCGAGACATTGGCCTGATGGGTCAACCCTTCGTCTAAATCTGTAACATCCGGGTTCCGTTTTGCCGGGTAACCGTTACAGATTGAGATTTTGGTCTGATGGGGTGACCGTTTGTCTCGATCTGTAACAGGTGGAAGGGTATTTGGGCCCTAACTGTTACAGATTTAGATATTGGGATCGGGAGTTTTTCTGTGTCTAAATCTGTAACAGGTAGACCCGTTTTAGTTGAGTAGATGTTACAGATCGAGACATATGACTGGCGGGGTCATCGTTTGTCTTGATTTGTAACAGTAAGGAGGGAATATCAGGCCTAGGTGTTACAGATTGAGATTGAAGTCGGGGAGGGAACGGTTTGTCTCGATCTGTAACATCTGGGACGGATTTTGCCGAGTTACTGTTACAGATCGAGACATTGGCCCGGCGGTCCGACCGTTCATCTTCATCTGTAACGGTAAGAAAGGTTTTAGGACTCCACCCGTTACAGATTGAGATGTTTCTGTCCACCCACCGCCCCGACCTGCCAAATCGTTAACCTCCGTGTTACACTAACTCGAGCTGTAACTACCCCGAAAGGTACACCTCAATGTCCAAATACATCAACGAGCTCATGTCGCCGCAGCTTATGGGCGTCATCTATGCCTTCGTGGGCTTTATCATCGCCCTGTATGTGCTGTCGGTCGTCTATGTGTTCATCGACGCCCGCCGCCGCGGCGCCAGCGCCTACGTGGCATGGGGCATCATTGCCCTCATCCCGTTTGTGGGCCTCATCGCCTACCTGGTCCTGCGCCCGCATTCCTACGCGGCCGACCGCGAGGAGCAGGAGCTGGACATGGCCCTGCGCGAGCGCCAACTTGCCCAGTACGGCACCTGCCCGCAGTGCGGCGCCCCCATCGAGAAGGACTTTGTGGTCTGCCCCGTGTGCGACACCCAGGTTCGCAACGTCTGCCCCAGCTGCCATCGCCCGCTCGACGCGCACTGGAAGGTCTGCCCCTACTGCCGAACTCGCATCCAGTAACGCATCCATCGCCGGGCCGGCCGCAAGCCGCGGGCACCGCGCACCAAGCGCAACTGCCCCACGCCACGGGCACCGCGCATCCCGCACGCCCCCCCGCGGCCCCGCCCCACACGATGAAGCATGCGTAGAAAATCGCCCGCCGTGCCATTAAGGTGCGGCGGGCGCTTGTATACAAAGGCAACCTGCCTATAATGATGCAAGTCAAAAACGCCGAGCGCATCGCACACACTTGCATTAGGCATCCGAGAGGAGAAAACATACCCATGAAGGCACTCTACAATGACGGTTCGGTGGCCGAGCTCCCGCAGGACGAGGTCACGCACGTCATCCGCCACTCCGCCGCGCACATCATGGCGCAGGCCATCAAGCGCCTGTACCCCGAGGCCGACTTTGCCTACGGCCCCGCGACCGACAACGGCTTCTACTACGACGTCGACCTGCCCGAGGGCGTCAAGATCAGCGAGGACGACTTCCCCGCGATCGAGGCCGAGATGAAGAAAATCGTCAAGGAGAACCTTAAGTTCTCCGTGTACGAGAAGCCCCGCGCCGAGGCCATCGCCCTTATGGAGGAGCGTGGCGAGAAGTACAAGGTCGAGCACATCGGCGACCTGGACGATGACGCCCGCATCACCTTCTACCAGCAGGGCGACTACATCGACATGTGCGTCGGCCCCCACATCTGCTACACCAAGGCGCTCAAGGCCTTTAAGCTCACCGGCGTCTCGGGCGCTTACTGGAAGGGCGACAAGGACAACAAGATGCTCACCCGCATCAACGGCGTCGCCTTTGCCACCAAGGAAGAGCTCGACGCGCACATGCACATGCTGGAGGAGGCCAAGAAGCGCGACCACCGCAAGATCGGCCGCGAGATGGACCTCTTTATGATGCGCGACGAGGCCCCCGGCTTCCCGTTCTTCCTGCCCAACGGCATGATCCTTAAGAACACGCTGCTGGATTACTGGCGCGAGATCCACCACAAGGCCGGCTACGTGGAGATCTCCACGCCGCTTATCATGAACAAGCAGCTGTGGAAGACCTCGGGCCACTGGGACCACTACAAGGACAACATGTACTCCACCGTCATCGACGACGAAGAGTACTGCATTAAGCCCATGAACTGCCCGGGCGGCGTGCTGGTGTACGCCTCCAAGCCGCACTCCTATCGCGAGCTGCCCATCCGCGCCGGCGAGATTGGCCTGGTGCACCGCCACGAGCTGCGTGGCGCCCTGCACGGCCTGTTCCGCGTGCGCTGCTTTAACCAGGACGACGCCCACCTGTTTGTGCGTCCCGATCAGCTGACCGACGAGATCGTGGGCGTGGTTAACCTCATCGACTCCGTGTACCAGAAGTTTGGCTTTAAGTACCACGTTGAGCTTTCCACCCGCCCCGAGGACTCCATGGGTTCCGACGAGGATTGGGCACGCGCCGAGGAGGGCCTGCGTACCGCTCTGGAGAAGCTGGGTATGGACTACGAGGTCAATGAGGGCGACGGCGCCTTCTACGGCCCCAAGATCGACTTCCACCTGGAGGACTCGCTCGGCCGTACCTGGCAGTGCGGTACCGTGCAGCTCGACTTCCAGATGCCGCTCAACTTTGACCTGGAGTACGTGGACGCCGACGGCACCAAGAAGCGCCCCATCATGCTGCACCGCGTGTGCTTTGGCTCCATCGAGCGCTTCATTGGTATTCTGATTGAGCACTTTGCGGGCAAGTTCCCCACCTGGCTGGCTCCCGTGCAGGTCAAGGCACTTCCGGTTTCCGAGAAGAGCCGCGACTACGCTCACGAGGTGTGCGCCAAGCTGGAGGAGGCCGGCATTCGTGTGGTCTGCGACGACCGCGACGAGAAGATCGGCTACAAGATCCGTGAGGCCCGCTCCATTGATCGCGTGCCCTACATGCTTATCCTGGGCGAGAAGGAGGTCGAGGCCGGCAACATCTCCGTCCGCGATCGCTCCAACGAGACCGTTCAGATGAGCGTCGACGAGTTTGTTGCAAAGGTGCTCGAGGAGATCAAGACCCGCGCCTAAGGCGAACTTCATAACAATTAACAAAGGCGACCGTCCACAAAGGGCGGTCGCCTTTTTCATCCCGAAATAAGAAAAGCCGCTGGTTGGGCGGCTTTTTTTGTTGCACAAAAAGGTACAGGTTTTTGTATCTTTCGACAGACGACATTATACAAGCAATTAATTAACGTTTGCCCAGATTACGCAAAATGTACTGCTAGTAGGTGCATCTCCATACCCCTCTACAAAAACCTGTACTTTTGCGACTGCGCCTAGCTGCGAGCGAGAAGCCTGTTCTAAACGCCCCTGCATTTGCGTGCATCGCAAAGCCAAAAGAGGGGGCGAGAACATGGAACAGACGGCACGGCGCCAAGAGCAGCTGCCGGGGGCATTTAACGGCGCCACCACCAACAGTCAACACGGCCGCGTCCGCTGGTATCTGGTTCACACCCCCAATGGAAAAGAGAGCGAGACCTGCGAAAAGGTCCGCCGCATTATCCCGCACGAGCTGATGCAGAACGCTTTTGTGATGCAAAAGGAGTTCTGGTTTAAGCGGGACGGCGCATGGTCGCTCCAAACCAAACCCATGTACAAGGAATATTTCTTCGTCGCCACGCATGATGCCGCCGCGCTCGATAGGGCTTTGGCCCAGCTGAGCTTTGGCTGTCGCATCGCCGGCAGTAGGGAGCGGGCGTACATGCCCATGCCGGACGATGCGCAGGACTGGTACCGCAGCGTACTGGACGACGACGGCGTGGTTCGCAGCAGCGTCGCACGCATAGAAGACGGCGTGTTGCACATAGAACAGGGTCCCTTGGTGGGGCAAGAGGCCCGCGTTAAAAAGATCGACCGTCATAAACGCTGGTGCCTGGTAGACGTGGGCGAAGGAGACTCCGGATTTAGGGAGCTGCTGCCGCTGGACGTTCCCAGCAAAACGTAAGGGAGACGTTGCACCAGCTGTTCGTTTGCATTTTTGAATTTACCGATTGGGGGATCCCTGGGGAACGGGGACGTAAGTTTGATTGTGGCTGCTCAAGAAATAACAAAGAGCTGTGCATCTGTGGGGGACGCACTGGCTATTAAAAAGATTAAACCGAGCGGTACGCTTGGCTATCGCTTTATTAAAAGGCTGTTTGATCTGGTGTTCAGTCTTTTGATGAGTGTGCTGCTGCTTATTCCTATCGCCATTGTGTGTGCACTCATTAGCCTTGAATCGCCCGGCAGCCCTATGTATACGCAAGAGCGCGTTGGCAAGGGCGGAAAGACAATCAAGATTTTTAAACTTCGTAGCATGGTCGCCGATGCGGGTGATGTGCAGAAGTATTTGAGTCCTGAGCAGCTACATCAGTGGGAAGTCGAACGTAAGGTTGACGATGACCCCCGCATTACCAAAGTCGGACAGTTCATCCGAAAGTGCTCTATCGATGAGATGCCTCAGTTCTTCAATGTTCTGAAGGGTGACCTTTCCGTAATCGGTCCGCGCCCTATTACTCGTTCTGAGTTGGAACAGCATTTTACCTTTGAGGAAAAAACAGAGCTTCTTTCAGTTCAGCCCGGCATTACCGGCTTGTGGCAGGCGACTGATCGCAATGAGGCGACATTTGAGAGCGGATTGCGTCAAAAGATTGAACTTCGCTATGTGCGAAATCGTTGTTTTGCTATGGATTTTAAGTGCTTCACCGGCACCTTTGGCGCGATGTTCGGCAAAAGGCGGACGGGAAGGTAAGCATGTTGAGCAACACAACGGCTAATCTACAATTTAAGAAATGGACCGCTCGCTGCAATGATGCAGAGCGGGTGGATTTGGATAAGCTTGATAAAAGTCAAATCGAGGATGCTTTTTATCGTGAACTGGCTTTCGGTACGGGCGGTTTACGCGGCAAGCTCGGGTTTGGCCCCAATCGGTTGAATGACTATACGGTAGGTAAAGCAACCCAAGGCTTAGCTGACTATTTAAATCAGCATTTCGATAATCCGACCGTTGCACTTTGTCGCGACACGCGTCGTGGCTCTGAGAGGTTTGTTCGTAGAACTGCTGAGGTTCTTGCCGGCAATGGGATTAAGTCATATTTGTTCGAGCGAGTTGAACCCACGCCCGCTTTGAGCTTTGCTGTTCGCGAGCTTGGTTGTTCTGCTGGAGTCAATATCACTGCGTCGCATAATCCCTCTGCATACAACGGTTATAAAGTTTATGGCGCCGATGGCTGTCAGATCACTGTTGATGCAGCGAAGGCAATTCAGACTGCGATTGATCCCGTCGACTGCTTTGATGGTGTTAAGGCAATTTCTTTCGACAAGGCCTTGAAAGAAGGACTTGTTCAGTGGATTCCCGAGAGGGTTCTCGATTCCTATCTCGATGAGACGCTCAAGGTCTCCACGCGTGAGGACTGCTCAAAGCTTCGCATTGTCTATACCCCGCTTCACGGCGTTGGCCTTGAGTGTGTGTCTCGCGTCCTTGAAGGGATTGGTGTGGCTGAGGTCGTTACCGTTGATGAGCAGTGCCTCCACGACGGCGACTTTCCGACCTGTCCATACCCGAACCCAGAGGTACGCGAAGCACTCAATCTTGGTCTCGAGTATTGCGATAGGGTGAAACCCGACTTGCTTCTGGCAACCGATCCGGACACCGACCGCGTTGGCATCGCCGTACCGCATTCCGGGGAATACAAGTTGCTCACCGGCAATGAGGTGGGTCTGCTCCTACTCGACTTCCTTGCCGAGAAGGCTTCCGAGGACGGGCGCGACATGTCCCGCGAGGTCGCCTGCACCACCATCGTGTCCGCGCCCATGGCCGACGACATCGCTCGCGCGCGCAGCATCGAGCTGCGCCGCACGCTCACCGGCTTCAAGTTCATCGGCGAGCAGGTGGGTGTGCTGGAGCGCGAGGGCCGCGAGGCCGACTTCCTCATGGGGTTCGAGGAGTCCTATGGATACCTCGCCGGAACTTCCGTTCGCGACAAGGACGCCGTAGTCTCCTCCATGCTCATCTGCGAGCTCGCAGCCCATTGGAAGAAGCGGGGGCTCGACCTCTTTGAGGCCATGGAGCGCCTCTACGAGACCTACGGCTTCTGGTCGAGCGCGCTGCTCGGGCAGGCCTACGAGGGCCCCGAGGGCGCGTCCAACATGGCGGCGATGATGTCCGGCTTCCGTGAGCATGCTCCGGAGCACGTCGGCGGCATTGCCGTCGCCGAGTGCATCGACTACTCCGACGGGGCTCCGATGCCCGTCGTCAACGCGAGCGATGAGCCCCAACGGCTGCCCGAGGCGGATGTCCTCGAGCTCAGGCTGGTCGACGGCTCACGGGTCCTGTTCCGCCCCAGCGGCACCGAGCCCAAGGCCAAGGCATATGTGTTCGCCAAGGGTTCCGATCGCGCCGAGTCCGAGGAAAAGCTCGACGCGCTGGTATCGGACGCCAAGTCGATCCTGGAGGGGAACCGATAATGATCCACCTCGTCCTGCTCTCCGGCGGCTCGGGCACGCGCCTGTGGCCGCTCTCCAACAGCACCCGCTCAAAGCAGTTCCTCAAGGTCCTGCGCGACGCGGACGGCAACCACGTCTCCATGGTCCAGCGAGTATTCGGCCAGATCGGCTCTATCGACGCCGACATTGACATAACCATCGCCACCTGCGCGAGTCAGGAGGAATCCATCCGCCGGCAGGTGGAGGGCGGCTACGCGCTGGTGCTCGAGCCGGAGCGCCGCGACACGGCCCCCGCCATCATGCTCGCCTGCGCCAACCTCGCGCTCGACCAGGGCGCAGATGGGGACGACACCGTCATCGTCATGCCCATCGACAGCTACGCCGACCAGGCCTACTACGACAGCGTCGTCAGGCTCGATGAGGCCGTCCAGTCGGATTTCGCCGAGCTCGTCCTCATGGGCGTGGAGCCCACCTACCCCAGCAGCAAGTACGGCTACATCGTGCCCGCGGCGGGGGTGTGCTGGCCCCGCCGCGTCGAGCGCTTTACGGAGAAACCCGACGAGCAGACCGCCCGTGAGCTGATCTCTCAGGGCGCTCTCTGGAACTGCGGTGTGTTCGCATTCAGACTTGGCTGGCTCACCGGCCTCACCGCCAAGTACTTGGACTGCGACACATTCGACGAGTTCCGCTCCCGTTACTCTGAGCTGCCCAAGAACTCCTTCGACTACGAGGTCGTGGAGAAGGCATTGTCCATCGGTGCGGTCTCCTACGCGGGCGAGTGGAAGGACCTGGGCACCTGGAACACACTGACCGATGAGATGGCGGAGCACACCTCCGGTCGCGTCGTGGTTGACTCTAAGTCGTGCGAGAACGTTCACGTAATCAATGAGACCGGTTTCCCGATGGTCGTAGCGGGCATCTCCGATTCCGTCGTGGTGGCGACACCCGACGGCATTCTCGTCTCAGGCAAGGAGGCATCAGCTAACATCAAGGCCGAGGTCAACGCGGTTGCGGAGAGTCGCCCCATGTACGAGCAGCGCTCATGGGGCGAATATCGCGTCATGGATAGCAGTGTGTTTCCCGATGGGATGAAAGCCTTAACAAAAGAATTAATTTTGTTAAACGGCGGTCAGCTTGAGTATCAACTGCATGCACACCGTGGTGAGGTTTGGACTGTTGTCTCTGGTTCTGGAGAGGTTGTTTTGGATGGCGTCACACAGAGAGTTGGCGCTGGTTCTGTTGTTCAAATTCCCGCCTCGACTATGCATTCCGTTCGTGCGCTCGACAGCGATCTTCATGTTATCGAAGTGCAGTATGGCGAAACACTTGTAAAAGAAGACACCGTCTGCTTTAACGATTTCTGGAAGGATTAGATTGAGAACTACGCATAAGCAGCCAAAGGTCGCGCTTGTTCATGATTGGCTTGTTGGCGAGGGCGGTGGAGAGCAGGTTCTTAAGTGCTTTCATGAAATATGGCCTGATGCCCCGATTTATACGCTCGTCTACAACGAAAACAAAGCTCCATCTTGGACGCATGGTGTAGATATTCGCACTACCTATATTCAGGATTGGCCTGGCGGTAAAACACATCATAAACTTCTACTGTCCTTCATGCCTAAAGCGTGGGAGGCTCTTGATTTAACCGAGTACGACTTAGTCGTTAGCTCGTGTGCAAGCTGCTGTAAGGGTGTCATTACGCGCCCGGATGCCATTCACGTTTGTTATTGTCATTCGCCCATTCGCTATGTATGGGATTTGTACTATGACTATCTTGACGGAGCTTCTGCAATCAAGCGCGCGTTTATGCCTTCGATGATTCACAAAGTCCGAATGTGGGACTTCCAGGCTGCGCAAAGGGTCGATTATTTTGTGTCCAATTCTGATTACGTTGGAAGGCGTATTTCAAAGTTCTACCGCCGTGAGTCGACGACCGTTTATCCTGGTATCCGATTGCCTAAGACCACCGTTTCCGAGGAGCGTGGCGACTACTATTTCATCCTGTCGCGCTTCGTGGGCTACAAGCGTGTTGATCTTGCCATTGAGGCTTGTAATAAACTGGGTCGTAAACTCATCGTGGCGGGTTCCGGCGGCGAGGAGGAGCAGCGCTTGCGCGCTATGGCTGGCCCGACAGTTGAATTTGTTGGTCGCGTCTCCGATGAACAACTTGCAGATTACTATGGACATGCAAAAGCATTTCTTTTGGCTCTGTTAGACCAGGATTGACATGCCGACCTGCCGGCTAACTCGCCGTCTCC
>URIA01000047.1 GCA_900547765.1 uncultured Collinsella sp. | reverse complement strand
ATCGTTGGGGCCAGGCCCGATTTTGCCTCTTGACAATGTCCTGCTCATATTAAAAGGAACGTCCCCAAGTGCCGCCCTGGATTCAGCTGCGGTGAAATAGTTCCTGAATAGAGGCTTCAAGCCCCTAAACAGGAACTATTCCACCGCAACTTATGAGGACATTGAGTTGTTAGGTTGCTCTATCCCTAGTAATCGAGTTTCCACATGTAGCGGCGCGTCATGTAGTCCTTGTGGGTGACGGCGGAAAGCGCACGCATGTAGACGTTGTTGAGGATCGGGGCGAAGATCAGGTGGTTGAAGTACTCGCTCACGCTGTCCTTGATGTCGTTGAGGCCGAGCTCCTTGGCATCGAGCTGGTAGACGCGCTCGCCACCGTACTGGTTGACGAAGCGAATGCCGCGCTCGTCGTTGCAGCGGCTGCGGCCGACGCTGATGAGCTGGAACAGCGAGGTGCGCTTGTCCAGAATCTCGAAGGGGCCGTGGAAGAAGTCGCAGGTGTTGATGGTGCAGGAGTCGATCTGCAGCATCTCCTGCACGTTACAGATGCTAAAGACGTAAGCGGCGCCAAAGAGCGGGCCCTGGGCCATCACGTTGATGCAGGGCTTGTCGGCGTTCTGCTCGGCCCACTTGGCGGCCAGCGGACGGGTGTACTCGACGGCCTTGCGGTAGATGGGATCGATCAGGTCAAAGGCGGCCATGGCGGTCTCGTACTCGGCATAGCCCTCGGTCTGCTGCGTGAGCTCCATGGCGATCATGGTCACGACGGCGGAGTTGGTGCGGCCCATGCAGGACTCGTCGACGGCCAGGCTGTCGTACTGGACCTTGTAGTCGCAGACCTCGGTGAGGCCGGACTCGTCAACGTAGATGGCGATGGTGCTGGCGCCGTGGTCCTTGGCGACCTGGGCGGCAACGATGGTCTCCTTGGTGCCGCGCATGGAAACGACGACGGCCAGGGTGTTCTCGTTGACATAGGCGGGCGTAGCGTGCACGAACTCGTTGCTCGTGTAGCTGGAGCTCACGACCTGCGTGGCCTCGTGCTCCATAAAGTACTGGGCAGGATAGTTGCCGCCGTTGGAGCCGCCGGCGCCGATCCACACGACGCGCTTGATGCCGCCCTTGTCCGCCTTGTCGGCCAAAACCTGGGATACGACGTCCTTGACCTGTTCCTGAGTAGTCATCGTGCATCAGCCTTTCTTCTCGTTTGATGCTGTCGACGGCATACAAGTTACATACATGTTTTGACGATGTCGACTAGTTGTATGCTATATTTATCTTAGAAATTTTGCTGATGCGGTTTTCGATAACTAGCTACCAGCGGTTTTGTTGTTGTATTGAATACATGCTTGATTAGATACGCATACAAGTTAGATACAGGTTGATCGCATGAACGCTTCGTCTAAAAAGAAACTGGCCCAATACGAGCGCTTGGCGGGTACGCTTCGCGACCGCATCGCCGCCGGCATCTACGCACGCGGAGACAAGCTGCCGTCCGAGATGGAGCTCATGGACGAATCGGGGCTGTCGCGCAGCACCGTGCGCCACGCCCTTAAGGTGCTCGTTGATGAGGGCCTGGTGCGCACCGAGCGCGGGCGTGGCGCCTTTGTGGCCGACACGCCCGCGCTCCACGAGAACAACCTGGTGTTTTCGAGCTATACCAAGCAGGTCGAAGGCCAGGGCATGAAGCCAACCACGCGCACCGTGGACTCGGGCTTTGCCAAGGCGGCCGGCAGCATAGCTAAGTTCTTTGACGCCGCCGTGGGCAGCAAGCTCGTCAAACTTGTCCGCCTGCGCTACCTGGACGACGCGCCGCTGTGCCTGGAGACCACCTACCTGCCGCCGAGCTTCGAGACGCTCATCGATCGCGATATTAACGGTTCGCTCTACGCCACGCTGCGACAGGAGTTCCATCGCGCGCCGGCACAGGGGCATAAGACCTTTGAGGTGTGCTACGCCTCGCAAAACGAGGCGTTTTTGCTCAACGTTGAGCGCGGGCAGGCGCTGATCCTGATCACCGACTACGTCTACGACACCGACGGCCGCCCGCTCCACGTCTCCAAGCGCATCCAGCGCACCGACCGCGCCAAATACACCGAGCCCATCGGCTAGCGCACCAAACGAGGCAAACTGTACCTAATGAACGTTTTACCTGCGGTTTTATTAAATCTCAAGCCAGCATGGCACAGATGCCAACATCGCCTGGCAATACGCGCCGTCCAAGCTCAACTGTTCCTGCTCAGAATATCCAGTACCGCAAATCTAAGTGAGTAGACTTTTCGTGACCTGTCGAGCACACCAAAAACTGTCACCTCTGTGACCTGCGGTTTTACTAAGGCAGATACGCCTTGTGCTCGACCAGCGCCAAAAAGTCTACTCACTTAGTTCGAATCGAAGCCAAACGGACCCAAATCGAAGCCAAATTAAGCCCATCCGCATCAAAAGACGCGTGAATCCGTACTTCTCGCGGTGGATTGACGCTACAAAGCGGCCAAAATAAACCTGTCCCTAAATGGTAGGTTTGGGAAGGTCGGGAAACCAGGTTGGTTTGGGCTGGTTGGGGGTGCGCTCGGCTAGAACCAGCTCCATCCAACACATGTCGTACCAGCGGCCGAACTTTTGCGCGCAGCGGTCGAAGGCGCCCACCAGGCGATACCCCATATGGGCATGAAAATCCTGGCTGTTGTGCGTCAGGTACTCGTCGTCCTTGTCGTGCGGCACGGCGATGAGCGCGCACATGTTGGTGATGCCCATCGCGACCAGGCACTGCTTGAGCGCGTCGTGCAACCTGCGACCCAGTCCGCCGTGGCGCACGTCGCGCGCCAGGTAGATCGATGTCTCGACCGACCAGTCGTACGCCTCGCGGCTGTTGAGCGGACTCACATAGGCATAGCCTACCGGGCGCCCGTCCAGCTCCATCACCAGATACGGATAGCGCTCGAGCGTACGCTCGATGCGCCCGGCGAACTCCTCAACGCTCGGCACCTCGTATTCGCAGGTAATCGCCGTCTGGCGCACATACGGCTCATAGATGGCAAGCAGCGCTGGCGCATCATCGGGCGTCGCCAGGCGAATCGTCGGCTCGGACATCTCGGTCACACAACCCCTCTCCCTCAAAAGCAAAGGCCGCCCTGCGCCAAACCCAGGCGCAGGGCGGCCCCTCGTCATTACGTCAAGCTACAGGACAGCCGCCAACGCGTCGATGTCCTCCTGCGTCGTGGCCCAGCTGGTGCAAAAGCGCACCACCGTATGGGTCTCGTCGTACTTTTCCCAGTACTCGATCGAGGCATGCTCGCGAATGCGGGCCATGTCCTCGTTGGGCAGAATCACAAACTGCTGGTTTGTGGGCGTCTCCAAAAAGAACTGGTAACCGCGCTCGTGCAGCACACGACGCAGCGCCTGGGCCGTCTCAATCGCCTGGCGACCAATCTCAAAATACAGGCCGTCGGTAAAGAGCGCCTCAAACTGCACGCCCGTCAGGCGACCCTTGGCCAACAGCGCGCCGTGCTGCTTAATGCGCGGAATGGGATGCGCCGGAGCGTGCATGCCGCAAAACACCACGGCCTCGCCGCAAAGCGCGCCGCACTTGGTGCCGCCGATGTAGAACACGTCGCACAGCTGCGCCAGCTCGGGCAGGGTAATGTCGCACTCATCGGCCGCCAGCGCATAGGCCAGGCGGGCGCCATCCACAAACAGCGGAATCTGGCGCTTCTGGCACACCGCATGGATTGCCGCGAGCTCAGCCTTGGAGTACAGCGTGCCGTACTCGGTCGACAGGCTCACATACACGGCGCCCGGAAACACCATGTGCTCACAGCTCTCGTTTTCGTAGAACACTTGGATATAGTTTTCGAGATCCTCAGCGTGCATCTTGCCCTCGTAGCCGGGGATGGTGAGCACCTTGTGGCCGCCAAACTCGATGGCGCCCGCCTCGTGGCAGGCAACGTGGCCGGTCTCGGCGGCAACCACGCCCTCGTACGGCGCGAGCAGCATGTCAATCACCGTCGCGTTGGTCTGCGTGCCGCCCACCAGCAAAAATACGTCGGCATCGGGAGCCTGACAGGCCTCGCGGATAAGCTGCTTGGCACGCTCGGTATGCGCATCGGTGCCGTAGCCGGGCTGCGGCTCCATGTTGGTGTCGACGAGCGCCTGCAGCACCGCCGGGTGTGCGCCGTGGGAATAGTCGTTGTTGAACGCGAGCATGGCAATCCTCTCTTACCAGGTATCGACCAGATGATTCAGGTGGGGCTATTGTACGCCGTGAGGATAGGCAATGCGCGCGGCAAGGCACTCAAGTGCCAACACCAGGGCAAAGCCGCAGCTCACGTCAGTCAAAAAGTGCGCACCGATCACGATACGGCCAAAGGCGACGAACGCCGCGACCACGGCGGCGACCCAAAAGACCACGCGGCGGCGCGACGGCTTTTCCTTAAAGGCCGCCGCGGGAAGCCCGGCGAGCATAAGGCCGATCGCCGCGTGCGCCGTGTGTCCGCTCGCAAACGACTTGAAGCCGTCCTTGATCACGCCAGCGGCGATATAGGCCCACTTGTCGGGGTTGCCGATCACCCACCACGGCTGAAAATTGAGCCCCGGCGTGACCTCGATCACGCGCATGCGCGGGCGCGACCACAGCGGCTTGACAACCACGTTGAGGATGATGGCCTGAGCGACCCACACGGCAAGCACCATCAGCGCCCAGCGCGTGAGCTCGTCGGAGTCGGTGTCGCGCGTGAGGCGATAGGCGATGAGGTTGGCCGCGATGACCAATGCAAACGTCAGAACCAGCTGAAACGCAATAAGCTTGCCGCCGACGCGCAGCGATCCGATAATCTCGTAGCCGACCAGGCCTACGTTGATCAGAACGCCCAGCGCGGCGAGCCACTTGCTCGCCTTGGAATCGGGACGTGCCGAGCGCACGAGCATAATGCCCGCGACGCTCGCCGTCAGCTCGAACGGCAGCTCGCCGGCCGCCTCGACAAAGCGGCCAAACAGGCTAGACGAGTTGAACAGCGCACTCGAGATTTGGTAATCGAAAAAAGACCCGACGAGCAGACAAAAGGCCAGGATGACCGCGATAGCAGCGGCATCTTTCTTATAGATATACCCGAACATGCTTTCCTTTCGATGGGGTCAGATTGCCCAAATGGGGCGTTTGCAGCGTCGACCCGTTAGTCATCGTCAGTCGCGCCCAGCTGCTGCAGTAGCATGAGCGCGGCCGCCACCGGGCCGGTGCCGTCGTTGGCGTCGAGACCTCGGCCCAGGCCGCTGCCCGCACCGGCGCCCGCCTTATAGGGCACCGACAGCTTGCGGCTCTTGGGGAAGTTCACCGCGCCGTACCGATTCTTAAACTCAAAGGCCACCTTCTTGGGCACGTCTACGCCCAAAAACGTGATGCGGCCGCCACTGAGCGTGACGCTCTCGAGCCCCAAGCGCTCGCCGCGGATACGGATACGCGCGCGGTTGAACAGATTGAGTCCCGCCAACGGCAGCTCGCCATGCGCGGCCTCGGTCTCTTCCTGCACCTCGTCGATGCTCTCCAGGTCCTCGGCCGCTGCGAGCTTGCGGTACACGAGCACGCGCTGGTCCACCGCCGGCAGGTACTCCTCGGACAAGAAGTAATCGGCCGGCAGATTAATACCCACGCTCGCCGCCTCCACGCCGGCGTCGTCATCGCCGCGCGCCTCGGCCACGGCCTGGCCCAACATCTGTGTAAACAGGTCAAAGCCCACGCTCGACAGGTTGCCGTGCTGCTCAGCGCCCATCAGCGAACCGGCGCCGCGAATCTCCAGGTCGCGCATGGCGATACGCATGCCGCTGCCCAGGTCCTGGAACTCGGAAAGTGCAGTCAGGCGCGCCGTGGCCTCCTCGGTGAGCGGCAGCTCGCCCGGGAACATAAAGTACGCGTAGGCCTGCGTGGCCGAGCGACCCACACGGCCCTTGAGCTGGTAGAGCTGTGCCAGACCCAGGCGCTGCGAGTCCTCGATGATGAGCGTGTTGGCGGTCGCGTTGTCGATGCCGCTCTCCACGATGGTCGTGGCGATGAGCACATCGATCTTTTTGGTCGCGAACTCGATCATCACGTCCTCGACCTCGCGCGGGCTCATCTTGCCGTGTGCCACGCCCACGCGCGCCTCGGGCGCGGCCTCGTGCACGCGTGCCACAGCGTCATCGATGGTCTTGACGCGGTTGGACACGTAGTACACCTGTCCGCCGCGACCCACCTCCAGGCGAATCGCCGCGCTCACCACGTCGGGGTCGTACTCCCCCACGTGCACGATCACGGGGCGGCGCCCAGTCGGCGGCGTGGTAATCAGGCTCATATCGCGCACGCCGCTCGTGGCCATCTGCATGGTACGCGGGATGGGCGTGGCCGAAAGCGTGAGCACGTCAATCTGCTCGCGCAGGTTCTTGAGCTGCTCCTTGTGCTGCACGCCAAAGCGCTGTTCCTCGTCGATGATCACCAGGCCCAGGTTCTTGGGGTTCACATCGGCCGAAAGCAGGCGGTGCGTGCCGATGAGCACGTCGATCGTGCCCTCGGCAAACGCCTTGAGCGCGCGCTTTTGCTGCGCCGGCGTGCGGAAGCGGCTGAGCACCTCGACCTCCAGGCCAAACGGGGCAAAGCGCTCAAAGAATGTCTCGTAGTGCTGCTGGGCCAGAATGGTCGTGGGGCAGAGCACCATGACCTGGCGACCGGAGTCCACGCACTTAAAGGCCGCGCGCAGGGCGACCTCGGTCTTGCCGAAGCCCACGTCGCCGCACAGCAGGCGGTCCATGGGCTTGGGCGCCTCCATGTCAGCTTTGATGTCGGCGATGGCCTCCAGTTGGTCGCGCGTCTCGTCGTAAGGAAAGCTCTCCTCCATCTCGATCTGCTCGGGCGTGTCGGGCGGGCAGGCGATACCGGTAATCGACGAGCGGCGCGTATACAGGTCGACCAGGTCAAACGCCAGCTTTTTGGCGTTCTTGCGCGCCTTGTTGGTGGCACGCGTCCAGTCGGCGGTGTTGAGCCTGGTCAGGCGCGGCTTGTCACCGTCGGGACCAACATAGCGCGTGATGCGGTCGACCTGCTCGAGCGGCACGTAGAGCTTGTCGCCGTCGGCATATTCCAGCAAAAAGTAGTCGCGCTCCTTGCCGCCCACTTCCTGGCGCGCGATCTCGCTAAAGAGCGCGATGCCGTGAGTGGCGTGCACCACGTAGTCGCCCGGCTTAAACGGAAACGTGATCTGCGTAATGTCCACCTTGCGGCGGCTGCGCGCGCGGTTGGCGTCCATGCGGGCGTTGAGGTCGGCGATCGAGAACACGGCCAGGTTGGCATCGGGCACCACCACGCCCTGCGGCAGGGCGGCATCGACAAAGGTCACGCGCCCGCGCGAGATGGTGGGCACGGCGACGCCGGCGGCAGCCTGCGCGGCGCCCGCCTCGAGCGAGCGGGCGTTGAGCGCGTCGGCGCGACGCTCGCGAATGGAAGCATGGGCCTCCTGGCGTGCGGCACGGTCGGCGGAATCCGCCGCTGCCACGCGTACGCGGTCGCCGATAGCGCCGGTATTTTCGGGCGCCGCGGTCAGCGATTCCTCAAAGGTAATGCCCTCGTCACCAAAGGTGAGCTCCATCGACTCGCGCGCACCGCGGTCGGGGATGGCAAACACGCAGGCATAGCGCTTGCCCACGACCTCCTGGATGCGCGTCATAAAACGGTTGTCCGAGCCTGCGATGGCAGGCTGCTCAATCTTGAGCTCGGCCGTCACCGCACCGCCGGCACGGATGAGGCTCACGTAGTTCAGGCGCTGTTGAGCGCCAAAGTCGAGTTGCTGGGCACGCACGTACAGGCCGTCCAGACGGTCGACCCCCGCCTCGCCGGCACGCGCCTCGATATCCTCGTAAGCGCGCAGGCAATCGTCGAACAGCGAGCGCGGCTCGGACAGCACCACGAGCGCCTTGCCGCTCACATGCGACAGCGGGCTCACGGTCTGGCCGTACATCACCGGCAAAAAGCGGTCGAGCTCAGGCGTGACGATGCGCGCATCCACCATCTCGAGCAGCGCCGCCAACTTGCTGTCGTCCTGGCTGGCGCGATAGAGCGCCACATGCATGTTGTGGACGGCTTCGTCGGTGAGTGCGAGCTCGCGGCACGGGAAGATCTCGATGCTGTCCTCGTTGCCGATGGTCTGCCCCGTTGAGCTCACCATGCGGCGGATGCGATCGATTTCGTCGCCGAAGAACTCGATGCGCACGGGCGCTTTTTCCTGCGCGGGAAACACCTCGACGGTGTCGCCGTGCACACGGAACAGGCCGGGCGCGTCGGCGGCGCCGGCATTGGTGTAGCCCATGCCCACCAGACGTTGCGGCACCTCGTCAAAAGGAATCTCCTCGCCCACCGCAAAAGTGGTGGACTCCCAGTAGCGGCTCTCGACCGGCGGCACGCAGCGCAGCAGCGCACGGGCCGAGGCGACCATGATGCAGTTGTCCCCGCGCACAATGCGCCCCAGGGCCTCGCAGCGCTGGGCCACCACGGCGTCGTCGGGCGCCTGCTCGCGCCAAGGATAGTCCTTGCGCTCGGGAAAGCGGCACACGTGCGCCAGGCCCACATAGGCGGCAAGGCTACGCGCGGCGCGATCGGCCGCATCCTCGCCACTCACGATGTAGACCGTGGGGCGCGGACGACGCGCAAACTGGGCGGCGGCCATAAGCGTGCGACCCGACTGAGACACGGCCAGCGTCACGTCCTCGCCAGAATCGAGCCCGGCCTCGACGGTCTGCAGCGCTTCGGCAGTGTAGAGCTGCGCGGCTATACGGTGAATGAGCATGCTGTTCCTCCGGCATCGCAACGCCAAAAGCCCGCCGGGGCAAGCTCGGCGGGTCGTTCGTCAAAAATCATTGCCTGTCATGGTAGCGCATGGAGAGGACTCCTGCTCAAGCGTACGCCCAGCCCCGCAACAAAAACGCCAGATAGAACTGGACTCACCGGCTTCGCCAAAATTTCCCCGTCACGTCGAACGCCGCAACCACGGAAGGTGCCCCAAGAAACGGCTATTCCTCAAAAAAGCTCGCAACGTTTAAGCGGCTCGTCCACTCGCCTATGGTGTTGGCAAAACCGACGCGTGTATACACGCCCGCAAAACGGCCGCGATACAGGTACAGGCCTTCCATATTAGAAGCGGGCGCAAAACCAAGATCATCCACAAGTCCTTTGGGCGCCTCTCCTCGATGCGGCCCATCGACAAGCGTTCCGCGCAAGCAGGGAGTCTGATACTGCTGAGCATACTCCTGTACAATCGCCCCAGCGGCCGCAGCGCGAGCTAGCACCTGGGACCATTCCTGTTCCGTGACATCCAAACCAGCGACAACGCCAACCGCATTGTAGCCGCCGCACGGCTTGACGATCCATCGATCCTTTTCGACAAATCTCGACAACTGGGTGCTTTCGTCCAAAATCTCGGTATAGGGCACATGCTCCCGTACAAACGATTGCTCCTCCGAGCTCAACAAGGACTGACCGGCCCGAGACCACAAAAACGCAAATACGGTCTTAGTCGCGCACGGCCATGTTCTAAATCCACCGACGATGCACGCAAGCCCTTCCTGGGCAGCCTCGATTAAGGCAGAGCGTCCTTCGCACGGCTTATCCCACAGCTCGCCGGTCACCGCGCGCCGCCAAACGCAATCAATAGGACCAGCGGCATCGCACAGGCGCCTAGCACCGCTCTCGTCTTCGGCAATTCGCAGGTCGCGCACATCCGCAAAGCGTGCGACTACACCCCGCCGCCTCATAAGGTCGACAAAATGAGCCGCATCTTCCAAGTCGATGCTTTCCGAATAGTCGACGATTGCCACCGAAGCGGGATATATCTTTGATTGCGGTGCATGGGGTCCCTCGTCAACGCGGACCCCGTCGTCCGATCGTGCACTATCCTCGGTGCGGCGAGGATGGGCCAGCTCCCACTCTGCATAGGTCTCAAACAATGCATCTATCCAGCTACCGCACAAATCGTACTGCCGAAAGCCGGGATGATTGGACGCAAACTCCTCAAAGGAAGGTGTCATTCGCACGGCTTGGCAGACCACATCGGTCACTACCATTCCAGCGCTGCCATCGGTATTGAGCTCGCAAAACGTATACGACCCGGTGTCCTCGTCAAGAAAGATATCGACGCGCGCAAGGGGAATCTGGCAATCATAGCCGGCATCCATAGCGCACAGGTCAGCAAAAGCCGGATCCATGCGAAACCACGCACGCACGGACGCATCGGAGCAAAACGCCCGCGTCACCTTGTCCATGATGCCGTACATACGCTCGGCGGCCTCTTTAAGAAGCGACGTCATGTTCTTGTCGAATATCTTTGGCGTCAGAGCCCAGGGCGCAGGATCGCCGTGGTAGAGCGCATGGGTTTGAGACAAGTGCTCGTCGCCTTTGCGACGACCAGGCAGGTCACCTTCGCGCTTGCGCACGATGCGCTCAAAATAATCTTCAAGCTCTCGCATCTTCAATGTTGCCACGTTGCCCTCCATTGCTTGTTTTTTTGCTCATGCTACGCCAGCACGCCACGACTTCGGCACGCTTGAATAGCCTTCTAAATTAGCAACACATTTTTGCATGAGGCAGCATATACTCCAGCCCAAGCGTACGCCCAGCCCCGCAAAAAACGCCAGACGGACGAGCCGCCTGGCGTGATCAAAGCAAAGTTATTATGTCGAACCTAATCATAGACACCCATTTTGAGCAGCGTAAAGGTCGGGGCACCATCACCCTGCGCGACCCGTACCGTGCAAGTCTCGGTACGGCCCCTCGACGCATCGGCCTGAATCGCCGCAATGAACTGGTCCTTCGGCAGGCCATAGGTGCTCTCGGGAATGTCGAAGGGCAGCAGCATGCCGCCAGCACTGTAGACCTCATAGGTGAGCTCGTAGATGTTGTCGCCAAGGTCAGTCGCACCCGTAACGATGGCACATGGCGGGTTGTAATTTCCCTGGCCGTATTCTTGCTTGAGATACAAATACCCGTCATGTGCTTCGGCCGAATCGGGAATCGCCTGCCCCTCCGGCGTTCTGTCATAGGTCATATCGGCATCGGAAAGCGTCAGACCCGTCAAGCGGTTGAGTTCCCTATTGATCACATCGGTCGCTATGCGCTGGCGATTGCCGTTATCATAGTCACCTTTCTCAATTCGATACGGCGCATTGTCAATAAAATGGCACCAGATGAACTTAACCAGCTTGTATTTCTCATCATCCGTAAGTCCGTCAGTCGAATCGAAGTCGCCCGTCTGATACCAGTCCAGATCGAAGTGCTCCTCCGTAAAGTTCGACAGGAACAAGTTCGCCGCGGCATAGGTTGCTTGGTCGTTGAGGTCGACTTTTACGCTGCTGCCGGTCTGCTCAGGCTCTTCCGGCTCATCCTCGTCGGCGGCAGGCTTCTCCTTGGCGCTTCCCTGGTCTTTGTGCTCGGCCGAACCCTCGTCGGACCCTAGCAACGTAATCTGCGATGAGCCACCCTGCCCAAGCGGGCCCAGCACGCCGGTCAGCGCCAGCGCGGCGCCACCGGCCACCAGCACGCCTGCCACACATATGCCGATAATCACCGCTCGCTTATGCGATTTCTTTTGTACGTCACCCTGCACGGGAGGCATCCCTGCCGCTGGCATCGGTGCGGGCTCGGCGGGCGCGACCGCCGGGGAGGCAGCACCCATGCGCGCCCCGCAGCTCGTGCAATATTCAGTTCCATCGGGCATCTCAGAGCCGCACTTGGTGCAAAACAATTCGGGCATCCCCTCACAACAAACAGCATCTGTCGCCATCATATTGAGCCTTCGCGGCCCAAATGTGTTGCACAACATTAGTCGCCGTCTTCGGACGCCGGCAAAACGTGCCGAGCCCTACCCCGTCACGCGCACGCTGGGGCACAAATCCGCCAGCGGGCACTCGTCGCACTTGGGCTTACGGGCATCGCAAATCTCGCGGCCAAAGGTGATCCACTGGTGATTGACCGACTCCCAATACTCGTGCGGCAAGATCTTGAGCAAATCCTGCTCGGTCTTGAGCGGCTCTTTGGCGTGCGTCTTGGGACTCAGCATCAGGCGGTGCGCGATGCGGTTGACGTGCGTATCGACCGCGATGCCCTCAACAATGCCAAATCCCACGTTGAGCACGATGTTCGCCGTTTTGCGTCCCACGCCCGGCAACTTGACGAGTTCCTTCATGTCGGCCGGCACCTCGCCGCCATAGTCGGCGACGATCATCTGCGCGGCCTCCACGGCGTGCTTGGCCTTGCTCTTATAAAAGCCGAGTGACTTGATGGTGTCTGCCACGTCAGCCACACTCGCCCCGGCCATGGCCTCGGGCGTGGGCCACTGGGCAAACAGCTTCGGCGTCACCTTGTTGACCTGCGCGTCGGTCGTTTGCGCCGAGAGCAACACCGCGATCAGCAGGCGGAAGGGATTCTCGTGGTCCAAAAAGCACTCGACCGGGCCATAGCGACGGTTGAGGCGCTCACACACCTCAACGGCGCGCTCGCGTTTGGCGGCATTGGTCTCGCGTGGCATAACGACTCCTCGGCTCAACGGCACAATAAACTTATGGGCACAATTGTCCCACGTCCGAGACGCTTACGCCTCCAAGAATGCGCCGGTCTGACGGCTCCACAGGCTCGCGTACTCGCCACCCGCCTCGACGAGCTGCGTATGCGTGCCGTCCTCGACAATCTCGCCATCGGCCAGCACCACAATGCGGTCAAGCGCCGCCACGGTGGACAGGCGGTGCGCCACCACAATGGAGGTGCGGCCGCGCATCAGATTCTCGAGCGCCTCCTGCACCAACGCCTCGGACTCGCTGTCCAAGGCAGACGTCGCCTCGTCGAGCACCAGAATCGGCGCGTCGGTTAGGATGGCGCGGGCGATAGCCACGCGCTGACGCTGACCGCCAGAGAGCTTGACGCCGCGCTCGCCCACCATAGTGTCAAAGCCACGGGGCAAGCGGTCGATAAACTCGGTCGCATTAGCCAAGCGAGCCGCCTCGCGAATCTGCTCATCAGTGGCGTTGGGACGACCGTAGGCAATGTTTTCGCGAATGGAGCGGTGGAACAGCAGCGCCTCCTGCGGCACGTAGGCAACCTGACGGCGCAGGCTCTGCTGCGTGCAGCGCGAGACGTCCTGGCCGTCCACGAGCACGCGGCCGCCCTGTACATCGTCCAGGCGCAACAACAACTTGGTGAGCGTCGTCTTGCCCGAGCCCGATTTGCCCACCAGGCCCACGCGCTGGCCCGCCGCCACATGAAGTGTCAGGTCATCGAACACGCTCTCGCCCGCCGCAGCGTCACGGTACGCAAAGCTCAGCTGCTCAAAATCAATCGCGCCCTCGGTCACTTTGAGCTCGGGGGCGTCCGGGTCATCTGCCACCAAACGTGGCTCGTCCAGCACGCGCGTCATCTCGGCCGCATCGCCCAAAGCGCGGTTGATGCGCTGCATCATGGAGCTTACGTAGTTCAGGCGCATGGTGAGGTTATAGGTGTAGGTAAAGATCATGACGAGCGAGCCGGCCGAGATGCCAAACCACGCGTTGCCGCCCGCCACGAATACGCTCACCACGGCCATGGTGATGACGATAAGACCCGAGGTCGTAAAGTTGCGCTGCATCATGGCGTGCATCGAGACCGTCTCGGCATCGCGCGCGGCACGATCAGCGGCGTCGAACAGATCACGTTCAAAGTCCTCGCGCCCGCAGGTCTTGACGGCCAAGATGTTCGTGACCGCGTCGGAGAGCACGCCCGAGAGCTTGTTCTGCGCGGCGGACGTCGCGGCCGAAAGCGGCATGATGCGCTTGTACATAAGCCAGACAAACGCGATGTAGACGGCCATGATGCACACCAGGATCACGGTAAACGTCGGCACCACCGGGGCGAGCGCCGCCACCGTGCAGATGACCGAGGTGATGGTGGGGATGAGCGAATACACCGTCACGTCGACCAGCCCCGTATAGCCGCTCATAAAACGGCTCGTCTGGCTCACGAGCGATCCGCCAAAGCGGCTGGTGTGAAATGTCATGGATTGATTGGAGAGCGTGTCGAAGCACAGGCGCGCCAGGTGATAGTTGCCCGCAATCTCGAGCTTGTAGACGGTGTAGTCCTGCAGCTTGGAGAGGATTTGGCCCACCAGGTTAACGAGTACGAGCGCCAGGATATAGGGGCCGAAGACCTCAAACACCTGATCACCCGCCACGGGACCGGCTTGAACGCGGTCGACAATGAGGGCCATCACATAGGTATTGGCAAACGTCAGCAAAAAGATGTAGCCCGCCGACGAGAACACCGAGAGAAAGACAATCAGCGGCTGCGTGCGCGTGACACCCCAAAACCGCTGCAGCGTGCGGCGCACGGTGGAGCGTTTCAGCGGACTGGTGTTTCTCTGAGACATGGGCTTCCTTTCGCGTCTGATAGGGCGAAACGCCATTGTTGCACACTAAAGCGCACTTCAGGCAAGCGCGATGTGAAAGGCAGCGGGGTGCCCGCGTTTGCGCCGGTGCCCCGCTGCCTTGTTGCAATTAGTCCTCGTCTTCTTGGTCTGTGGAAAGGCCCGCGGGCGTGAGTCCCAAGATCTCATCGGCTTGGTCGGCGTCTTCCAGCGCGTCGATATCCTTGAGTTTGCGCTCCATGACGTTGGTGCGCGTGGTGATAATGCCCTCGACCGTTTTACCCGCGGTCTCGATCTGCTGCTGGGCGCGGCGCAGCGCCTTTTGATAGCGCGGCAGCTCGGCCTTGACGGCAGAGAGCACTCGCAGTACATCGTCGGTGCGTTTTTGCAGCCTAAACGTCTGGTAGCTCATCTGCAGGCTGTTGAGAATGGCCGCCATGGTGCTGGGGCCGGCAACGTTGACGTGATAGTCGCGGCCCAGGGTCTCGATAAGCCCGGAGCGGCTGACGACCTCGGCGTACAGCCCTTCAAACGGCACGAACATGATGCCAAAGTTGGTCGTTGCCGGCACACTCAGGTACTTTTCGCAAATGTCCTTTGCCTCGCGCTTGACCATGGTGTCGAGCGTCTTGCGCGCAGCCGCCACGGTCTCCGCATCGCCCGACTCCTGCGCGTCGAGCAAGTGCTCGTACGCGTCGCCCGGGAATTTGGAGTCGATCGGCAGCAGCACGGGATCGCCCTCGTCCACCGGCAGCTTGACGGCAAACTCAACGCGCTCCGAGGCGCCGGGCTTGGTGGCGACGTTTTCCAGATACTGGTCGGGCGTAAGGATGTCCGCCAGAATTGCACCCAGCTGCACCTCGCCCAAAATGCCACGCGCCTTCACGTTGCCCAGCACGCGCTTAAGGTCGCCCACGCCGGTGGCGATGGACTGCATGTCGCCCAGGCCCTTGTACACGGCCTCGAGCTGGTCGCTCACCTGCTTAAACGATGCCGACAGTCGGTCGTTGAGCGTGCGGGAGAGCTTCTCGTCCACCGTCGCACGCATTTGATCGAGCTGCACGTTGTTGTCTTTGCGGATGGCGCCCAGCTGAGCATCGACCGTTTCGCGCACCTTGTCCAGGCGATGCTCGATACCCTCGCGGTTGGCACCGAGCTGTTGGGCCGTCTCGCGGCGCAGGTCATCCATACGGTCGCCGGCCTGCGAGAACTCGCGCGCAATGGTCAGGTAGCGCTGCTGCTCTACGGCGGCATCGGTCGTCTGCTGCTGCGCGATGGCATTTGCCGTGCGGCGGGTTTCGGCCAACGCGACGTTCAGGGTGTCGAGCGTGCTGTTGGCCTGCTCGAGCGCTGCCAGCGTTTCCGCGCTACTGTCGCCACGCTCCCGCAGCTCGGCACGCAGGCTCTTGAGCTGGAGGGCGCAAGCCACAGCAACCCCCACCGCCACCAAGGCGATCACAACAAGCACAATATCAATAGCAGACATAAACTCCGCCCAACAAACCCAATCGAGCACCAATCAAAACCGCGATCAATCTTACCCCGCCACACGCACCGGGCGGCCGGCCCCTTCTTGGGTGCCCCTCTCCTCCGCATATTCCATAATGCGGCGCGCCGTCTCCCTGCTCACCTTTGAGTCATCGCCGGCCAAGTATGCGTATACGTTTCCTTTATTCAGGTGCAGAGCACGGCAGAGGCCATAGCGCGTTACGCCCGATTCCTCCAATGCTTCCAGTATTCTTTTTCGCATCAGGGCGTTGATCCTTCTGTTCGCCACCGGCTTTTCCTTCACCGCTCTATACGCACGCCAAACGTTGGCATAACGATTAGGAAGCTCACTTTTGGCGCATAAAGATATTATGTTACCCGCTTGACCGTACAAGGACAAAACGTCTCGGTAATCCTCTTCCATCCACGAGCCCTCGGATAAACCCAGAACGTATTCGGCTTTTCCTTGCGCCAAAGCGAGCAAAAACAGAGGCTCCGCCACGCGCGGCGCAACCGTCATCGCCTGCTCAACCAGTTTTCTAAAACTCAGTGACTGCTGTCCGGACAGCTCTCGGCAATAGCCTTTTAAGAATCCCTCAAAGGTCAGATTCAACCGAGCACCTCCTTTTTGTATTGCCTGTATGCGCAGACCATCTCTTGATAACTCCGCTCCGAAGGCGACGACGCCAGCGCCTCGCCCTCGTCGAATATAAGCCGTTCGAGCAGCCCCCAATCAAGTCGGTCGACGAATGCCTGACTATGAAGATCGACGATGTCGTTCGGACGGTAGGCATAGAGCTTCATTACCGCCAGGTCCTCCAAGGATGGCGTAAAGTACCTGATAAAACGCGCCCCAATATCCAAGGGAATCAAACGATCTTCGTAATTGAATGGCATCTGATTACAATATGCTACCGCCATACCATTCACCTCGGGGTATCGAGCTATGATCTCGCGGAGGCACCTGTCTGCCTCAAACACATCAATGTCATGTGTAACCGACCGATTCGTCACATCGTTTAGCATGAAGGCGCTTCCTCCCACCAATACAACGCTCGGCCTATCGTCTCTTGGACCTATTTCCAGCTCTGCCTCTTCGTCAATGCCCAAAAGAGTCTGCTCTAAATCATGCTTATACATAGCAAATCCTATTATTATTCATCTTCGATAATACTATCAATCGCACGACAGGACCCACGGGATGCAAGAATTTTACTCGTGGCGATAATCCCTACACCCTAGAAGTCCTAATGTGACAAACGCTAGCTCTCCCAGCCGGCGCGGATGGTTGTTATGACGTCACCTAGGCGCTGGCCCAGGGCCGCTAGATGCTGGAGCACCTCGTTGGGCGATGCGCCGTTGAGGATGCACGTGAGGGCATACGACGCCAGAAAGATGGCCGCAAGCCCCAGCGGGATGAGCACGATCATCGCCAATGTGCGCAGGCGCTGGCCCAAACGGCGGCGGCGCGCGCGGCGTTTGTCGAACGCGAGCTCCTGCGCATATGAATCTTGCTGTACGGAATAGGCCTCTGGCGCCGATTCACACCCGGGCACAGCTGCAGGTACAGCAGCGGGCACGACATTTTGCGCAAAGGGCTGGGCTGCCGCCCCTTGCATTTGCATCTCCATGAGTCGTTGTTGCTGACGCAGCATGCGCTCAGCTTGTTGCTGCGGAGTCTCAAGAAACAGATCCATGCTGGCCTCCAAAATCGGAGCATTCGACGCTTACGACCAGCATCCCGCACCGCCATGACCGCGACAACGCAATCGCCGGCAATAGCCACAAAGTTTCTTTTGCTCAAAAGCTGTCGAAAAGCTCAACAACTCCCCTACCAGCACTTTCTCTGAGCTTTTTTCGCCAGCAATCTTTTGGCCTTCCGCCCTTACGCCAACTGACCAAAATCTAACCAAAAGCTTGACGCAAATTGTGAAGACAGGGACCACAAGCAAGGCGTGACGACCCCGAACAGAGTCGCCTGGACGGTTAGTTCAGATACGTATAAATCAGACCCCCTCAAATTGCATTCGAACGCTTCGTTTAGCGCAATTTGACCCTCAAAACGGACGTTTAAAGCCCAAAACCAAGCACCTCAGGCCATCTAAAGGCGTCCAACAGGCCCCCGAGGGCTCCAAACCCAGCTATTAAACCGCCCGAATAATACGTATCTGAACTAACTGTCCACCCACACAAAAACGTGCCCGCCCCAAAGGGG
>URIA01000046.1 GCA_900547765.1 uncultured Collinsella sp. | reverse complement strand
GACACGGAAGAGGTCAGAAGTTCAAATCTTCTAACGCCCACCAAATGTTCGCAGCTCAGAGGCTATGTCCTCTGGGCTGTTTTGTTTTATGTCGCCAAATCAGCTGGCAGCTCCAACCGCCCAAGCAACCACCCTGCCCATACACAAAACCGCGTCAATAGCCACCGAGGCCGAGGCCAACGCGTCTCGAACCCATCCGAGCCGCAACTCCTCAGCAAAACGCCGCGATGTCTGCGCCCTGCGGTATCCTTGGGCCACTTGCACCTGCAGCACCAAGGAGCCGCCATGCGCACCGAGCTCGATGTCCCCTTTTCGCACAAAGAAGAAGCCAAGGCGCTGGGCGCCAAATGGGACCGGACCAAGAAGGTCTGGTATGTACCCAGCGGCGTCAACCCCGAGCCCTTTGCCGAGTGGCTGCCCGGTGTTGACCGATCCGACCCCTCAGCGCCGTATATATATCTAGTACTGGGCAAGCGCGAGTGCTGGAAGTGTCACAAAGAGACCTCGGTCACGGCCTTCGGCATTCCCTATCGAACCGATAACGACGAGAGCGTCGCCATCGCGCACGCGCCCAACGAATCCGGGCACATTGCCATCGACACGGCCAACGCCAACGCACTCGCCATCGTGCCCGCTCTTGGCTGCGTACCGGGCGAGATCCGCGACTACCTTCATAAGCGCTGCGGCTACAAGCCCGTAGGCGCGCGAGCCTCCAAAGCCCCGTCGCTCGGCAACACGTGCACCAGTTGCGACGCGCTGCAAGGCAGCCGCTATCTGTTCGAGGAGCCCTCGTCCCCGTTTGCCCTCACTGCCATCAACAAGCTGCCGGCACTGGAGTTTATACGCGTCGAAGTTGCCGGCGTCTTTGGCGTCCCGGCCACGCGCACCGACTTTGACCAGGCACTCTTTACCTGGGCACGCGACCATCACGCCGAGTTCCACAAGCAACTCGGTGAGGGGATTTATTTGTAGAGGCAAAAGACACTCACAGCCAACTCCTCCGCATCACCTATCCCTCGTCGCCGGCGTCATACACGATATCGAGGCCACAAACAGGGCATTTCTCCGGATACACCGGCATATGAACGCCTGTCCGTTTTCTCACTTCGTCGCTGAGTCTGTCGCGCGCATCGATAAACCGAATGTCGAGACACGGTATTTGCGAGCCGCAGCAAGGGCAGGTGACGACAAACGACGCGCAATCAACCTCTACGCTCGGAAACATATTGTTGTCTATAAGGGCACACGGCAGTTTTCCGTACTTCCCCATCGCAATATCGCCTCGCCAGCTCATACACGCTCCCCTCTCGCTATACAAATCAGGAAGAGCATGCACCGGCGGGCGTGCGCGAGATTGCATCGCCACGCGATCCGATCAAACAACACGATCGTCAAAGAATGCCAAAGCCAAATACGCTAATACGGCAGAAGCCCCGCCTTTTCACGCTTCTTTTCCGAGCGATCGAACTCAATGCGATGGGCCTCAAGAAACACCGTATCGGGTCGCCACTGACGCTCACTCGGCTGCCTTAGCGTCGCACCCGCAAAGGAAGCGTAGTCGGTCTTATCCAGCAGGTACGATCCGCACAGCCGATATTCGCCGCAAACAGGCTCAAACGAAATCAGGTGAGCATCAAATAGGGAATGAAGATCGCGCCGAAGCAGAATACCGTTGCTGGCAACCTGCGATTTGGGTCCCGAGTAATTCTCGATATGCGCAGCCTCCAGAGCTTCGCTGACGCCGCGGTCCGACACCGCGCAACGGCCATCATAGGCGGCAACGAGCTGCTTGCGGAACCATTGCTGCCCCAATCGCTCGCGCCTTAACGCATAGCGGACCTTTTCGTCGTCGGTCACACCCTGTCCGGCAAACTCAATATCGACGGGTATGTGCTTCAGATAACTCATGTCGGGCGCAAAACGAGGGTCCGGTCCGCCTTTATGAACAGGACCGTGCAGAACAAACCATCCGTTTTCGGGCTCGAACCGCTCAACAAACGCAAGGCCGAGCACCTTATAGCCCACCTCGGTTGCAAATATGACTCCGACTGGGACGCCACATTCCATGCAGTTGAGCATTTTACGGTTGTAATTCTGGTCTCGAAAACCAACGGTACCCGGCGCTTGAACCGAGTACTTAATGACCCATGTGCCATCGTCCAAATAGAGCGGAGGCACATCGGTGTAGAAGCTCTTTTTAGAGTTATGGACCGAAAGCGCAAAGATCTTATTGGGATCTTGATTCACCCGATCCTGGCCCGGCCAGAAGATCCCTGAATCCCGCGTTACGGGAAAGAAGTCCGAGCCAATTCTCAAACGATACTGATACTGAGGGCTATCTTCCTTGGTGTGGTGCGGAAGGCTGGTCCAAACGCCGCCGCGCTGTTCCTCACCCAGAAACCACTCCCATGCCTCAACGTATTCGGAAGGCACGAGACTGCGGGCGCGGTCATAGCTTGGTCCATCCATCAACGGAACAGCAAGGTCAATGTCGTTCATCGCCAGCACCTACAACCATACGAACGCGAGTCATGCCCTTCAATAATATGGCCGAGAGTCAATTATTACGAGATCTCATTCCACGATCGGCACATCGTTGATGCCCTCGGTTTGCCGCTGGCGCGCTTGTACCCCGCTACCCCACTTCCCTGTATACTGATGTAGCACGTGTTTCATCCGGGCTTGTTGGGCCGGGTCTTTCATGGGAGGTTCTTGTGGCTGTTTCGAATCCGCCTAAGGGAAGCGTTTCTTCTTCGTCCATCAAGCCGGTTACACGCAAGGCCGTGCGCTGCCAGCGCGAGGTCGCCTGGCTTGTCACGCAGGCAGCAGGCAGACTCGTGGCGAGCACGGAGGACGTCAATGCTCCCACACCGAGCTTTGTGCTGGCAGCGGCGCTGAATCGAGTACGCCAGCTGGAACTCGTCGCACAAGAAGACGGCAGCCATCTTGGCTACCAGGACGCTATGGCGCCCGACCTGTTGACCTTTTGTCGCATGACCAAATTGCCCGCCGCGCCCAATACGCTTTCGGACGCAGGCTACATGTTTACGCTCTCGGGCGCGGACCTTATCCGCGACATCTATGCATACTGCAGCGAGCTCGCCGAGCGCCACGTCTTTGACGCGGCAGAAGTCAAACCGGGAAATGTCATCAAGCTGGTTCTTAGGCTGTTCCTGATAGACGGGTTCGGGGCCATGCCGGCGTAAGCCGAGTCTTTAGCATCACCGTCAACTGGGCAACAACCGCTTTACCTTAGTGGGCGCCAATCGAGGGTCGATTATTGAGTCGCCTCGTCCACTAACGCATTTATTCCACGCGCTCTGACAGTCGATATTTGCGGTTGCGGCTCGTCGCCGGCGCCGTGGGCTCAAGCTCGCCTTGAGCAATGAGCGCGTTGACGCGCGACCTAACCTGGGAAATTGTAAGCCCCGTGCGTTCTGCCAGCTCACGCGTCCCCAGCTCGCCGTAGTGTTTGAGTGCCGTCACAATTAAGCCCCCGCCATGATCGACCGGCTCGATCTTTGAACGGTAAAGTACGACCTTGAACCGATCGAACCCCGGGCAGAACAGGGGCTCGGCCAGACCATGCGCGCGCATGGCATCGATCATCATCGGGATGCCCGAGCCATTGCCCTCAGCCGGCGAACCTGCGCCATCCGGCAGCGGGACAATCGACATGAGTTTCACGAGCGTCGCGTTACGGCATCGGGAGCTGCCGTCAAACAAGTTCTCGCGAGTCTTTCCCCCGTAAAGGCCGCCAGGATTCGTCACCTCGACACGATCGTCAAAGACGTCGACGGCAATCGATTGTCCACAGAACCGATCCCCGTATTCTCGATGGATTACGGCGTTGGCGATTGCCTCGCGCAGAACCTCCTCGGGAATCTCCAGCGAGTCGACACGCGAGACGCCTTGGACGGTCGAGGTTCGCCGCAAATTCTTGGCGACGGCCGCGACAGCATCCGAGATCATCTCGCCCAACGTTCCCTCACAGATTGTGCGGTCCATGAACCTCAGCGACCCCGCCATGCCCTTCTGAGTTCCCGCATGGACAGCCACGTCAATGAAGAGCTTGGGATAGAACTGCTGAGGGTAGGTGCCCACAACTAGGAGTCCAGCCTTGGTGACATTGCCCTGGGAATCAAAGATATTTAGGCGCTCCAGCTTCGTTTGTTTGTCCGGCGCGCCGCGCATTGCCCGGGGCGTCAACGAGAAAGCCCGATCTATCGTACGGTCGACCAGCGCCTCGTCGAGATCGTCCGCGCCCGCGCCCGCCACCGCGTCGCGATCGCTCGGAGTCGCTCGACCGTATGACGCCAATGCGAGCACCTCGGTCGACGAAAGCGGGACATCTTTGTCATCGATGCGTTTGTAGCTGCCACCTTGAGCGCCCCGCTCTATGACATAACAAGGCTTGCTCGACGGGTCGAGCTCCTCAATCGTGATGACCAGAACCACGGTGCCCTGGAGCTCCACGCGCTCAATGGTGTATTTGGGCGGATTGGCCAGCTTTCCGCGACCGCCCGCATCACCCATGCCCGCCACGAATTGGTTGAGCACTTTCTCGGTCTCAAAGTTTGCAACTGGGACAAAACCCGCGCGCTCGCTCACTCCGAGCACGATGATGCCGCCGGCGGTGTTTGCGAAAGCGCTGACCGTTTCCCATACGTCGCGGGAAAGCGTTGTGGCGCTCTCCTTGACCTCGACGTTAAGATCGTCCGAGCCCATGCGCCTTAAAGACTCGAGCAGACCGGTCAGTTCGTTTTCGTTCATCTGCACGTCCTTTCGCTCGGTTCTGCGAAGAATGCCGCGAATGAATTTCCTTCGTCTCTCAGTTATCTCTCGTAATTATCTCTCATCTTTCTGTTATCTCTCATATTAGAGATGAGTGAGAGATAAAAGATAAGATGTCTGCCATCTGTTTCATATAAACATGTTTTTGCTGGTAGAACAATCGGTATTGAGATAATACCATGATTGCTTGTCTCTTTGCTGCTCAGTTATCTCTCATATTTATCTCTCGTCTTTCTGTTATCTCTCGTATTCGTGACGAATGAGAGATGAGAGATGTGCGGGCGGCGGATGAGCGTGGATTTTGGACGGTCGGGAAATGAGGGTGGATATTTGGACGGTATTTGGGCGTTTTGAGGCTGATTCCGTCCGAAAATCCACTCTCATTCGATAGGCGTCCAAGTTTCCACGCTCGCGCGGCGGGCACGCGGGGCCTTTACCCAATCCGCTGGCATCGTCTCCAGTTCGCCGCAGAGCCGCGGCCCCATATGGGTATACTCTCGAGGATTCGACTCGATTCGCCCCCGCTGGGGCGTCAAAGGAGACTGCATATGCCCACCACCCCAACCGACCCGCGCGCCGCTGCCGCCGCACTGCTGGTGCCCGGCACTACCTGCCACGGCTTTGCCGTCGAGCGCTGCGAGACCGTGCCCGAGCTCGACTCGGACGCCTACGTGCTGCGCCACACCGCCTCGGGCGCTCGCCTGCTGTACCTGGCGTGCGACGACGAAAACAAGGCCTTTGCCATTGGCTTTAAGACGCCGCCGGCCGATTCCACCGGCGTGTTCCATATTCTTGAGCACTCGGTGCTGTGCGGATCGGCCAAGTTTCCCGTCAAGGAGCCGTTTGTCGACCTGATCAAGAGCTCCATGCAGACGTTCCTCAACGCCATGACCTACCCCGACAAGACCATCTACCCCGTCGCCACCACCAACGAGCAGGACCTGTACAACCTGATGGACGTGTACCTGGACGCGGTGTTCAACCCGGCCATCTATACCAAGCCCACCATTTTTGAGCAGGAGGGCTGGCACTACGAGCTGGACCTGCCAGAGGGCGTCGAGGGCGAGGGCGGCGACAGCCCCGCGAGCCTGCGCGAGGGCACGCTACGCTATAACGGCGTGGTGTTCAACGAGATGAAGGGCGCGCTGTCCGACCCCATGAGCGTGCTGGACGACGCCGTCAACGCCGCGCTCTATCCCAACACCGCCTATGCGCACGAGAGCGGCGGCGACCCGCGCGCGATTCCCGCGCTCACCTACGAGCAGTTCCTGGATACGCACGCTCGCCACTACAATCCTTCCAACTCCTACATCACGCTCTACGGCGACCTGGACGCGGACCGCGCGCTGGCGTTTTTGGACGAGTGCTATCTGTCGCAGCCGAGTGCCGCGAGCCGCCGCATGGACGCTGCCGTTGCCGCCGGCGAGGACCCGTCCACGCTGGCGCCCAATCCGCTGGACGTGCAGGCGCCCGTGACCTGCGAGTATAAGCGCGTCGAGATGGCCACCACGCCCGAAAACGCCCTGGTGGGCCTGGGCCTGGTGCTGGGCAGCGCACTCGACCGCAAGCGCACGATCGCCGCGGACATCCTGTTCGAGGCGCTGCTGGGCTCCAACGAAGCACCGGTTAAGAAGGCCATTCTGGCCGCCGGCCTGGGCGGCAACGTGGTGAGCTACACCGCGGCCGAGAGCCTGCAGCCCTACGAGCTCATCATGCTGCAAAACGCACAGCCCGGCGTGGCGCGCGAGCTGCGCCGCGTGTTCCAGGACGCCTGCCGCGACTTGTGCGAGCACGGCGTTCCGCGTGAGCGCCTGGAAGCTATCATCAGCAGCAACGAATACGACCTGCGCCAGCGCGACTACGGTATCGCCGATGGCGTGGCCATTGCGTGCGACGCGCTGAGCACCTGGCTCTACGATGACGACGCCGCGACGTTGGCGCTCAAGTACGGCCCGGTGTACGAGGAGCTTCGTGGCGAGCTGGACGGCAGCTACTTTGAGGACCTGCTGCGCGAGCTCGTGCTGGAGAACGACCACATGGCGCTGGTCGAGCTGGTGCCGGTGGACGCCGCCGAGGGCGCGGAGGGCGCCGAGGCAGCCGAGCTGGCAGCCAAGCGCGACGCCATGACCGATGCCGAGCTGGCCGATGTGGTCGAGCGCACGGCCGAGTTGCGCGCCGCGCAGGAGGCGGAGGACACGCCCGAGGCCAAGGCCACGTTGCCGCGCCTGCGCGTGTCCGACATTGGCGAGGCGCGCCCCGAGCCTCCGCTGGTCGTGGACACGACTGCGCCCATCCCCTGCCTGCGCCACGGCATCCCCACCAACCGCCTGGCCTACGCCATGCAGTATTTCGACCTGAGCTGCGTCGCGTTTGAGGACCTGCCCTATGCGACGCTGCTCTGCCGCCTGCTCAAACAGCTGCCCACGAGCGAGCACTCGGCCGAGGAGCTCGACAACTTGCTCGCCGGCAAGCTGGGCTTTTTGAGCTTTACGACCGAGGTCATGACCCAGCCCGACGTGGACGGCGTGCGCCCCTACCTGCTGGTGAGCGCCGGCGCCCTGTCCGAGAAGATCGATGCGCTGGCGAGCCTGCCGCGCGAGGTGTGGTCGAGCACGCTATTGCTCGATGCCGACGCCGACCGCGTGCGCGACGTGCTCACGCAGATTCGCATTGGGCTTGAGCAGGGCTTTATCAACAACGGTCACTCGGCGGCGCTCGGTCGCGCGATGAGCTACAGCTCGCCTTCGGCCGTGGTGCGCGAGCAGCTTTCGGGCGTTGATTTCTATCTGTTCCTGCGCGATTTGCTCGACCACTTTGACGAGCGCCTGGACGGCCTGCGCGCCAAGCTTACCGAGCTGGCAGGCCGCATCTTTGTGGCCGACGGCTGCCTGGCGAGCTTTACCGGCAGCGATGAGGACTTTAACGCATACTGGAATGCCGCGGGCGACCTGGGGCTGGGGGCGGGCGACGGCGCCGGCCGCGACGCGCTCGTGGTGCCGACGCCGCACGACCGCCACGAGGCTTTTGTCATCCCCAGCGACATCTGCTTTGCGGCAAGCGCGTGCGACCCGCGTCGCCTGGACATTAACGTGACGGGCGCCTGGGCGGTTGCCGCCAACGCACTCTCCTACGACTACCTGTGGAACGAGATCCGCGTAAAAGGCGGTGCGTACGGCTGCGGATTCCGCGCTGCCGGCGAGCGTCAGGCGGCGTTCTACACCTACCGCGACCCGGCAATCGACCCCTCGATTGAGCGCGTGGCGCGCGCAGGCGAATGGCTCGGCAGCTTTGAGCCCGACGAGGCCGCCTTTGAGGGCTTTATCGTGAGCTGCGTGAGCGGCATGGACGCGCCGGTGAAGCCCTATGCGCTCACCAAGCGCCGCAACACAACCTACCTGGCTGGACTCGATCCGCACGCCCGCGAGGAACGTCGCGCCCAGATGCTCGCGGCCACACCCGCTGAGCTACGCTCGCTCGGCGCCGACGTGACGCGCATTGCGGCCGTCTCGCCCACCTGTGTCTTTGGCGGCCGAGACGTCATCGCCAAGAGCAACGCCGGCTTTAACGTCATCGACCTGCTGAGCTAACCTCACCACGCCCCCGGACGATTTGTCTCAATCTGTAACATCTAGACGCGAATATCGGCTCCAGATGTTACAGATCGAGACGTTTACTAATGGCACCGACCCTTTGTCTCGATCTGTAACAGCTAGGCCCATTTATGCCGAGTTACCGTTACAGATCGAGACAAACCGTCGCAGACACCCGCCCTTCAGCAAAAACCACCACGAAGGGGACAGGCACCTTCGTGGTGGTTTGCGGCTGGTCGTTACTTGTGGAACGGATCGAGTTGCGCCTTCAGCGGATTGAGCTGATACAGACTCACAAAGCGCTCTTTGCGAGACGATGAGGTGTTGACCCAGCTGCCGTTGCAGACGTCGTATTTCGAATCCAGGCGGATCCACTCCTCCGGCTTATTCTTCTCGCTCTTATTGCAGAAGTAACGCTGATACTCTACTTCGTGCTCAAACTCAAACTCGTCATCTAAATCGCCATCGGCATACTCATCGACCGACGTCAGAATGCCGTGCGCATCGTAATAGAACTCCGCATGCCCGTCGCGCGTGGAATCGATCCGGTCGAGCTTGCCGCCACTATACGAGTAATTAACCGTGGAAAACGAACTCAGAGAACCGTAATCGTTGCCGTGCGTGTCATAGGTCACGGGCGAGATACGCGTAATATTGCCGTCCTTGTCGTACTCGTAGTTGAGCGTGAGCGTCCACCTCGTGCCCACGGTGTCACCCTGGCAGTCCGTCGTAAAGGACGTCACGCGGCCGTTGTCGTATCCGTACGAATAGGCGACCGTGCGAGGATTACCTGGGTTGACCTCGGTATCGGACACCAGGTTACCGCCCTCGTAGACATACGTACTCGAGCTCTCGCCGTAGCCCGCATTCGTCGTCTTGTTGGCCAGGTTGCCGTCGGCATCGTAGGCGAACGTTGTGGAGGTCGATGCGTCACCAATGGCGGCATCGCAATCGATACGCGTCAGGTTTCCGTCGGCGTCGTACGTGAACATGTTTTCTTCCTCGTAGTCACCCGAGCGAACTTCCGCTATTTCCGAAATGCGATGCGACTCGTCGTGCTCGACGTCGTAGCCCATGCCACCACCCTGTTTGAGGCTGCTCGTATATCCCGTAACGTAGCCGTCCTCGTCGCGCTCAATCTCATACGTGCTGCCGTGCACACCGTCCTCGTCGGTACCCTCGTAGTACACCGGCAGCCACAACTCCTCGAGCTGCGTATCCTTAATGCCGCTAACTTTCGTATCCTGCGGCAGCGCCAACGTGGCGAGCTTCTTTTTGCCCGAAAGATCGACGCTTTTAAGGCCTTCGGCATTTGAAAGGTCGAGCTTCTCGATGTTGTCGCAACCGTCCAGGTTAACGACGGTGACGTTGCTCGCCGAGTTAAGCTCGACGGTTTTAAGGTCTCCGCAGCCCGAAAGGTCCAGGTTGACGAGCTTGTCGTCGCTGGACTCCACTGTAACGATATTGGGGAATGTCTTGCCCAGGCCCTGCGTCGAGGCGACACCCTCTAGCTCGACCGATGCAACCGCTTTGGCCTCGTCGTGCGAGATACGGCCGTCGCCATTGGTGTCGTACTTGGTCGAGACAAGCGTGCGCATGCCACTATCCGGGAAGGTCCTCTCGTCGATAGGCGTGGTCGCGATCTGCGTAAAGTAGAACAGCGCGCCGCCGCCGATGCCCGCCGCCACGATAAGCACCGCGGCGAGTACGATGAGGGGCTTTTTGGAACGCTTGCGCGGAACGAGCTGCTGCACGGGCACGTATTGCTGGGGAGCGGGCGCGGCAGGCTGGGGCTGATATCGAGCAGCGGGCTGTTGCGAGGCAGCAATCTGGTCGGACGCCACGGGGGTTCCGCACACGGGGCAGAAGAGGGCCTCGTCGACAAGTGGCGTACCACACGAGCGACAAAACATGGCGGGCTCCTTTCGGTTCATTCCTTCCACCATGAAGGTAAACCCAAAGCCGTAGCCCTTGTTGCGCAACATTCAGCCCAAACCACCGCAAAGTGGACAGGCACCTTCGTGGTGGTTCGAACACTTGTTCCATACGTACACATGTTCTATAGTAGGGATGCTTGCATCGGACTTAAATTGCAACTAGGATATAGTTGCAGAATGTGAGGCGGGATGACTCGAACCGATAAACTCATCGCCCAACTGCTTAGCTGCCCTTCGACGTATCGGTATACCGATTTTTTAAAAGTCATGGCTTCATATGGCTTTGAAATGGACAACAAAGGCAAGACATCCGGATCGCGCGTTCGCTTCTACAGGCCGTCAGATGGCAGGATGTTCGTAATGCACGCGCCACATCCATCTGACGAATTGACAGCGGGGACCATTCGAAACATCGTTCGATTTCTGCAAGATATCGGAGGTAGTCATGAGTAACGTTTTGGCATACAAGGGCTATTTCGCCCCAGTCGAGTTCGATGCCGAACAGCATGTGCTCACAGGTATGGTCACCGGCATTAGGGACGCAATCGTATTTGAAGGCTCCACGGTTGAAGAAGTGGAGCAATGCTTCCACGACGCCGTCGACGATTACCTTGAGTTTTGCGCCGAGAAGGGCAAGGAACCCGAGCGGGCTTTTAAAGGCTCGTTCAACGTAAGGACGGGCTCCGAGCTTCACAAACAGGCGGCACTGGCAGCGGCAAAGAAGGGTGAGTCACTCAATAAGTTTGTGACTGAAGCAATCGCTGCGGCGCTGTGAAGCCAACGTCGAGTCGAGGCCGCCACAAAGGGCACCTTTGTGGCGGCCTCGACGTTTGCCCAGATGAAACCTGCCAAAATAAACCTATCCCTATTTGGCAGGTTTGCTAGAGGAGGCTGGGATGGACAAGGCTGAGTTGCGGCGGACGGTGATTGCCCGACGCGATGCTATTGATTTGGATGTTCGGGCGGCGAAGTCTGCTGTTGTATGCGCGCGGCTTGTTGAGCTGCTGGAGTCCAGCGGCGCTGCGGGCCAGCGCACCGTTGCCGTCTATGCCGCGATGGGTTCCGAGGTCAACCCTGCCGCGTTTGCCGCTGCGGCCGCCAAACGCGGCTGGCGCGTGGCCTATCCGTGCATGCTCTCGGCAACAGACGCCATGGCTTGTGACCAGCGCATGTGCATGCGGGCAGTCTCTGCCGGCGATGCGTCCGAGGCCCCGTTTATCGCCCACCCTACGCGGGCCTTCGCAGCCACGGACGTCGACAGCGACCACTTCCCCATCGTGCCCGCCGCCGAGCTCGACATGGTTGTCGTGCCGCTCGTGGCTTTCGACCGCACCGGCGCGCGCTTGGGCTACGGCGGCGGCTGCTACGACCGCTACCTGCCCATGCTCTCGCCCGCATGCCAAATCGTCGGCATCGCCTTTGACGAACAGCGCGTCGACCACGTTCCCACCGACGCCCACGACCTGCCGCTGCCCAACATCGTCAGCGCCTAAATGCCAGCGTACCTCCCGACAGCCTAGTGCTCCTCGCCGGCGCGGGCCAGGTCGTAGGGCGTGGTCTGGTAGACGTAGTAGTTGAGCCAGTTGGTGTAGAGCAACTGAGCCTGGCTGCGCCAGACGTTGCGTGGCTCGGCGGTGGGGTCGTCGCCCGGGAAGTAATGCGCCGGCACCTGGGGGTTAAGCCCGCGCTTCACGTCGCGCTCGTACTCCAGGCGCAGCGTGTCGGTATCGTACTCGGGATGGCCAAAGACAAAGAAGCGGCGGCTGTCGGTCGACTTGACGATATACAGGCCCACCTCGTCGGATACGGCCACGACCTCAAGCTGCGGCTCGGCCTCCACGTCCTCGCGGCGCACATCGGTGTTGCGCGAGTGCACGGCATAGAAGCGATCATCGAAGCCGCGAACCAGCGGGCTTTGCGGTTTTACCAGACGATGCTCAAAGACGCCACTCGCCTTTGCCGGCAGGTCGTGCTTCTGAATACCGTAATGATGGTACAGGCCGGCCTGCGCGCCCCAACAAATGTGCAGCGTAGAGTGCACGTGCGTAGTGGACCAATCCATGATCTGGCAGAGTTCGGGCCAGTAGTCGACCTCCTCGAAGGGCATCTGCTCAACCGGCGCGCCCGTGATGATCAGGCCGTCGTAGTGGATATCGCGGATGTCGTCGAACGTGCGGTAGAACGTCTCCAGGTGGCCGGCGCTCACGTGCGTGGCCTCGTGCGTCTTGGTGCGCAGCAGGTCCACCTCCACCTGTAGCGGCGTGTTGGAGAGCTTGCGCATGATTTGCGTCTCGGTGGCGATCTTGGTGGGCATGAGGTTGAGGATGAGCACGCGCAGCGGGCGGATGTCTTGGTGCAGCGCGCGGTACTCGGTCATGACAAAGATGTTCTCACTCTCGAGCTGCGCGGCGGCAGGGAGGGCGTCAGGGATGCGAATGGGCATGGATGCTCCTTACGAGTCAGTTGCAGCTATGGTACAACGAGCGGCCCTATCCGCGCGAGCACATCGCTCAGCGATGCCGTCAGCGGCCCAAATCACTCCAAAAGTAGAGATTAAGGCATGTACCAAAAATCTACGGCGCTTTAGCCTAGCAAAGTGACGGCAGGAGGCTACAATGGTTCGACGCGAAAAACTCGGCCGGAAGGATACATATATGTACCAGACGCGTAAGATCGGTGTGGTCGGCCAGGGCCACGTAGGAGCACATGTCGCCAACAGCCTGCTTATGCAGGGCATTGCCGACGAGCTGTACCTGTGCGACATCAACGAGGCCAAGGTGACGTCCGAGGTCCAGGACCTGCGCGACTCCCTTTCGTTTGTCCCGTATAACACCAAAATCGTCAACTGCTACGACCACTACGAGGAGCTGGCCTGCTGCGACGTCATCGTCAACGCCGCCGGCAAGGTCGCGCTGGCCGCCGGCAACCGCGACGGCGAGCTGTTCTTTACCACCGACGCCGCCCGCTCCTTTGCCAAGCGCATCGTCGACGCCGGCTTCGACGGCATCTTCGTGAGCATCTCCAACCCCTGCGACGTCGTGTGCACCGAGCTGTGGCACCTGACCGGCTACGATCCCAAGAAGATCATCGGCTCGGGCTGCGGTCTGGATTCCGCCCGCCTGCGCACCGAGATCTCCAAGAAGGTCGGCGTGAGCCCCAAGTCCGTCGACGCCTACATGATCGGCGAGCACGGCTTTAGCCAGCTGGCCGCCTTTAAGGCCGCGACCATCGCCGGCAAGAGCCTCAACGAGCTCCAGGCCGAGAACCCCGACAAGTACGCCTTCGACCACATGGAGGTCGAGGAGCTCGCGCGCAAGGGCGGCTATGTGACCTACCAGGGCAAGCAGTGCACCGAGTACGCCGTCGCCAACTCCGCCGCGCGCGTCTGCGCCGCCGTGCTGCACAACGAGCACGCCGTGCTTTCCGCTTCTACGCTCATGACCGGCCAGTATGGCGAGGAGGGCATCTTTACCTCCCTGCCGTGCGTGATCGGCGCCGAGGGCGTCGAGGAAGTCTACACGCTCGACCTGTCCGAGTACGAGCTCGAGGGCTTCCACAAGAGCTGCCAGCACATTCGCGACAACATCGCCCAGCTCGACTGGTGGGACGCCGAGGCCTACGACGCCAAGTAGGCTTTCGATCGCCACGATTCCACGCATCTAAGCGTTTAACAAAGCGGGCAGTGCCGGAATACCACCGGCGCTGCCCGCTTTTTGCCCAAACGACGCGCTCCTAAAATCAAGGTCTAATACTTTTCCGCGATGTGAACGGGTTAAATCGGACCCCCGAAGCATCGACATTTTTAGGGCGATGCTTCCTGCGGTTTCGTCAAGTTTTTCCTGCGGTTTTGCCACCAAAAAGTGCGGATGCTTCGGGGGTCCAAAATAGGTCGTTCACATCGCGGAAAAGTATTAGGCCTCTTTATCCATCCGAACAAAAGGAGCCGCCGCAACGCAAAACGGGACCCGCGCTTGGCGCAGGCCCCGTCGCAAAAGATCGCTTTTCTAGTTACTTAGTACTGCTCAACGCCCATATAGCGACGAACCTCGGGGCTGTGGTCGAAGACCTTGCCGCGGGCGGCGCGCAGCTCGCAGCTCATGTTGTAGAAGAAGATCGGCTCCAGGAACGAACGCACGCTGGCGGGCACGTCGCCCACGCCGTACTCGAGCGCATCGAGCACCATGACTGTATCGGTGTGCGTGTTGAGGAACGCAAGAGCGCGCTCCTCCATGGGGCGGCACTCGCCCGCGCCAAGCTGCACAAAGTAGAACACGCCGGGCTCGGTGGCCTCGAAGGGACCGTGGAAATACTCGCCGGAGTGGATGTAGCAGCAGTGCTGCCACTGCATCTCCATGAGCGAGCAGATGGCCATGGCGTAGGTCTGGCTAAAGTTGGGTCCGGAGCCCAGGATATAGAAGAACTTATGCTGCTGGCAGAGCTCGGCAAAGCGGGCGCCCAGTTCGGCGTTGACCTTCTCGCGGGCGGCGGGCAGCAGCGCATCCATCTGCTTGAGGCCCTCGTACATGTCGGCGAGTGCCTCGTAGCCTTCCTGCTGGTCGAGCAGCTCGGCGGCGATCAGAGCGCCGATGCCCTGCGGCACCTCGGCCTGCGGCACGCCCTCGCCCCAAGGATAGACCCAGGTGGTCCACTTGCCGTTATCGATCTTGGAGCCCTCGCAGTCGGTGAGGGCAACGACCTCGGCACCGGCTGCCAGCGCCATCTCGCAGCCGTCGACGACCTCTTGCGTGTTGCCGCTGTGGCTGCAGGCAATAACGAGTGACATCTCACCAAGGCTCTTGGGGGCCATCAGGCAAAACTCGCGTGCCGTGTAGACCGTCGAGGTAAACGTAGTGGCCTCGCGCTTGAGCAGCTCGTTGGCCGGCATCAGGTCAATCATCGAACCGCCGCAGGCGATCCAAAAGACATTCTCAATCTTGCCCTTGCGCTCGATGACTTCCTGAACCAGATCATGTGCGTTCATCCTGATGTTCCTCCTTGTGGGGTGGCTTTGAGCGACGGCAGCTCGTGCCTGCTGTCGTTCTATGTTGTCCTATTTATAACACGCGTAACAACGCCCGTGAAGTCATCTCGGCAAATTTGTTCTATGTTGTTCTATCTGTGGACGTTAGATGTCGAAGACGTAGCGCGAGCCCACGATCTTTTGGCGTCCGAGCAGCAAGGGGCGCTCGTCCTCATCGGTAAAGTACGCCTCCATATAGAAGAGCGGCTCGCCGACCGGCACCTCCAGCAGTGGGGCCGCTTGAGCATCAGCAAGCGCAATCTCCACGGTGCAGGGGTCGGACTTGAGCGGCGCGCGACCCGAATGCTCGGCAACGAGCGCAAAGATTGAGTTATCGGTGAGGTCCTCATCGGCCAGCGTCTGCAGGTAGGGATGGTCGCCGAGCACAAAGGCGTTGTTCTCAAGCATGACAGGGATGCCGTCGGCCGTGCGCACGCGCTCGACCACGATAAGCTCGCAGCCGGGCTCCACGCCAAAGAACGTCGCATCCTCGCGCGTCGCCGCGACCACCGTGCGCGACACCAGACGCGCACCCGGCACCATGTCGTTGGCAGCACAACCCTCAGTAAAGCTCTGGACGTCACCCTTCTGGCGAATCTTGCGCTTGAGCTTGGGCGCACACACAAAGGTGCCCCTCCCCTGCTGGCGGTTGAGATACCCCGCACGCGACAGCTCCTCGATGGCGCGACGCACGGTGACGCGCCCCACGCCGTAGGACTTCGCGAGCTCCATCTCGGAAGGAATGCGCGAGCCGGCCACGTACACGCCGCGCGCAATCTCGCCCTTTAGGTCGTCCATGACCTGCTGGTACAGTGGCACGGCGGACACCTCGGCGCGCTCGGAACGTTCGGTCTTGCTATCGGCTACCATCGTTACGCTCCATCCCGCGCATGCTCGGACTCAAATTCTTCAATCGCCGCCATAAACTGCTCGCCAAAGGCGTCGGCCTTTTTCTCGCCAATGCCGTTGACCTGGATCAGCTCGTCGCGTGTCTGCGGGCGCAAGCGGCACAGGCCGCGCAGGGCCTTGTCGGAAAAGACCATGTACGGCGCCATCTCCAGCTCGGTCGAGATCTCCTTGCGCAGGGCACGCAGACGCTCGAACAGCTCAGCATCGTCGCCAACGCGCGGGCGCTCATCCAGCTCGGCCTCCTCGCGCAGCAGATCGACGGCACGGCGGGCGCGGGCCGAGGCCTTGCGCTTGGACGCGCGACGCTTAACGGTAAAGGCGAACTCCTCGTCCTCGACCTCGCCGGCACGCGGACCCAGCCCCACGACCGGGTACTGCCCCTGCGAGGTGGCCAAATAACCACGGCCGCACAGCTGGCCGATGATGTCCTTGATGCGCCCGACCGATTCGCTCGACAGCTCACCGTAGCCGCGGTCCTCGTCCAGATGCATCTGGCGAATGCGCTCGGTGTTGCCGCCGTGGAGCACATCGGCGATCAGCGACTTGCCAAAGCGCATGGGACGCGTGGCCACATAGCGCACAGCGGCGCGGGCCATATCGGTGACGTCCTCGACCTCGAACTGCGTGAGACAGTTGCTGCAGTTGCCGCAGCCCTCGGCGTCGTCTGCCGTGCCGCCCGCGGCGGCTGCCGCATGCTCGGCCGCGGCCTCGTCGCCAAAGTAGCGCAGCATGTATTCGCGCAGGCAGCCGGTGGTATTGCAGTAGCCCTCCATCTGACTGAGCAGGCGATAACGGTTCTGGAGCGCCCACGCGCGCTGCTCGTCGTCGAGCGCCTCGTCGGCCGCATCGCCGCGGTCGATCAGAAAGCGGCGCATGCGAAAATCGTTGCCGTTCCACAGCAAGTGGCAGCTGGCCGGGTCGCCATCGCGGCCGGCGCGGCCCGCCTCCTGGTAGTATGCCTCGATGCTCTCGGGCACGTTGTTGTGGATGACGTAGCGCACGTTGGGCTTATCGATGCCCATTCCAAAGGCGTTGGTGGCAACCATCACCTGTATGTCGTCGTCGATAAAGGCACGCTGGCTCTGGCGGCGGGCGTCGTTGCCCATGCCGGCATGGTAGCGGCCCACGCGAATGCCGCTGGGACCCAGGGCCTCGGCAAGCTCGCCTGTCAGCGCGTCGACCGTCTTGCGGGTCGAGCAATACACGATGCCGCTCTCGCCCGAATGCGCGATCACATAGTCGCGCACCCACGCGGTCTTGGCCTTGTCGCCCATCTCTTCGCAACCAAAGTAGAGGTTCTTGCGATCGAAGCCCGTCACCACGGTCGCCGGGTTTTGTAGGCCGAGCATTTGCTGAATGTCCGCACGCACACGCTCGGTCGCCGTAGCGGTAAAGGCCGCCACGATGGGGCGCTGCGGCAGGGAATCGATGAACTCGCGAATCTGCAGGTAAGCAGGGCGAAAATCCTGGCCCCATTGGCTTACGCAGTGGGCCTCGTCAATGGCCACGAGCGGCACGCCGATGCCACCTTCGGCCGCGGCTTCCTGCGCAAAGGCTAAAAAGCGCGGCTCGAGCAGACGCTCGGGTGCCATGTACATAAGCTGATAGCGGCCCTCGCGCGCCCGCTTGAGCACGGTATTTTGCTGAGCCGGCGTAAGGCTGGAGTTGAGATAGCTGGGGCGCGCACCCGCCGCGAGCAACGCGCGGGTCTGATCCTCCATAAGCGACAGCAGCGGGCTCACCACAAAGGTGATACCAGGCAGCATGAGCGCGGGCACCTGGTAGCAAATGGACTTGCCGGCGCCCGTGGGCATAACACCCAGCGCATCGCGACCGGCAAGGATCGCATCGACCATGCGGTCCTGCCCCGGGCGAAACGAGGTGTAGCCAAAATAGGCGCCGAGCGTGTCGAGCGCCATCTGCTGCATGCTATCGGTCATGGTTTCCTAACGTCCAAGTCATCTGCCGCCGATTATACGCCGCCACGCGGACCAGCGCCGCACGGCTGTCAGCAACGTTCATTCTGCGGTCAGTCATTGGGGACGTTCTTGAATGACCAGTCGTTTAAGAACGTCCCCAATGACTATCTTGACAAGCGCGGAAACGTCGCCAGTTGAGCATAAGTCAGACACTATGACCCAATCCAGGGGCACGGAAACGACAGGAG
>URIA01000045.1 GCA_900547765.1 uncultured Collinsella sp. | reverse complement strand
GTAGCGGGTGGTTTAAAGCTGGCCGCTGCGCGGCCAGCAGACTAAAGTCTTGAAACAAAACGGGGCCCGATGCATTCGCACCGGACCCCGTCCCGACTATTTAGTTATCCGGCAACTGAGAGCCTACTCCCCCGAGTCGTCCTCCCCAGAAGCCTTCTTCTGCTGATCGAGCTTATGCTTACCACTTACGATAGACGTAGCGCCCAGCGTGGCCAAGCTCGCGCTGGCAAGGCTCGCCATAACGATGAGGTCGCCCGTCTTGGGCATGTTACCGCCCGAAGTCTTAGTCGTTGTAGTGGTGGTTGTAGTGGTCACCGTCTTGGAGTCATTTTGCTCCTGGTTCCGGTTGTCAGTGTTGCCCTGACTGCTGTCCTCGCCCTGCTGCTTTCCGTCCTTGGTCTTGCCCTTGCTCTCGTCCTTCTCCTCAGATTCAGACTTCTTATCCTCGTCCTTCTTCTGAGTGGACTTGTCGTCCTTCTCCTCCGAGCTAGAACCTTTATCAGATACGGTCTTCTCGGAAGCCTCGTCCTTGGAGTCGCCCTTTGCGGCCTCGGTCTTTTCCGTGGAAACCTGATCAGAGTTGTCCTTGTTCTGAGTCGAGCCATTATTGACGCCAGCCATCAGCGAAGAGCCCAGCGTAGAACCAAGCTGCTCGGAAAAAGAAGGCTTCTTGTCCGGCGAAGCAACGGGAGCGTCCGGCGCCTTATTCGAGTCGTCCTTGGAAGCATCGGAATCAGGGGTTGCGTCAGAGCCGGAGCCGTTGTTAGAGCCGGTGCCAACGGACGAATCGCTCGAGCCGGTGGATGAGTTAGAGGTGTCAGCGTCGGTCGAACCAGAAGCGTCGCTGTCCGTATTGCCGGCAGAGCTTGGAGACGAATCACCCGCAGCAGAGCCGTTCGAATCGGAGCCGTTCGAGGTAGAGCCGTCGTTGGTAGTGCCACCAGCAAAGCCATTACCGTCAGCATCGGTCGAGGGCGCATCCATCCTGTCATCGTTGGCATCGTCACTCGAGTCGTCATTCGAATCAGGTGTCGGCGAGGGCGCCGGCGTAGGCTCGGGCTGCACGGGCGTCGCAGCGGCTGCCTCGTCCTCAGCGATATAAACCAAGCAGTCCTTTAGCTCGTTGCGGTAGCGGTTCTTCCAGCCCTCGTGGTACTGGGGCTGGCTTGCATACTTGGTCGCCACGTTATTGACCACACTGTTGGAAAGCGCCGTCACAAACTCGCGGTCGGACATATCGTTGGAAAGATTCGCCCAGCGGAAAAAGTCCCTGCAGCCACCAGTGCCGCACATGTTGGTAATGCTCCACACCATGCCCTTGACGCAATCGGCGCGGCCCGAAATATCAATACCCAGGCCGCTCTTGAGCCACGCCTCGGTCACCGCATAGTACGAGTTGTACGCATACGCATCCTGCAGAGCCGAAAACTCAGCAGGATCGGTGTTGTACGCACCTTGGAAGGCATCCTGAGCGATACGGCCCAACTCGGTGAGCTGGTCGTTCTCGTACATGGCATTGCTCGTGTTGGAAATCTCGCTGCCGCGATCAATCGCATCCTTAAGCATGCAGTTTTTTTCGGGGTTGTAGTTGTAGGCCTGCTTCATAAACGGGATGAGCGACCAACGACGGTCGAACTGGTAATAACCCAGCGCGTTGTAGCCGTCACCATACGAAAAGCCCTGGTTATAGTTGCCATGGCTCTCATATTTGGTGAAGTACTTCATCTCGGGAGTCACGTTGACAAACGAAACGCCCTGGACCGACCTCAGCACGCCCGAGAAGGACTGTTGGGTGTAAAGGCCCTTATCGATATCGGTGGCATCCGAGGCAACGCCCGGCGTGGGCTCCTCGGCAGCGGCGGGTGCCGGCGCGGAAACGGCGCCAAACGAAAGCGCCAGCGTCAGACCCGCGACAATCGCAGAATGCTTGGGCTGCATAAGATCCTCCCTGCATTGGTGTAGTTAAAGTTCAGTTTGCAAAGATAAAAATAAGTATTGCAGCTCGCCCGTTGTTGCACAACAACCCCTCGGTAAACGGCAACAACCCTCCGCGAAATCTTAAGGAATTGCGCTCAACCTACAGCTTAATGTCAAAGTTGATCTCGGGAACGGCGGCCAAGTCGGCCAACGTCACGCCGTCGACGTACTTTTCGATCACGTCGTCCAAACCGCGCCAGAACTTGACGGTCGAGCACAAATCGCTGCGGGTGCAGCTGTTGTCGATGCCGTCGCACGCCACCGGAGCCGTGCTGCCCTCGACGGCACGCAGGATGTCGCCGGCACGCACCTCGGCCGGGTCCTTGGCCATCATGTAGCCACCGCCCTTACCGCGCACGCTCTTAAGCAGGCCCGCCTTCATGAGCGGACGAACCAGCTGCTCCAGATACTTTTGCGAGATATGCTCGCGGTCGGCAACCTCGCGCAGGGCAATCTTGCCCTCGGCGTCGCCCAGCGCCGCGATATAGATCATCAGTCGGAGGGCATAGCGGCCCTTAGAAGAAATGAGCATACCTACCCTCCCATCGTTACTGGGACAAAACCAGGCTTGTTTGTCCCAAATCCTATGCACGCGGGGCAAACAAACCTGATTTTATGTCCCTCATCTAAAAAGTCGAGTGGATTAGTCGGGTTATCCCTTGACTAACGCCGAACCCATAGTAACTTTATTCCGAGAAGATTCCTAGGGTTTAGTACACCTATGAGTACACCATATACAGAGAGGGACAGCATGAGCGCAAATCCGCTGCTTTCCATCGAAGGTCTGACCGCCTCCGTGGACGAGAAGACCATCCTCCACAACGTCAACCTCAACGTCGCCGCCGGCGAGACCCACGTGTTGATGGGCCCCAACGGCGCCGGCAAGTCTACCCTCGGCCATCTGGTCATGGGCGACCCAGTCTACACCGTCAACGACGGCCGCATCGTCTTTGACGGCCAGGACATCACCGAGCTCACCACCGACAAGCGTTCGCGCGCCGGCCTGTTCCTGAGCTTCCAAGCCCCGGTCGAAATCCCGGGCGTGCCGCTGTCGAGCTTTTTGCGCGCCAGCATCGCCGGCCGTCCCGGCCTGGAGATGAAGGGCAAGGAGTTCCGCCGTCGCGTGAAGGAGCTCGCAGCCGAGCTCAACATGGACACCGCCTATCTCAACCGCGAGCTGGGCGTGGGCTTTTCGGGCGGCGAGAAGAAGAAGGTCGAAATGCTCCAGCTCCTGCTGCTGCAGCCCAAGCTCGCCATCCTGGACGAGACCGACTCCGGCCTGGACGTCGACGCGCTTTCCACCGTCAGCCACGGCATGGACGCCTACCGCAAGAGCTGCGACGGCTCCATGCTCATCATCACGCACAACACGCGCATCCTGGAGCACCTGGATGTCGACCGCGTCCACGTTATGGTCAAGGGCCACATCGTGCGCGAGGACGATGCCTCGCTCATCCCCTGGATCGACAAGAACGGCTTTGAGACCTTCGAGCGCGAGGCCGCCGAGCAGCGCGCCCAGGCCGAGGCCGCCGCTGCCGAGCAGCAGGCGTAAAGGGGCGACGCAATGACCAAGAACCGCACCGAGGTCGCGGACATCGACCGCAGCCTCTACGACTTCACCTATGGCGAGGAGGGATTCGAGCGCCTCGACGCCGGCATCACGCCCGACATCGTGCGCGAGATCAGCGCCAAGAAGGACGAGCCGCAGTGGATGCTCGACCTGCGCCTCAAGTCCCTCGAGATCTTCAACCGCTTCCCCGACCCGACGTGGGGCCCCTCCATCGAGGGCCTGGACATGGATAACATCGTCACCTACGTCAAGCCCAACACCGACCAAAAGCACGACTGGGAGTCGGTGCCCGACGACATCAAGAACACCTTTGAGCGCCTAGGTATCCCCGAGGCCGAGCGCAGCTACCTGGCGGGCGTCGGCGCGCAGTACGACTCCGAGCTCGTCTACCACAACATGCAGGACACCGCCTCCAAGATGGGCATCGTCTACTCCGGCATCGAGGAGGCCCTGCACGACCCGCAGTGGGAGCCGCTCATCCACGAGAAGTTTATGACGCTCATCCCGCCCACCGACCACAAGTTTGCGGCCCTGCACGGCGCCGTGTGGTCGGGCGGCTCGTTTGTCTACGTGCCCAAGGGCACCAAGCTCGATTTTCCGCTGCAGAGCTACTTCCGTCTCAACGCCAAGGGCGCCGGTCAGTTTGAGCACACGCTCATCATCGTCGAAGACGACGCCGACCTGCACTTTATCGAGGGTTGCTCCGCGCCCAAGTACAACGTGGCAAACCTCCACGCCGGCGCCGTCGAGCTCTTTGTGGGCAAGCGTGCGCACCTGCGCTACTCGACCATCGAGAACTGGTCCAAGAACATGTACAACCTCAACACCAAGCGTGCGCGCGTGGACGAGGACGGCGACATCGAGTGGATCAGCGGCTCCTTCGGCAGCCACGTGGGCTACCTCTACCCCATGAGCGTGCTCAATGGCCGCCGCGCCCGCTCGAGCTTTACCGGCATCACCTTTGCCGGCGCCGGTCAGAACCTCGACACCGGCTGCAAGGTCGTGCTCAACGCGCCTGAGACCTCGGCAACGGTCGAGACCAAGGGTATCTCCAAGAGCGGCGGCATCCAGACGTTCCGCAGCTCCATCGTGGCCACGCCCAAGGCCGAGGGCTCCAAGGCAACCGTGAGCTGCCAGTCGCTCATGCTCGACGACCAGAGCCGATCCGACACCATCCCGGCCATGGACATCCGCGCCAAGAACGTCGACATCGGCCACGAGGCCACCATCGGCCGCATCGGCGACGACAAGGTGTTCTACCTGATGAGCCGCGGCATCTCGGAGGAAGAGGCCCGCACCATGATCGTCAACGGCTTTGCCAACCCGGTCTCCAAGGAGCTGCCGTTGGAGTATGCCGTCGAGATGAACAACCTGATCAAGCTCGAGATGGAAGGAGCGATCGGATAATGAAACAGACCACCAACACCGCTGCTACCACCCTTGAGCAGGTCAATGCGATGCCGGCTGCCACTTGGGGTTGGCTCAAGATGAACCAGACCAAGCTCGAACTCTCTAACGAGCTTGCCGCCGCTCCCACCGAGGCCGTTGAGGTCGAGGGCTTGGACGAGCAGTTTACCGGCGTGGCAGACGCGTTTGAAGCCGCCATGGACGCTATGGCCGAGCGTTTCCCCGAGCGCCGCGCCTCCGCCCCCGGCGATGCCGCCGACCGCGCCCGTATCACGCCCGAGACCGAGCTCGACGTGCCTGCGACCTCCGTCTACCAGGCCGGCGCCATCAAGCTCGAGGAGGAGCTCTCCCCTGCCGAGGCCTTCGAGACTGGCATGGGCGAGGCTGCCTACACCTACCTGGCCGACCACGCTACCAAGCGCATCGTCATCGATGTGCCCGCATACAAGCACGCCACGGTTACCGTGCGCGTGAGCGCTGTCGATGCCGCCGCGGCCATCGCCGCCATCGACGTCGTCACCCGTCCCCAGTCGACGCTCGATCTGCTTATTGCCCTGGACTCTCCCGTTGCCGGCCAAGGCGTCGTGGGCTCCGTGCTACGCGTGTGCGCCCACGAGTACGCCACCGTCAACGTGACCTGCACGCAGACGCTCGACGATAGCTGGATCGCGCTCGACGACACCGGCCTGTTCCTGGACGAGGGCGCGCGCGTCAACGTGCAGCACAGCGTCCTGGGTGCCGGCGCCAGTGCCACCGGCCTTGCCGGCGACCTGCTGGGCGATACCGCCAAGGTCACCATCGATACTGACTACCTGGGCGCCCGCGAGCAGGTGCGCGACTTTAACTACGAGCTGCGCCACCGCGGTCGCAAGACCGAGTGCGAGATCGACGCCAACGGCGTACTGACCGGCACGTCCAAGAAGGTCTACCGCGGCACCATCGACCTCGTGCACGGCTGCAAGGGTGCAACCGGCACCGAGCGCGAGACGGTGCTTTTGGCCAACAAGGGCGTCGACAACAAGACCGTCCCCGTCATCCTGTGCGACGAGGACGACGTCGCCGGCAACCACGGAGCCACCATCGGCCACGTCCGCGACGAGCAGCTGTTCTACCTCGCCTGCCGCGGCCTTGACCAAAACGCCGCTGAGGACCTGTTCGTCCGTGCCAAGCTGGAGGACGTCGCGCTTTCCGCCACCGACGAGCGCACCCGCGCCGCCGTCGTCCGCCTGGGCAACAACCTGATCGACAACTTTGAAGAGGAGCTCGCATGATCGACACCGAGCACGTTAAATGCGATACCTGTACCGCACCGGAGCCTATGGAGCTCGACGCCAGCGACGAGGCCTCGCGCGGCTGGCCTACCGTCGATATCGAGACCAATCCCTACAAGGCACAGTTCCCGCTGTTCCAGCAGCACCCCGAGATCGCCTTCCTCGATAGTGCCGCCACCGCACAGCGCCCTGCCTGCGTGCTCGACGCCGAGCGCGACTTCTATCAGCGCATGAACGCCAACCCTCTGCGCGGCCTGTACTCGCTGTCCGTCGAGGCAACCGACGCCATCGCGAAGGTCCGCCAGAAGATCGCCGACCTCATCGGCGCCTCACAGGCCAACGAGGTCGTCTTCACCCGCAACACGAGCGAGTCGCTCAACCTGGTCGCCAAGAGCTTTGCGCCCACAGTGCTCGAGCCCGGTGACGAGGTCGTCATCACCATCATGGAGCACCACTCCAACCTAATCCCGTGGCAGCAGGTCTGCCGCGAAACCGGCGCCAAGCTCGTCTACCTCTACCCCACCAAGACTGGCCAACTCACCACCGAGGAGGTTCTTGCCAAGGTTGGTCCCAAGACCAAGATTCTGGCCGTGGGTCAGGTTTCTAACGTGCTGGGCGTCGAGAACCCGGTCAAGAACCTCGGCAAGCTCGTGCACAAGTACGGCGGCTACCTGGTCGTCGACGGTGCACAGTCGCTGCCGCACATGCCGGTCGATGTGGCCGACCTGGGCGCCGACTTCTTTGCCTTTAGCGCGCACAAGGCCATGGGCCCCATGGGCATCGGCGTGCTGTGGGGCAAAATGGACCTGCTCAACGCCATGCCGCCCATGCTCACCGGCGGCGAGATGATCGACTCGGTCACCGAGCAGGACGCCATCTGGGCGCCCGTTCCCGAGAAATTCGAGGCCGGCACGCAGGACGCCGCCGGCATCTTCGCCACGGGTGCGGCACTCGACTACCTGGTCAACACGGTGGGTTACGAGAACATCCAGGCCCGCGAGCGGGCACTCGTCCACTATCTGATGGGCGAACTCATGCAGCTCGACTTTGTCCAAATCATCGGTTCCATCTACTGGGACAACCACCACGGCGTTGTGAGCTTTAACGTCAAGGGAATTCACCCGCACGACGTCGCGAGCATCATGGACATGGACGGCGTCTGCATCCGCGCCGGCCACCACTGCGCGCAGCCGCTGCTCACCTGGCTGGGCGTCGAGAACCTTGCCTGCTGCCGCGCCAGCGTGGCCTTCTACAACGACAAGGCCGACATCGACAAGTTCGTCGCCGGCCTGCATCACGTTTGGAGCACGTTCAATGGGTAATCTGTACACCTCCACCACGTTTATGGAGCACAACTCGCACCCCGACTATAAGTACGAGATGGATGCTCCCACGCACGAGCACGACGGTATCAACCCCAGCTGCGGAGACGAGCTCACCTTGCAGCTGCGTGTCGAGAACGATGTAATCGAGGAAGCCTCGTTTACCGGGCACGGCTGCGCCATAAGCCAGGCCAGCGCCGACATCATGGCCGACCTCATCACCGGCGAGACCGTCGAGGAGGCGCATCGCTTGGCGGGACTCTTCCTCGCCATGATCCGCGGCGAGAAGCTCTCCGAGGACGACCTGGAAGACCTGGACGAAGCCGCCCAGCTCCAGGACATCTCGCACATGCCCGCCCGCGTCAAATGCGCCGAGCTCGCCTGGCGCACCCTCGACGGCATGCTCGAGGGGCAAGCTAACCAGTAGTTTATGCCCCGAATCCAAGGTTTTTGATTGCCGAGCCGCCCGATACGGGCGGCTCTGTTTTTACCTAATGAGCGCGAACGCACAAAGTCCGCGCGTCCGGCGCCCCGTCTGACATTTGCCACACAGCCAGACGCGAGCACGGGCGTTTTCCACAGCACCAAAGGCCTGCGGCAGGGCCCCGGGCCCGCCAAGCAATGCGCCAAGCCCCGTTCTGCGAAGCTCCGACTCGCTTCGCGCCTGCCGCAGACGGGTCCCATAGGGAGCGGCGTGCATTTTTGCGAGTATTCAGCACGCCAAGCTGTGTGTATACGCATCGAAAGCGTTAATCAACGTCTTTAGGCGCATATATATTGTGTTTTAGAACAAGCATCGCGGTCTGACGGGACGCAGGCACGCGCTTCGGGGGCGCAACGGCGGGAATCAATAGCTTCGGGACCCGTATGTTGCAAGATTGCGGCGGTGCCGACAGCAACACGATGCTGAAAACTCCGTTTTTTGCACGGCGCAGACGGGGGTAGGCACGGGCAAACCCGGACCGAGCCGTTATTTTATGCAAGATGGCGATTTTTCTATGCATATTAAGAAGTGCAGTTACCGTACCAAGCTTTTAGAACAATGGTTGTGGCATATGGGCGACCCCAGCTGCGGTGCACAGGCAGTCCTACGCCACGTTTCGGCCAGTCTGCACCGCCGTTCGTGCACAGGCACGCACGATACGAGAAACGGTACTTTTGCCAATCCCCGTATATCGCTCAATCTGACGCACCGTAAAACCGGCATCGTGCAATCCAAGAATGACGATATTGCGCTGCGCCGACGGCGCGGCTTTAACCCCGTGGAGCGGAACCCCGAGGCTCTTCGCCATCTTGCCGGCAAAGGCGTGGCGTTCCCACTCTGTCTCTTTCATATCGCACAGCGCTGGCTCACTGCCCGCGGGCGTCGAAAGCGAATAGGCAATAAAGCCCTCGGCAGAACCAAAAAGCTCAAGCACGCAAGAAGGATCAGAAAATCCCCTCGCGACATCGGCCGCGTCACCGTCGTAAGCGCACAAATGCTCCGCAAAGCTGCTCCAGGGATAACGCTCAATGAGACTGATGCCCACCTCCTGCGGATCGGCGTGTACGGAGCGAATAGCCTCCATCACCTGCCAATCGGTATCGAGCGAACGCCGGTCAAAACGGTTCTGGAACAGATGGCCTGTGCGCCCCGTGCGTTTATTGAACCGCCGCGCGTACGTCAAAAGCAGACGGTGCATCGCCGCGCTCATCCTGTCCTCGTAATCTGCAAGCACCAAATGCACGTGATTGCCCATAAGGCACCAGGCGATAACCGTCACGCCCTCCTCGCGGCAGCACTTGCGCATCAGCTCCAAAAACTCCCACCGGTCGTCATCGCCCTCAAAGATGAGCCGCTTGCCCGTACCGCGGGCACAGACATGGTAAAAGCCGGTAACCGTTCTCCAAACGCGCTGCATGGCGCTCCCTTCGCCGGGATCTGCTTGCCATCCAATACAGCACGATTGAAGCGTGCCATCAAAACATTCACGCAAAACAATACACTCGCGCGGCCAAAGGCAGTAATCAGGCGGCGAACGGCACCGTTGCAACAGGTCAACCCCCGCAATGCTTACAAGAGCTGACCAATAGCTTGCCCAAGACGGACCCCCTCTACGGAAGTTCGCGACCACAGAACATAGAGTTAAACCGTTTCAATTAAAACTTCTGGACTTCTCGCTACGAAAACTGAGCCGTTCGCCGAATATTCCGTGCATTTCGCGGTATTATAAGGGCTGCATGTCATGTCCCTTTCGAAGGGTCGCCCGGCAATCGCCAGCCACGGCCCCCAGACGGGACGCCAACACGATAGAGAGGAGAGGCATGCAGTACTCACAGGAAGTGGAGAACATGTGCCCCGTTGCCAAGGGTGCATACCACGGCCCCGCACCCATCCCCGAGGAGGGCAAGTGGGTCCAGGCTAAGGAGATTTCCGACATCTCCGGTCTTACGCACGGTGTGGGTTGGTGCGCACCTCAGCAGGGCGCCTGCAAGCTCACGCTGAACGTCAAGGACGGCATCATCGAGGAGGCCCTCGTTGAGACCATCGGCTGCTCGGGCATGACCCACTCTGCCGCCATGGCTTCCGAGATCCTTCCCGGTAAGACCATCCTCGAGGCCCTCAACACCGACCTCGTCTGCGACGCCATCAACGTTGCTATGCGCGAGATCTTCCTGCAGATCGTTTACGGCCGCAGCCAGACCGCGTTCTCCGAGGGCGGTCTGCCCGTGGGCGCCTCCCTCGACGACCTCGGCAAGGGCCTTCGCTCTCAGGTCGGCACCATGTTCGGCACCAAGGCCAAGGGCGCTCGTTACCTCGAGCTCGCTCAGGGCTACGTCACCCGCATGGCTCTCAACGACAAGAACGAGATCATCGCATTCGAGTTCCTGAACCTCGGCAAGTTTACCGACGCCGTCAAGGCCGGCAAGACCCCCGAGGAGGCCATCGCTGGCGCTATGGGCCACTATGGTCAGTGGGAGAACGCTGCCAAGTACATCGACCCGCGCACCGACGAGGAGACTCACTCCGTCGCCAGCGTGTTCCCGGTTCACGAGTAGAAAGGGAGGGAAATAACTATGACTGTTACGTTCGAAGGTTACGAGCGCCGCGCTGACAAGATCAACAAGTGCCTCGCCGACAACGGCATCGCCTCCCTCGAGGAAGCTCTGCAGATCTGCACCGACAAGGGCTTCAACCCGCGTGAGATCGTCAACAACACCCAGTCCATCGCCTTCCAGAACGCCGAGTGGGCCTACACCCTCGGTTGCGCTCTCGCTGTCAAGCGTGGCGCCAAGTCCGCTTCTGAGGCTGCCGCCATCATCGGCGAGGGCATCCAGGCCTTCACCGTTCCCGGCTCCGTCGCCGAGGACCGTAAGGTCGGTCTGGGCCACGGCAACCTGGGCGCTATGCTGCTCTCCGACGACACCGAGTGCTTCGCCTTCCTGGCCGGCCACGAGTCCTTCGCTGCCGCCGAGGGCGCTATCGGTCTTGCTCTGAACGCCAACAAGGCTCGCAAGAAGCCGCTGCGCGTTATCCTCAACGGTCTGGGCAAGGACGCCGCCCAGATCATCGCCCGCATCAACGGCTTCACCTATGTGAAGACCCAGTTCGACTACTACACGGGCAAGCTCAAGGTCGTCGAGACCATCCCCTACTCCGATGGTCCCCGCGCTGCCGTTAACTGCTACGGCTCCGACGACGTCCGCGAGGGCGTTGCCATCATGTGGCACGAGAACGTCGACATCTCGATCACCGGTAACTCCACCAACCCCACGCGCTTCCAGCACCCCGTCGCTGGCACCTACAAGAAGGAGCGCATCGAGGCTGGCAAGAAGTACTTCTCCGTCGCTTCTGGTGGCGGCACTGGCCGTACCCTGCACCCGGACAACATGGGCGCCGGCCCTGCCTCTTACGGCATGACCGACACCATGGGCCGCATGCACTCCGACGCCCAGTTCGCCGGTTCTTCCTCCGTGCCTGCGCACGTTGACATGATGGGTCTCATCGGCATGGGCAACAACCCCATGGTCGGTGCCACCGTCGCCTGCGCTGTCGCCGTCGAGGAGGCCCTCAAGGCCTAATCGCGCCCGCGCGATGCTCATATAGTTGAGCTTTGGAGCCGCTACCTTTCGAGGTAGCGGCTCTTTTTGTTTGCCCCGTCTCAAATTGGTTACTCTTATTAAAGGGTCCGATGTATCAGTTGCGGTGAAATACGGACTGAATTGCATCCATACAGGCCAAAACAGTCCGTATTCCACCGCAACTTATCAAATGGGCCGACCGAAGTGGCCGAGTCCACCTGACGCCCACCTGCCATATTTGCCCTTTACCGATTTGCCGAGTCTTTGCGGCCCCATTGCCGATCACCCGTGCGACAATGCGCCGGACGAGAAAGGAATCCGATGGAATCGACTGATGTACTGGTAATTGGATCTGGCATTGCGGGCCTTTGTGCCGCCATCGAAGCGGCACGCACGGGCGCAACCGTCGCTGTGGCAAGCGCCGGTAAGACCATGAGCGGATCGAGCTTCTTCCCCGGCACCTGGGGCCTGGGCCTTATCGGCCCCACCGACTCAGACGACGAGCAGGACCTCATCGACAGCATCCAAGCTGTGGGCGGCGGCGTTGCCGACCCCACGCTTGTCCAGACCTTCGTCCACGGTATTCCTCAGGCTATTCAATGGCTCGAGGAGGACCTGGGTGTTGAGCTTCAGCGTCCGCAAAGCGCCGAGAGCGCCCAGCAAAAGCAGTTTATCCCCTGCTTTGACCACAAGACGCGTATGTGGCGCGGTCTCACCCGCAAGCCCCTTGAGGACGCCCTGACAGCCCAGATTGAGTCACTTGGCATCCGTCTGCTCCCCCGCCATGAGCTTATCGACCTTATTGAAGATTCGAACGGAAAGATAGCCGGCGCCGTTCTCTACGACCGCGCAAATGAGCATCTCGTGCCTATGGCAGCCAAGGCCACTATCATCGCTGCGGGCGGCACGGGTGGCTTGTTCGAGCGAAGCCTCACTTCCGCCGACGTGCTCAGCTCCTCGCAGGCCATCGCACTGGCGCACGGTGCATCGCTTACTAATATAGAGTTTATGCAGATGATGCCGGGCTTCATCGAGCCCAAGCGCAACCTGGTCTTCAACGAGAAAACCTGGCGCTACGTACATGTAGACCAGCCGGAAGATATTGCCGACGACAAACTGGACGATTTGCTTGAACAGCGCTCCGGATATGGCCCCTTCACATCGCGCCTGGCTTCCCGCGCCATCGATCTTGCCATCGATCAAGCGGGTGCCGAAGGCCTAGCGCTCCACTACGACTTCCCTCGCGAGGATGTCCCAGAGTTTGTGCAGACTTTTGCCACCTGGCTACAAGACGAGCACGGCATTGCGCCGACCGACGAGATGCGCGTGGCGATGTATGCCCACGCCGCCAACGGCGGCATCAGGATCGACAAGACCGCGTACACGGGCGTTGAGGGCCTCTACGCCTGTGGCGAGGCAACAGGCGGCATGCACGGCGCCGACCGCATTGGTGGCTTGTCAAGCGCCAACGGCATCGTGTTCGGACGCATCGCGGGCGCATCGGCAGCCCTTGCAGCGCAGAAAGAGCCTGAGACAGCCCTGAAGGCGGATATCGCCCTCCCCCAGCATGGCACAGCTACAGCAGATGCCGAACGCCTGACACACAGCCTTAAGCACACGATGAGCACCTATTGCATGATCAACCGCACCGAGACGGGCCTATCCGAGGCACTACACGAGCTTGAGGGCTTGAAGACAGAGGCAACGACCTTGAGCACACAGAAAGCCCAGGACAGCGAAGTCGCAGCCCTCGCCCGCCTGCAATCGCAGATTCAACTAGCACAGGAAATGGTCAAAGCCATGCGTAAGCGAACCGAAAGTCTCGGATCGCACTATCGAGCAGACTAAATCGATTCTCACTTTGAGTTTGATCACAACTTCTCAACATGCATCGAGCCCCGTGAGCATAATTCTCATAAGGAGAGCACGTTTATGGGGCTTTAGCCGTGTTTCCCTAAGGGAATCACGGTGCAGATTACTCAGCTCCGCGCCCTTTCGGGTTCGACCCCATGCAAGGTCAACAAAAAAGCGACCAGCCGAAGCCAGTCGCTTTACAATGCTTTGGTGGGCCGTCAGGGGGTCAGCCTGCTTCGCAGGCGGTCGCTGCGGCGCTTCGCGCCTTGCGCGCTGCGCTGGTAAACGCTTACGCGTTTTCTCAGCTTCGCGCCCCGACGGGTTCGACCCCATGCGAGGTCAACAAAAAAGCGACCAGCCTGTGCCAGTCGCTTTAACAATCTTTGGGTGGGCCGTCAGGGGGTCGAACCCTGGACCTTGGGATTAAGAGTCTTGAACGTGATGTTATGGAGTGCCTTGTAGCAGCAAAATCGCAGGTAGTTATGTTTCCACACGCTCTCACCGCACTGAAACTGCATTGCAGAACGGATATTGACGGATATCTGGCAATGCATAAAGCCCCTCCCCGGCAGTTCATGCCGGGGAGGGGCTGCATCTATCAATTTCTAAAGTCTTTTTGGCTGCCGACGCGCACGATTGCCCATCCGAGAAGACCGGTCAGCAGTCCTGCAGCAGCGCCGACAATAAAACAGATATCAAATGGATTCATATGCACACCTATCGATAGAGTTGCTTGACGAGCGCTTGGCCGATGGCGACGTTGGTGTCGCGGCCCTGGTATCCGTCCGCACCCGATGATCCGCACGAGATACCTTGAGCGATGAGCCACTGCTGGTGTTTGAAGACCGTTCCCGAACCCATCTGTCGCGCCTGAACACCGCCGACCACGGGATAGACTTTGCATCCGACCTTGTCCTGCAGGGCGCGGACGGCATTCGAGCCAACCCCGCCCTTGACGTACTCGATTACGCCGCGGTCGCATGCCCAAAGGTATCGCTCATTCGCCGGCCATTGACCGGAGATCACGCCATCGGCAGTCGTGCCGAGCTGGCATTGCAGCTCCTTGGCCATCTTCGGGCCGAAATATCGCGTGTCTCCGAGGCTCGGGACCGTATTGTCCGCGACTTCCGTATTTGACCCATTCAGTGTCTTGCCGTCGCCAAGCCAGTAGAGCGTGCCGTCCCATGGGTAGCTGTAGTACGCCTTGATGTTGGACTCGCGCCCGGTCTGGTCGCCCTTGGTGCCGGTGACGGTCCCCTTTTCAGAAATGGAGAATTGGGCCAAGAGGTCGCCGCGAGCGGATCCATAGGGAGAGACGCACACGGCGGTGTGGCACTTCTCGTTGAGGTAGATGTCTCCACGCTGGGCGGACTTGACGCCCATCTTACGCCAGCCGAAAAGGCCCGTCTTGAGCAGCTGCTCCCGCATGTTTCCGGTATACGAGGCTCCGAAGGTATTGACGCCGACCGCGCGGAGGGCGGTCACCACGGCCGAGGAACAGTCGCGATCGCCACCGGCAATAGTGACGGTGGTGCCGTCGGACAGACAAATCGTCTCGGTCGTTCCGTCCCCCATGCGGTTGGCCTGCGAGTATCCGTGACCGCCGCCCCCATCATGGGAGACGAGGTGTTCCATGACCTGCGCGAAGGCCTCGCGCTGTGTGATGGCCATGGCCTACTCAACCGCCTTGGCGTCATATGCGGCATGGGGCTCGCTGTACGACATGGCACGCTTCGAGTCCGACGCGCCCTTGGTGGTCGGATCGACGATCACGCCGAAGCCGGCGAGAACGGTCAGGATGATTCCGACGAGCTGGATGAGCGACCCCTGGGAGATAGGCGCCACGACTCCGAGGATTCCGAGCACCTGATAGGCTGCGCTGATTACGGCGGCGGCCAATGCCGCGAGCGTCTGCTTATTCTTGAAGCGAAGGGCCCAGTTGATTTTCATTTTTCAGCTCCTAATCTGACCCGCCGATACCGTGATGCAGGTCGTAATTCTTCTCGACGCGGTCGAGCCGGTTGAACAAGGTGATGACCTGTTGCTCGACCTTCGTGAGGCGCTCGCCGTGGTCGTCGAGCTTGCGGTTGATCTCCTTGACGCCATCCTTGATCTCGCTCGTGTCGCCGCAAAGGCTGTCGAGCTTGTCTTCGGTCCGCTGCTCCTTGGCAGACGATGTTTTGGATACGGAGACGCGCCCGATGAAGAACGTGACAATCACAACGGCGGCCGAGAGGACCGACGTTGCCTCCCCGATGCTCAGCGCCGGCACCCTAAACCTCCTCCGCGTACTCTTCTCCGACGATCTCCTCATATTCGTCGCATGTGATCCACTTGCAGGCCACGGCTCGATGCACCATGGCCTTGGTCCAGAGGCCGCGCTCGTAGTAGCGCCTCACCTTGTCATAGTTCTTCGAGTGCGCCGCCGTGGTTGCAGCCTTGACGCGTCCCGCCATTACTGTTCACCCCCGACCGTCATCATCAGGTAGTCGATGTTTGCCGTGTTGGTCTCGGTTTGGCTGGGCTCGGCGACCTTCTCGCGCATCTGCTCAAGCAGCTTGTCCACGTCCGGGGCCTCACCCTTTCCGTAGGCGGCGACGGCCGCGGTGTAGGCGAGCTTTCGCGCCTTCCGCTCAACGTACTCGTCATCGTCGATAACGCCCGCGTCGTGCGCCGCGTCGGGGTCGCCGATCTGCGACAGCAGATCGCGCAGGGCGTTGACCTCGGCCATGGTGCCGTCTTGAAGCTCGTTGGGGCGCGGCATGTCTTCCTCAGTGTCCATGCGGACTCCTCTCTTGTCGGGGAATGTGTCGCCATCGTATTGGCGCCGTGAGATTGCCGGGCCGCTTCGATGGGCGCAAAGAAAGAAGGCGCGCCGCGGCACGCCTTCGATGCTTCTGTTATTTCGCGGCCGCTTCGCTTAGGCCGCTGCTTTGAGTTGCCGGTTCTCCGCTATTGCGAGGGCTTGCCTCCGCTTGAATCGTCCCTCGGGTTGGCCTGCATTGAGCACCCCCCCCTCCCGCGCGAGATTTTCGAACAGGCTGTGGTACAGCGCGTCCATGGCCAAAACGCTGCGGTGCGCGTCCAGCCGCTTCATGCCGCCGCGCCAGCTCTGGTAGCTCCGCTCAACCTGCTCGGGGGTCATGACGCCATCGGCGACCATGCGGGCCATCTTCTTCAGCTTGCGGCGCTCGCGCGTGATGGAGTCGCGGCACGGCTTCACGACTATGCGGCCCGTCTCCGTGTAGAAGATGCGCTTCTTCAGCCACGTGAAGCCGCGCGACAGCTTCACCACGCGGGTCTTGCGCGGGTTCAGCTCTATGCCCAGCTCGGCGCACTTGCGCCCTATCAGCAGCAGGCACACCTGCAGGTACTCCTTGCTCTCGTGGATCAGGTAGAAGTCGTCCATATAGCGCCCGTAGGCCTCAGGGCGCAGCATCTCGGTCACGTAGTGGTCGATGCGGTTGGGGTGGGCCACCGCGCATATCTGGTTCGGCTCGCTGCCCAGACCCAGGCCCACCTCGCCCTGTGCGTCTATCAGGCGGTGCTCGAGGGCGACCACGCGCGGATCGAGCAGTGCGTCGGCCACCTGCCGCTTGACGGGTTCGTGGGCTATGCGGGCGAAGTAATCTGAGAAGTCGCCCAAAAGGATGTATCCCTCGCGCCTGTGCCGCCGCCAGTGGTCGGCCAGGTGGCGCTTGAGCAGCTTCAGGGCGTAGTCGGTGCCGCGCCCCTTGATGTTGGCGGAGTTGGCCGTTATGAGTGTCGGGACTATCGCGGGTACGAGGGCGTTCTGAGAAAGCGACTTCTGAATCACTCGCTCTGGGAAGTGCACGGCGCTGATGTGGCGCAGCTTGCCGCGCTCCCACAGGTCGAAGCGGATGAAGCCCCGGCATATGTCGCGGCCCTCCAGAAGGTCGTTCCTCGATTTGACCGCGTTTCGCAGATAGTCCTTCATATAACGCTGCGTGGAGGACTTCCACATCACGCCGCCCGCCGCCTGCTTGGAGGCCTTGCAAAGGCTGTTGAGGTCGGCCACGGCCTCAAGGGTGCACGGCTTCACGCGCTCGGCCTTGGCCTTGGCGCGCCTCTCCTCGCGGCGCTTGCGGCGCGCGGCCCTTCTTTCCTCGGAGTTCATCGAAGGCACCCCGCACGGCTCTCAGTGTGGCTCTGGCAGCCGCTTGAGGTATGGCCATGAAACGCGGCGAAGCCACGGAGCGCCGCGCCATGCAAGCAGCGTCCGGCCACCCTCGCGGGGTGCGTATTTACGGGCGCATGCCCGACGGTCGCGCCTTCCTTCCTCTTCGCGCTCTGCTTTCGGCTCTGGGGCCTACTCGGTCTGGCAATAAGGGAATCCGGGGCGGGGGCGAACCCAGACGTTCGTCGCGGAGTTGTAGTTGGCATTGCCGTTGTTGTTGACGTAGCACACGTTGGACGACGAGCCACCCATGACGGAACGCAGCCACCAGTTGTACCGATATACAAGGCGGGACCGCCGTCCATTATAGCGAACGCAGGCGCTCTAGCTCGGCCTCGGCCTCGGCTATGCGCTCCTCGGTGGACTTCTTGCCGGTGACGCGCACGTTCTTGCGCGCGCCCTTCAGCAGCTTGATCTCCTCCTCGACCATGGCCGCCAGCTCCTCGAAGCGGTTGGCGTTCACGGGCAGGCCGATATCCATGAGGCACTGCATGTCCAGCATAAGCTGCTCGCAGTCCGCTATGGCCAGCGTCAGGTAGCGTTTCCTCTCCAGCGCGTTGAACGAGGTGTTGGGGTAGAAGCAGTCGGCGCGGTTGACGTTGTACACGATGCCGCGCGCCGTCTCCACGGTCGGCACCGCGTTCAGCAGCCTGTAGGCCTTGGGCACTACCGAGGAGGACGCCATCAGCTTGTTGACCTCCACGCGGATGGCGATGGCCTGCGTGAAGAACTTGTATTCGGACACCTCGCGGTTGCGCTGGTAGACGCCGCTCACGTGCACCTCCTGGGGAAACTGGCGAAAAACCCGGCCCGCTTCGCGGGCAGGAGGCGACCGCGCAAGGCGGTCGCCTAGAAGCAGAGTATAGAGCACTCGGCTGGCTAGCCGACGAGGAAGCCGGGGCGGGGGCGAACCCAGACGTCCGTCGCGGAGGGGTAGTTGGCATTGCCGTCGCTGTTGAC
>URIA01000044.1 GCA_900547765.1 uncultured Collinsella sp. | reverse complement strand
ACGCGATGCGCAGCGAGGTGGCGCGGGGACGCAGCGTGCTCATTTCAAGCCATCTACTCGACGACCTGGCAGACCTCACCGACTCGTTCTACTTCATCGAGTCCGGCACGCTCGTGAAAAAGACCGAGTCGTCCTCGCAGACGCTCAAGCAGGAATACCTCGATACATACGAGGGAGGTGAATGACATGAAACTATTTGAACAGCTGAAGTCCAATGCGTCGCGCATGGCTGTCTACGCCATCCTCGTGGCAACGGCTTTATGCGGAATCGCGGCACCCGTCTATGCGCTCAACGGAGAGAAAGGCGATGTCGAACCCGCGTACATGGCTTCGACGGTTAAAGACCGGTACAAAGCCTTCTCTGGAGACACGTTTTACGTAGCAGAGTACGACACGACCTACCGTGAGCTTCGCTACAACAAGAGATACGAATATCTAGGCCCAGAAGTAATCAGCTATACATCGGGTTGGTACCGCTCCAGCTATGGACACATAACCCAGTTCAAGTGTAACTACCGTGTGTACAACTAAAGCAACCCGGCCGGGACGAGGGGCGACGCAAAAGCGTCGCCCCTCGTTTTTAACCATGTCAACTGAGCCTAGTTCAGTTTGGTTGATTTCCGATCTCAGCCGAACACATTGAGCGGAAAGGCCGTTCCCGCAGTCAGTCGAACGTCCCCGGGGCCCTTCTCAGGCCCCGGGGACGGCATTTTCCCAGTTGAAGGAACGGTGGAGATGTGTTTCGATGGGTCAGATTCGTGTCGTTCCGAAAAGACCGTGAACCTTTTGTGGGACGCGCGGCGCCGTGGTACCATAGCCAAGTTTGTTGTCTTGGTCGGAAACCAAGACGCCTTATGCGCTGATCGGTAACCAGCGCCTGACCAATAAGGAGTCCTACCATGAAGCAGGGTATCCATCCCCAGTATGTCGAGTGCACGGTGACGTGCTCCTGCGGCAACACCTTCAAGACGCACGCTACCGTGTCTGAGATGAAGGTCGAGCTTTGCAACGAGTGCCACCCGTTCTACACCGGCCAGCAGAAGTTCGTCGACACCGGTGGACGCGTCCAGCGCTTCGCCGACAAGTTCGGTGGCGCCGCTGCCGCCCAGCTCAAGAAGGCTGAGGAGGCCAAGGCTGCCAAGGCCGCCAAGGCTGCTGAGGCCGAGGCCGCTCGCAAGGCCGCCGCTGAGGCTAAGGCTGCCGAGAAGGCTAAGCGTGCCGCTAAGTTCGCCGAGGAGGCTGCCAAGCAGGCCGCCGAGGCTCCCGCAGAGGCTCCCGTCGAGGAGGCCGCTGCCGAGGCCGAGACCACCGAGGCTGCTGAGTAAATAGCTCGCCGCGGAATCACTCGCATTCATGGCATGAGGGCCGTGCATCCATTTGGGTGCGCGGCCCTTTTCTTTTTATTGGTGCAAGCTAACCTGTCCCCGTGGCACCAAATGGCAGAGAGACGGCGTTTGCTCAGATAAAACCTGCCAAAATAAACCCGTTCCATTGCGGCAGGTTGGTCATAGTTATTACGTGGCGGTCGAGGTCGACCGTATAGGCCGCGCCTTGTTTGGCTAAAGTACAATCATCTGTGTTTAACTCGCCCGCAGCTGCACGGCGTGGGCGATGGCCAAAAAGGAAAACCACATGGGATTCATGTCAAAGCTGCTGTCCTTTGGATCCGATAAGGACCTTAAGCGCTACTACAAGATCGTCGACCAGATCAACGGTCTTGAGCCCCAGTTTGAGAAGATGACCGAGGAGGAACTCCGCGGCCAGACCGATAAGTTCCGCGAGCGTTACGCCAACGGTGAGTCGCTCGACGACATGCTCCCCGAGGCCTTTGCCACCGTGCGCGAGGCTTCCAAGCGCATCACGGGCATGCGTCACTTTGACGTGCAGCTCATCGGCGCCATGGCACTGCACGAGGGCCACATCGCCGAGATGAAGACCGGCGAAGGTAAGACCCTCGTCTCCACGTTGGCCGGCTATCTCAACGCTATTGCCGGCAAGGGCGTGCACGTCGTTACTGTCAATGATTACCTGGCCAAGCGCGACTCCGAGTGGATGGGCCGCATCTATAAGTACCTGGGCATGACCGTCGGTCTGCTCCAGAACAACATGCCGCTCGAGCTCAAGCGCCCGGCCTACCAGGCCGACGTCACCTATGGCACCAACTCCGAGTTCGGCTTTGATTACCTGCGCGACAACATGGTTACCCGTCCCGAGCAGCGCGTGCAGCGCGGCCACAACTACGCCATCGTCGACGAGGTTGACTCCATCCTGATCGATGAGGCTCGCACCCCGCTGATCATCTCGGGCGCTGGCACCAAGTCCGCCAGTACCTACAAGGACTTCGCGCGTGCCGTGCGTGGCCTTGAGCGCGGCGAGGACGTGTCGCACGATATGCTTACCGCCACCGAGGATGTTGAACCCACGGGCGACTACGTCATGGACGAGGCCAAGCACACCATCGCTGCCACCGAGCGCGGTCTTAAGAAGATCGAGCGCCGCCTGGGTATCGATGACATCTATGCCGATCTCTCCGGCCAGCTGGTCAACCACCTGCAGCAGGCGCTGAAGGCCCAGTACATGTTCCACCGCGACAAGCAGTATGTGGTCACCAACGGCGAGGTCAAGATCGTCGACGAGTTCACCGGCCGCATTATGGAAGGCCGCCGTTACTCCGAGGGCCTGCACCAGGCCATCGAGGCCAAAGAGGGCGTGCTTGTACGCGAGGAGAACCAGACGCTGGCCACTATCACCTTGCAGAACTACTTCCGTCTGTATGACAAGCTCTCCGGCATGACCGGTACGGCACTCACCGAGGATGCCGAGTTCCGCGAGATCTACAAGCTGCCCGTTGAGGTCATCCCCTCCAACAAGCCCGTTCAGCGTGTTGACCATGAGGACCTGGTGTACCGCACCATCCAGGCCAAGTACAACGCCGTTGCCGATGACGTCGAGCGACGTCACGCCAAGGGCCAGCCGGTCCTGGTGGGCACCGTCTCCATCGAAAGCTCCGAGAAGCTGTCGGCCGCCCTTACCAAGCGCGGCATCGCGCACGAGGTCCTCAACGCTAAGCATCACGAGCGCGAGGCTCATATCGTTGCCCAGGCCGGACGCTACGGCGCCGTGACCATCGCTACTAACATGGCCGGTCGTGGTACCGACATCCTGCTGGGCGGCAACCCCGACGAGCTGGTGCGCGAGCGCCTTGAGTACGAGGGCCTGACCATGGAGGACGTGACGCCCGAGCAGCTCGAGCAGTTTAACGCCGAGGCCAAGGAGACCTGCAAGGCCGAGCGCGAGCGCGTGCTTGCCGCCGGCGGCCTGACCGTCATCGGCACCGAGCGCCACGAGTCCCGTCGTATCGACAACCAGCTGCGCGGCCGCTCCGGCCGTCAGGGCGATCCGGGCGAGACCCAGTTCTACCTGTCGCTCGAGGACGACCTCATGCGCCTGTTCGGCGGCGACAAGATGGACCGCGTCTCCAAGATGATGGTCACGGCCGACATGGGCGACGACATGCCCATCCAGCACAAGATCATCTCAAAGGCCGTCGAGAGCGCCCAGCACAAGGTCGAGAGCATCAACTTCTCCATGCGCAAGAGCGTCCTTGAGTACGACGACGTCATGAACAAGCAGCGCCAGGTCATCTACGCTGAGCGCAATAAGATTCTGGACGGCAAGGACCTGACCGACCACATCACCGAGGTCATGCACGACACCGTGTACCGCTGCGTTCAGGAGTTCTGCACCAAGGACAGTCACGATGGCGAGCGCGACCTGGAGGGCCTGCGCAAGTGGGTTGTGGAGCTCACCGGCCACATCGATACGCCGAAGTTCCCCGACGAGGATTATGAGGCCCTGGCTGCCGATGTCCTGGCTTACGTAGAGAAGTGCTACAACATGAAGGCCGAGCGCTTGGGCGAGGACCTGATGCGCGAGCTCAACACCCAGGTCATGCTGCGCGTCATCGATACCCGCTGGATGAACTACCTGCAGGAGATGGACTACCTCAAGACCGGCATCGGCCTGCGCGGCTTTGGCCAGCGCGACCCGCTGGTTGAGTACAAGACCGAGGCCTACGGCGCGTTCCAGATACTCGTCGATACCATGTATGAGGATTACCTGCGCACGGTTCTGCGCATCGAGATCAAGGCTGCCCCGCGTGCCGTGGAGCACAAGGAAGAGCCCGCGCTCGAGGGCGCGCGCTTCTCCGGTCCTGCCGAGGTCGATGGTGATAACGGCGACTCGGTGCTGCGCAAGCAGGCGCAGGTGCAGGCCCGCACGGCTGTCCAGGGTGGTCCGGCTGCCGTCAACAACGGTGGCAAGGTGACCACCTATCGCAAGTCCGAGAGCGACGATCCGTACGTCAACGTGGGCCGCAACGACCCGTGCCCCTGCGGTAGCGGCAAGAAGTTTAAGTACTGCCACGGCAGGAATCGTTAATGGCTGAGGCTTTAGAGGTAACGCCCGCCGAGCTGGACGCGTTCGCGGACCGGCTCGGCGAGGTCGAGTCGTATCTCCACCTGGACGAAAAGCGCACGCGCGTGACCGAGCTCGAGGCCAAAAGTGTTGCCCCTGGCTTTTGGGATGACGCCGACGCCGCCCGTGCCACTATGGAGGAGATCGCGCGTACCAAGGAAGATATCGCTGCCGTGGACACCGCGCGCGGCGAGCTTTCCGATGCCCGCGCCGCGCTGGAGCTTGCCGAGGAGATGGGGGATGACCCCGACGCCGCCGCATTGCGCGAGGAGGCTGCCGCTACGGCAGAACGTCTGGCCCGTGCCATCGATGAGCTTGAGCTTTCGAGCTGGTTTACCGGTGAGTTCGATCACGGCGATGCCATTGTGACCATCAAGCCCGGACAGGGTGGTCTGGAGGCCCAGGACTGGACCTTCATGCTCTTTAAGATGTACATGAAGTATTGCCAGCGTCGCGGCTGGAAGGTCACCATCAACGACTGTCCCGCGGCCGAGGTCATCGGCATCGACCGCGCGACCTTTACCGTCGAGGGCAAGGACGCATTTGGCATGCTGCGCGCCGAGGCCGGTGTCCACCGCTTGGTTCGCATTAGCCCCACCGACGACAAGAAGCGCCGCCAGACCACGTTTGCCGGCGTCGAGGTCATCCCCGTGCTACCCGATGATATCGACATCGAAATCAGTCCCGATGACATCCGCGTGGACGTGTACCACGCGAGCGGCCCGGGCGGTCAGGGCGTCAACACCACCGACTCCGCCGTGCGCGTGACGCATTTCCCGAGCGGCATTGTGGTTACCTGTCAAAATGAGCGCAGCCAGATCCAGAACAAGGCCGCGTGCATGCAGATCCTCAAGGCTCGTCTGTACGAGATTGAGCTCGAGAAGCGCGCCGAGGCGCTCGATGAGATTCGCGGACCCAAGACCACGATTGGTTTTGGCAACCAGATTCGCAGCTACGTGCTCTACCCGTACCAGATGGTCAAGGATCTGCGCTCGGGTGTGGAGACCAGCAATGTCGAGGCCGTTCTTGACGATGGCGACCTGGACCCGTTTGTTATTGGCTACCATCGCTGGGCCACCGGCAACGCTGACGCGGAGACCCCGTCTGCTTAAACCGCCCGGGTTTATGTGGAAATGGATTAAAACCCTCCGAGCGGTGTGGTTTTGTATCCAGAGCAAACCCTGCGCAGGGGTGGTTTTTGTCCGGCGAATCGGTAGAATCGAATACAAGAAGAAGTTCAAAGCGCATCCGATGGGGTGCGCTTTTTTGAGGGAGGCAGCATGGCATACCGTCTGGACATCAAGCGCATTCTTTCGATGAACTTCTTTCACGACCTGCCCCAGATTATGTTGGGGTGCGCTCTGGCCGCTATTGCGACCGACCTGTTTTTGATTCCCAACGGCCTTGCCGCCGGTGGCGTTACGGGCCTTGCCACCATTATCCAGGCGGTCGGTGCATCGCGCGGCCTATCGCTTCCCGTTGGTATTCAGACGATCGTGATGAACGCCTTACTGTTGCTGGTCGTTATGCGCGAAGGTGGCATGTTCTACGTGGTGCAGACCGCGACGGGCTTTGTGCTGCTGGGCTTCTTTACCGATCTGTTCGCCCCGTTTGTAGCACCTCTGGCGGATGCGGACCTGATGCTTCCCGCCATGTGGGGCGGCATTATTACGGGCATCGGTTACGGCATGGTGTTGCGCGCCGGCGCCAACACCGGCGGCTCGGACACGATTGGCCAAATCATCTCGCGTAATACCTCGCTGCCGGTGGGCTCGACCGTCATGGCAATCGACGTTGCCGTGTGTGCGCTGTCGGCTCCGGTCTTTTCAATCGAAAACGCACTATATGCAGGCCTTTCGATGGTCATTAGCGGCTACGTGATCGATGCCGTGGTCGATGGTGGCAACAAACGCCGTATGGTACTCATCATCTCGGACAAGTTCCCTGATATCGCTGCCGATATCATGTATGGCCTGGGTCGTGGTTGTACCAAGTTTAAGGCGACTGGCATGTATTCGGGTGCCGAGAAGCCGGTGATTATGGTCATCGTGAGCCGTCGAGAGCTCAATACCCTCAAGACGATTGTGCGCGAGCGCGATCCTCGCGCCATTGTGACGGTCGCTGACGTTACGGAAGCCTTCGGCGAGGGATTCAAGGACATTAGCGCGTAGGGTCGATCGCGTTCCATCCAAAAGACGTTCACATTGATAAACCGTTTCATCAGCGGTTCTGCCTGCTAAATTGTTCAAATAATGATAAAAACTCTGGTAAAGCCATCAGTTTCCAGCATAATGAATGACGTACGTGCATTGCGGCTGTGTTGGGATTACCTTCGGTGCCGTGCGCATTTTGTCTAATGAGGATGAAAGGAAGGCACAATGAGCGACGAAGAGCTCAAAAAGGTTGCCAACGAGGTAAGGAAGGGCATCGTCACCGGCGTGCACGCTGCCAAGTCCGGCCATCCGGGCGGTTCGCTCGGCGCTGCCGACATCATGACCTATCTGTACTTTGAGGAAATGAACGTCGACCCGGCCGACCCCCGCAAGGCCGACCGCGACCGCTTCGTGCTTTCCAAGGGTCACTGCGCGCCTGGTCTGTACGCCGTGCTCGCCGAGCGCGGATTCTTCCCCAAGGAGGATCTCGAGACGCTGCGCCACATCGGCAGCCACCTGCAGGGCCATCCCAACATGAATGACACCCCGGGCGTCGACATGTCCACCGGCTCGCTTGGCCAGGGCATCTCCGCCGCCGTGGGCATGGCCGTTGCCGCCAAGCACTGGGGCGACGACTATCGCACCTACGCCCTGCTGGGCGACGGCGAGAGCGAGGAGGGCCAGGTCTGGGAGGCCGCCATGTTTGCCGGCAACCAGCAGCTCGACAACCTCTGCGTGATCGTCGACCATAACGGCCTGCAGATCGACGGCCCCGTCGAGGAGGTCAACGACCCCATGCCGCTCGCCGACAAGTTCCGCGCCTTCAAGTTCCATGTGGTGGAGCTCGCCGACGGCAACGACTTCGACCAGATCCGCGCCGCCTTTGCCGAGGCCCGCGCCACCAAGGGTCAGCCGACCGCCATTATCGCCGAGACCACGAAGGGCAAGGGCGTCTCCTTTATGGAGAACCAGGTGGGTTGGCACGGTAAGGCCCCCAACGATGAACAGTTTGAGCAGGCCATGGCAGAGCTCACGGCCGCCGGAGAGGAGCTCTAGGATGGCAGACGTCAAGAAAATCGCCACGCGTGTAAGCTACGGCGAGGCCCTCGTCGAGCTCGCCAACGAGCACGATGACTTTGTGGTCCTCGACGCCGACCTGGCCGCCGCCACGCAGACCGGTAAGTTTAAGGCCGCTTGCCCCGACCGCTTCTTCGATGTGGGCATCGCCGAGAGCAACCTGATGGGTGTTGCCGCCGGTATCGCAACCACCGGCCGCGTCGCCTTCGCGAGCAGCTTTGCCATGTTTGCCGCCGGCCGCGCCTTTGAGCAGGTCCGCAACTCCATCGGCTATCCACACCTTAACGTTAAGATCGGTGCCACGCACGCCGGTATCTCGGTGGGCGAGGATGGCGCCACGCACCAGTGCTGCGAGGATATCGCCCTCATGCGCGTCATCCCCGGCATGACCGTGATCGTTCCTGCCGACGACGTTGAAGCTCGCGCCGTGACGCGCGCCGCCTACGAGTGCGACGGTCCGGTGTACATGCGCTTCGCCCGTCTGGCCTCGCCGGTTATCAACGACCCCGAGACTTACAAGTTCGAGTTGGGTAAGGGCATTGTCATGCGCGAGGGCGCCGACGTCACCATCATCGCCTGCGGCCTGATGGTCGGCGAGGCGCTCGAGGCCGCTGAGCAGCTTGCTGCCGAGGGCATCGATGCCGAGGTCATCAACATGCACACCATCAAGCCCATCGACGCCGACCTGATCGTTAAGAGCGCCACCAAGACCGGCCACGTCGTGACCGTCGAGGAGCACTCTGTGATCGGTGGCCTGGGCAGCGCCGTTGCCGACGTCCTGTGCGAGCAGTGCCCGACGCCGCTCAAGAAGATCGGCGTCAACGACACCTTCGGTGAGTCCGGCCCGGGTGCCGAGCTCCTGCACAAGTACGGCCTGGACGCCGCCAACATCGTGGCGACCTCCAAGGAGTTCTTGGCCTAAGACAAGGCGGCTCACAGCCGGCCTCATGCCAACAGTATGGGAATGCGAACGGGGCGCTCTCTATAAGAGGGCGTCCTGTTTCAGTTGCGGTGAAATGCGGACTGTTTTGCCAGCTTAAAGGCTTAATTAGTCCGTATTTCACCGCAACTTTTAAAGGCGTTCCCGCTTGTGCTGGCTGCGGCGCGACGATTGATTGCTGCCTGGCACAGGGCCGCCACACTGGGCGCATCGTTGCCTTTGTATGCCATGGCGAGCAATGCGGCGTCGTAGATCTCGTTGTTGGTCATATCGACGGCGCCGATGGGGCGGAAGGTGAGTATTGAGTCTTGCTCGGCGAGCTCGGCCAGATCGATCGTTTCGCCCGTGGCGAAGACATCGTCGAGGGTGAGCGTGGCGCTCGTGCATGGAATTTGATAGATCGTGCCGTCGGCGGCGATAGGGGAGCCTGCCGCCTCGAGTGTGTACACGCCTTGTATGAGGTTGATGCCGGAACCGTCGGAGGCTACATAATCAACCTCGTCGACTGTTATTCCGTCGACAGTTTTGCCCGTAATGTGTATCGGGACACGCGAGGCCCCGTTATCGGTATCCCAACCTGTGGCCGAGATGTTGAGCACAATAGCATGCTCCGAATGAGCCGATATAAAGCAAGACATTGCCTGATACAGCTGAAGCCCCAGCCAGCTGCCACCGGCAAGGGCGATCGTCAACATACAAACAAGGACGACCACAATATGCTTCCGAGGCTGTATCCAAAGCGCCGAGGCAGCCGATAAGCCATGAACGGCAACCCCGCAAGCCGTGCAGTACCTCACACCATCGCGCAACTCAGTGCCACAACAAGGACAAACCATACCAGCCTCGCAACCAAAGAAGATCCCAACGAGGCCACTGTAAGTCGATCAATCCAATTCAAGTTGCGCAACAATTAGCCCAAATAGAAGTTGCGGTGAAATAGGGACTGATTAGGCCTTTTAACTGGTAAAACAGTCCCTATTTCACCGCAACTTATGAAGACGCCCCTCAAGCACGGTCCCATCAGGGAAAAGGGCATATATCGACAAAGCGCAATTCAGACCCTTCCAGCTTTGTATATGCAGCACCCCAAGATAAACGCAGCGACCCCTTAGTTATCGCAGGCCGGGCACAGGGTTACTCTCCAAATCTTTCCGCAGGACGGAGGAGCCCCCGCCGCGCGAAGCGCGCAGCGGGGGCTCCGACATGTCCGAGGACGATTTGGAGAGTAACCCTGTGTCCGGCCGACGGGATCCCTAAGCACGCCATGCTTCTTATGTGCAGCAAAGCTAATGCTGCTAAAATATTAAGCGCTCATGTAGTTTAAACGCACGACGATAAGGAGCACCAGTGGGTAACCACTTCCGTACCTCCGGTGCGGGCGATGATGCCCCCAAGACGCAGACGGGCGTCCAGGGCAGTCGTTTCGCCACTCCGGATTCAGAGGGCCGGCCTGTTGCTCAGGCCCCCGCTCAGCCGGCAGATCAGGCACAGCCGGCATCCGATCCCTTTGCCTACAATCCCACCAGCGATGTCGCGCTTTCCGGCACGGCGGGTTTTGAGCCCGTTCAGGCCGTGACCGCTCGCGTGGAGCAGCCTCAGGCTGGCGCCGCCACGCCGCAGCCTACCATGGCCGGCATTCCCGACCCCATGGCCCCTGCGACGCCGGTTCCTCAGCCTGCGCAGTCCGGTCTCTTTGCCGCTATTCCCGATCCCACGCAGCCTGCTGTCCCGGTGGTCGAGAGCGATCAGGCCGCCGAGGTCGCAAGCCTCGATAACGCGCTCAACAACCCCGATTTTACGTCGGTGTTTGCGCCCATCGATCCGCAAGCCAGCCGCAAGAAGATGGCCAAGCAGGCCGGTGTCGAGCCCGTCATCCTTATGGAGCATGTCACCAAGATCTATCCGGCACAGCCCAACAAGCCTGCACTCGACGACATCAACATCGAGATCTATCCGGGCGAGTTCGTCTTCCTGGTCGGTCATTCCGGCTCGGGTAAGACCACGCTGCTGTCGACGCTCAACCGCGACGTCAAGCCGACGAGCGGCCGCATCCTGGTTGCCGGTCAGGACCTCATGAAGATCAAGAATCGCAAGGTTCCGTTCCTGCGTCGTCAGATTGGCGCCGTGTTCCAGGACTTTAAGCTTCTGCCTCAAAAATCTGCCTACGAAAACGTGGCGTTTGCCCTGCAGTGCATCGGCAAGCCCAAGGGCGTTATTCGCAGCCAGGTTCCCGAGGTGCTGCGTCTGGTCGGCCTGGCTGATCAGATGGACTCGCTGCCCGATCAGCTTTCCGGTGGCGAGCAGCAGCGCGTTGCCGTTGCCCGCGCCATGGTCAACCGCCCGCCGCTTTTGATCTGTGACGAGCCCACGGGCAACCTCGACCCGGCGATTTCGCTGGGCATCATGAAGCTGCTCGAGCGCATTAACCGCACCGGCACCACCGTGATCGTCGCTACGCACGACCGCGAGATGGTCGATAGCATGCACCGTCGCGTGATCGCCCTCGAGGGCGGCCACGTAATCCGCGACCAGGAGAGGGGAGGTTACGGCAACTATGGCACCAACTAACGTGGGCTACTCGCTCAAAGAGGCAATGAGCCACTTCTTCCGTAACTGGACCACCTCGCTCGGCGCCGTCATCACGATCTTCCTTTCGCTGTTTATCATCGGCCTGTTCATCATGGGTTCCGCGATGCTGAACTCCGTGATCGGCACCGTCGAGGATCAGGTTGTCATCAACGCGTTCATTAGCGATGACGCCGATCAGGCCGATGTCCAGGCTTTTGAGGCCGAGCTTAAGACGTGGAATAACGTCAAGTCCGTGACCTATAAGGACAAGGACGACGCGCTGGCCGAGTATACGAGCAAGATGTCGGGCAACGCCGACGCCACCATGAGCGCGCTCGATGGCCAGAACCCGCTGCCGGCTTCGTTTGCAATTGAGATGGACGATCCGTCCAAGGTCGAGAGCACGGCCCAGAAGCTCAAGAAGAACGCCGACTTCCAGAAGATCGCGGATGACGGCGACGTCAACGCGAGCGTGCTGTACGGCCAGGAGGAAGTGAGCCGCCTGTTCCAGGTGACCAACTACATCCGCATCGCCGCCGTGGTGCTCGTTGGCCTTCTGACCTTTATCGCATTCATCTTCATCAACAACACGATTCGCCTGTCCATCACGGCGCGTCGTCGTGAGATTGCGATTATGCGTCTGGTCGGCGCCAGCAACGGCTTCATTCGCGGCCCGTTTATCACCGAGGGCGTACTGCAGGCCATTTTGGGCTCGCTGCTTTCCATCGGCGTTCTGGAGCTGCTGCGCAATCTGATGATTCCGCGTTTGCAGGAGAGCATCGGCTGGATGTCGTTTGCCCTGCCGATGCAGTACTACCTGGTGACCTATGCTGCGCTGATTCTGGTCGGTGTGATTATCGGCCTCTTTGGTTCTGCCATAGCCATGCGCCGCTACCTGCGCGTGTAGGCATGTCTGGAATTCATCCCTTCCAACGGGTCGTCTCTTATGGGGCGGCCCGTTTTTTGATCCCAAGGGAACGGCAGGAAAGCGAATCATTTGGGTAGACTCTTTGGAGTTCGTCATCGATAGCAAGGAGGCGCCATGGGGCGCAATAACAAGCATAAGCGCGGTGTCCGAAATAAGCGTGGGCCGGTGCGCAGCGAACGCCGTCCGAGCCTGACCGGGCGCGTGCAGCTCCATGAGCATGGCGCCTATGTCATAACCGAGAGCGGCGACTACAAGGTTATGGGCCGCGGTAAGCGCGAGATCATGGATGGCGATACCGTTGCCGTGAGCATTAAGAACAGCCCGCACGGTGAGCGGCGCGCCGTGATCGAAGGCGTGGTTGAGCGCGCAGCCATAAGCGTGGTGGGTACGTACCAGACCGCTGGTCCGCTCGGTGTGATCGAGCCGCTCGATTCGCGCCTGAAGGCTGACTTCTTCATTCTGCCCGAGGATACCTCGGCGGATCGTCTGGGCGTCCACCCGGGTGATGCCGTTGTCGCGCGCATTTTGACCTACCCGACGCGCCTGGAATCGGGCACCGTGACGATCGAACGCCGCATTGGCGGAGATGACGCGCCCGATTTGGGCGTTCAATATGTGATGGCGCGTTACGGTTATACCGATAGCTATCCCGAGGCCGCGCTGGACGAGGCCGAGGGGCTTTCGCTCGATGTGTCCGCGGCGCTTAAGGACCCGCTCCGCCGCGATCTGCGCGACCGCTTTGTCATCACGATCGACCCGGTCGACGCGCGCGACTTTGACGATGCCATTTCGCTTGAGCGCACGCCCGAGGGTGGCTACAAGCTGGGTGTGCATATCGCTGACGTTTCTCACTATGTGGCTTGGGACGGGCATATCGATCTTGAGGCTCGCCATCGTACGACATCGGTGTATCTGGCCGATCGCGTGCTTCCCATGCTGCCCGAACGCCTGTCCTGTGACCTATGCTCGCTTCGCCCTGACGAGGACCGTCTTGCGTTTACCGTTGACATTGAGCTCGATGCGCAGGGTCGCGTGCGGCATTACGATCCTTACCCCAGCGTGATTCGCTCGCGTGTGCGTATGGACTATGACGGCGCCGAGGCGCTGCTGGTGCGTGCCGACGCGGTTGAGTATTCGGTGCTGGAAGGCGCCGCTGAGGATGTTGCGGCTGCTGAGGCCTCGCGCGAGGAGGCGCTTGAGCGCGGTCTTGCGTGCGAGGAAACTGCTCGCGGCTATAACGTCGACCTCGGCGATTTCCTTGTCGCCGCCAACGAACTCGCCGAACTTCGCCGTCGTATTCGTCGTGCCCGCGGCTCAGTCGATTTTGACACGGCCGAGATTCGCGCTCTATTGGATGAGGACGGAGTACCCGTGCAGATTGTGGCGCGCGAGCGTTCGTGTGCCACGTCGCTTATCGAGGAAGCCATGCTACTCGCCAACGAGTGCGTTGCAGAGTGGCTGGCAGACCGTGATATCGAGGCCTGCTATCGCGTGCATGAGGATCCGAGCCCCGATAGCCTGCACGGTGCCGCCGTTGCGCTGGCGCAGCTGGACATCATCGACGATCGCCGTGCTGCCGGTATTGCCCTGGGGAGTCCCGATGAGCTGCAGGCTGCAGTTGATGCTGCCGCCGGTACGGCCAACGCACCGCTCGTCAACACGCTGCTTCTGCGCAGCATGCAGCGCGCGCTGTACAAGCCGCGCAACGAGGGCCACTTTGCGCTCGCCGCGCCGTGCTACTGCCACTTTACGAGTCCCATCCGTCGCTACCCCGATCTGGTGGTGCACCGCGTGCTCAAACTGCAGTTGGCCTATGAGCAGCTCGGCGGCAAGGACGCCTTGGTCCGTACGCCGCGGCTGATCGGCAAGGGGCGCGAGTCGCTGCCGCGCATTCTGCCGCAGATTTGCCGTGCGTGCAGCGATGCGGAGCGTGCGGCCGATGCCGCCAGCCATGCGACGCAAAAGATCAAGATTGCCCAGTACTATGAGGATCGCCTGGGCGAGCGCTATGCCGGAACCGTCTCGTGGGTTAGCAGCATGGGCCTCTTTGTGCGCTTGGACCTGACGCAGGTCGAAGGCTTGGTTTCGATCAAGAGTCTGGGCAACGAGTGGTTCGAGTTCGACGAGGATGCGCTTACGCTGACGGGCGCCGACACGGGGACTCGCTATGAACTGGGCCAGCGCGTGATTATCGAGGTCTCGCGCGTCAATACCACGCGTGGGCACTTGGACTTTAAGCTTATCCATTAGCCAAATCTCGACTCATGGCGGGAGAGCGGAGGGCGGTCTTTCGGGGCCGCCCTCCGCATTTGGATCATGGCTACCTTGCCGTCTGCTCGGCCGCCCGCTTACCTGCTATTCGAGAGGTAAAACCTACCAAAATAAACCTGTCCCTTTTTGGCAGGTTTACAAGAAAGCGGGGATGAGATGGCGACGGTGTATGGTTATGCGCGGGTGAGTTCGCGCGATCAGAATCTTAATCGGCAGCTGGATGCGCTGGGCGCCTATGGCGTGGGCTCGGCGAATATTTATGCCGACCATGCGAGCGGCAAGGACTTCGATCGCCCGCGGTATCGCGAGCTGCTGCACATCCTGGGAGACGGGGACGTGCTGGTGGTGCTTTCTATCGACCGACTTGGCCGTAATTACTCCGAGATTCTTGAGGAATGGCGACGCATTACCAAGGAGCTCGGGGTTGCCATTGTGGTGTTGGACATGCCATTGCTTGACACGCGCGTCAGGGCCAGCGGCGCGCCGGATGTGACCAATACCCTGATTGCCGATATTGTGCTACAACTGCTGAGCTACGTGGCGCAGGTGGAGCGCGAGAATATTCATCGGCGCCAGGCGGAGGGGATTGCAGCGGCGCGGGCGCGAGGGGTCCGTTTCGGTCGACCTCGCAAGCCGTGCCCTCCTCAGTTTGAGCTGGTACGCGATAGCTATGAGGCAGGCGATATTACCCGCAGCCAGGCAGCAAAGTGCCTGGGCGTGTGCGTGGGGACGTTCGATCGCTGGATGCGCGAGGCGGGGTAGGGGTTTGCGTCGCTTTGTCGCTTCCTGTTGCGATTCAAATTTTGATACGGTGGCGATGTCATTTGGGGCTACACTCGCTGATATTCAAAAAAGGAGGTAGGCCCTTGGCGCGCGTAAAACAAATAATCGGATGGACCGCGATCGTTCTGTTCGCTGCAACGCTGGCGGGCATCTGGGTGCTGACGGAGCAAAATGCGGTGGAGACGTCGTTGCTGAGCGAGTTCACCGCGCGTGTGGTGGAGGGTCAAGCTACGGGCGTACAGGCTGCCGATGTCGCGGGTGAAGCTCAGACCGAGAATGGGATGACCGGGGGCACCGATTCGGCTGCTTCGAATGTCCGGTCTGGCCGACTTGCTTCCATTCGCATGTGGGTGGGCACGAACGTCCGTCGCGTTGCCCATACCGTAGAGTTTTTCTTCGTCGGATTGTTCGCCTCGGTGGTCGTGGTTTGCTTTTCCAGGCGTCCGTGGAGCGTATGCTCCCGTTGCGTGCCCGTGTTGCTCTTTTGCGCCGTCTGCTCCGTTGGCGATCAGGTACATAAGATCTTTGTTCCCGGCAGGCATTTCGACGTTATCGATTTAGGATTCGATGCTGCGGGCTATGTCACCGCCATGCTGTTGGTATTGCTGGCAGCGGCGTTGGTGCGCCATGCGACTCGGCCGATCGGCGCCCATGCGAGGCGCTAGCCGGTAACAAACCCGTTTCTGATAATGCGACCTTGTTGAATTATTTTGTGTCGCGCGTATTTCCGAGCGGTCGGATTTGAGGGGCGAGCGGTAGAACGCTCGCCCTTTGTGCGCCACGATGCGGCACAATGTACCGTAAAAGCTGTTTGTATCCGGTACGAATCGTTCGTTGGTCTTTAATTCTTCTCAACGGAGGTGTTTGAGATGGCAAACGGATTGCTTTTGCGGCTTCGCGAGCGTGAGCTCAGCGCGAGCCCGGCGGAACGCAATGTCATCGCATATGTAAGCGCTCATCCGCACGAGGTGGTCGGGCTGTCCGTCCGCGGTCTTGCCGATGCCACGTTCTCCTCGCCCTCGAGCATTTTGCGCTTTTGCAAGCGCTTGGGTTTTGCGGGCTACAAGGAGTTCCAGCGCGAACTGATTGCCGAGCTGGCGCTCTTGGGTGACAAGAAAGACGTTGCCCTCGAGGACATCTCCATGGATGACAGCGTCGAACGTATCGTGGGGAAGGTGATGAAAAGCAACGTGCGCACGATCGAAGCGACGGCGCGAACGCTCGATTACACCGTCTTGGAGCGATGTGCGGCCTATCTTAAGCGGGCACGTGCGGTCAATCTGTTCGGTATCGGTGCCTCTCGTTTGGTCGCGCACGATCTGGCGCAAAAGCTCATGCGTGTCGACAAGGAGTGCCATCTGTACGACGACTGGCATGATCAGCTCTTGTGCGCCAAGAACATGCATGAGGGCGATATGGCAATCGCCTTTAGCTACTCGGGCTTGACGCAAGAGGTGCTGGACTGCACCGCCGAGGCTCAACGTCACAACTGTCCCGTTGTGGCCGTTACCAAAGTAGATGGATCATCCAAGCTTGCCACCGTGGCCGATGCCGTGCTCGGCGTCGCTGCGAGTGAACCCTTGGTCCGCAGCGGTGCCATGGCTTCGCGTATGGCCCAGCTTATGGTTGTCGATGCCCTGTACGCTGCTTACGTTGCCAGCGACTACGAACGGGCGACGCATGTCATTAAGCAAAACTACATCGAGAAACAGGAAAGATGAGGTGAATGAAATGCTCGATTTAACAAAATTCACGACCGAACAGCGTAATCAAAGTTCAATGGACCTCGATACGATGACATCGCTGCAAATCGTCACGACGATGAATGATGAGGATCTTCGTGCCGTCCAGTCGGTCACGAAGGTGTTGCCCCAGGTTGCCACAGCAATCGACTGGGCTGCTGAGGCACTCGAGCGCTGCGGGCGCGTCTTTTACATGGGCGCAGGCACCAGCGGTCGTCTGGGCGTACTCGACGCTTCGGAGTGTCCGCCCACGTTTGGCGTGTCACCCGATCTGATTGTCGGGCTCATTGCCGGAGGCGAGACGGCGTTTATCAAGGCTGTCGAAGGTGCCGAAGACAGCGAGGAACTTGGCGCGAGCGACCTGCGGGAGCGTGGACTCTCGGACAAGGATCTTGTCGTTGGCCTGGCGGCAAGCGGCCGCACTCCCTATGTGGTGGGCGGCCTTGCGTACGCCAAGGCAACTGGGTGCAAGACCATTGCAATTGCCTGCAACCAAGGGTCGAAGATCGGGGAGAGCGCAGATCTTGCCATTGAACCCGTGCCCGGTCCCGAGGTGCTGACCGGCTCAACGAGGCTCAAGGCGGGAACGGTTCAAAAGCTCATTCTCAACATGATTTCGACCGGTGCCATGGTCAAGATCGGCAAGGTATACCAAAACCTGATGGTCGATGTGCAGCAGACGAACGAGAAGTTGGTGGTGCGCGGCCAGAACATCGTGATGGAGGCGACCGGCTGCACGCGCGAGCGCGCTATTCAGGCGCTTGCAGATGCCGGCGGCCACGTAAAAACCGCTATTGTCTCGGTACTGCTGGACTGCGATGCCGAGCAGGCTGCGGTAGCTCTTGAGCGAGCGCGAGGCCATGTCCGTGCTGCGGTGAGTGGCCATGAGAAGAGCAATGCCGATGCCCAATAGGTGCGCGGCGTGAGCTGATATGACATCCAAACGAGATACCCAATACAAGGAGGAGTTATGACGAACAAAGAGCTGGCTCAAAAGCTGCTGGACCTTTTGGGCGGTAAAGACAACGTGCTCGCAAACGCGGCGTGCATGACGCGCCTGCGCGTGACCGTCAAAGACACGGGCAGCGTCGACACGGAGGGTATTAAGGCACTCGACGGCGTGATGGGCCTGGTCGAGGACGACACGATGCAGATCGTACTGGGGCCGGGCAAGGTGAATAAGGTGCTCGAGGAGTTCTCCAAGCTCACTGGCCTTGCGAAAGGCGTTGCTGACGAGAACGTGGTTGACGCTGCGGCCACAAACAAGGCCGCGCAGAAGGCCAAGTACGAGTCTAAGCCGGTTCAGGCCTTCCTCAAGAAGATTTCCAATGTCTTCGTCGCCCTGCTTCCCGGCATCATTGCGGCTGGCCTCATCAACGGTATCTGCAACGTCATTAACGTCTCGACGGCAGGCGCGCTTGCAGGCGAGTGGTGGTACCAGGGCATTCGTTCCATGGGCTGGGCCCTGTTTGCCTATCTACCCATCTTGGTGGGCTATAACGCGGCACGTGAGTTTGGCGGCTCCGCTGCGCTGGGCGGCATCGCCGGCATGATGTGTATCACCAACAGTGCCATGCCCCTGCTTGCGCCTGGCGCGGCCGATCCTGCCACTGCCATTCTGCTGCCGCTCACCAATGCGCAGTACAACCCCGCAGCGGGCGGCATGATCGCGGCTCTTATCGCTGGCGCGTTTTTTGCCTGGATGGAGCGTCAGATTCGCAAGGTTATGCCCAACGCACTCGACACGTTCTTGTCCCCGCTGCTGGTGCTCATCATCGGCGCCTTTGCTCTGATGCTCGTCATCCAGCCGGTTGGCGCATGGCTGACGACGGCGATCTTTAGCGTCCTTACCTTTATCTTCGAGAAGCTGGGCGTCCTGGGCGGCTATATCCTGTCGGCAGGCTTCTTGCCGCTGGTTTCCGTCGGCCTGCATCAGGCGCTCACGCCGATCCACGCTATGCTCAACGATCCCGACGGTGCTACCAAGGGCATCAATTACCTGCTTCCCATCCTTATGATGGCTGGCGGCGGCCAGGTCGGTGCCGGTCTGGCGCTGTACTTTAAGACCAAGAACGCCAAGCTCAAGAAGTACGTCGCAGAGTCCATTCCCGTTGGAATCCTCGGTGTGGGCGAGCCTCTGATGTATGCCGTTACGCTGCCGCTCGTTCGTCCGTTTGTGACGGCCTGCCTGGGTGCCGGATTTGGCGGCGCGCTCGCGGCGCTGCTTCACATCGGCACGGTTTCTCAGGGCGTTTCCGGTTTGTTTGGCCTGCTGATCGTCGTTCCTGGCCAGCAGCTCGGTTACGTTGCCGCTATGCTGCTTGCCTATGCCGCCGGCTTTGTCCTGACGTGGTTCTTTGGCGTCGACGAGCAGAAGATCAACGAGTTCTTTGGCGAGTAGTTTGATATCGCGAGCCGTGTTGCTCAGGGCTCGCGGCGCGCGGCAGATTTCTTGATGCTATGGTTGTGCCGGCGGGGCTAACTGCTCCGCCGGCCTTTTTTAGAGGCTTTAGCCTGTGCGGGGCGCGCAGCGCGCCGCATCAGAAACCACCCG
>URIA01000043.1 GCA_900547765.1 uncultured Collinsella sp. | reverse complement strand
TCACGAGCGGGGGCTCCTGTCGTTTCCGTGCCCCTGGATTGGGTCATAGTGTCTGTCCGTCCTCTACCTGCGGCGCTGCCTTGCTCCGGATGCGGTATGCTCAACCTGCGGCGCCTTAGAGGTAGTCATTGGGGACGTTCTTAAATGACTAGGTTGGGTAAATTACTTTTCGAGTTTATTTAATCTGTTTTGTTAGAAATTAAGCTGCCTACCTGCTCAAAGTAATTAACAGCCTTCATCTGCTATTGAAAATATTGCTCGAATAATCGTCCAAGAAGACGCAGTGCATTTTTTGATGCGTCGCGCGTCAAGTGATTTGGCAAGTTCTTGGTTAGATATTGGTCAGTTTTGGGTCAACCTTGCCAAAAGCTTGACGAATGCAGATTTTGACGTCGACGAATGAGCACTTTGAGCAAGCCCGGTGCAAAATTCTGGGCTGATTCTTGATAATCGCCTTCAATCGTCCCTTGCCAAGCGCTGGCCTCGCGTACAATCTGCTCCGACATTCGCGCGCCGTCCGGCGCTTAAGAGGGGAGGGCCCCATGGCAAACGAGATCTGGACCATCAAGCGTTGTCTCGAGTGGACCAAGGAGTACCTGGCCGAGCGCGGCGAGGAGCACCCCCGTCTTTCTGCCGAGTGGCTGCTGTGCGCCGCCACGGGCCTGGCGCGCATTGACCTATATATGCGTATGGACGAGACGCTTAACGCGGCCCAGCTCGAGACCATGCATGCGGCCGTTGTCCGCCGCGCTAAGGGCGAGCCGCTGCAATACATCACCGGCAGCACGCAGTTTCGCATGATCGACGTCGCGTGCGCCCCCGGTGTGCTCATTCCGCGCCCCGAGACCGAGATGCTCGTCGAGGAAGTCCTCAATTATCTGGATGCCGAGGTGCTGAGCCCCGAGGCTGCTGCCCGTCAGCGTGTTGAGCTGCCTTGGAACGATGAGGTCGAAGAGGCCCGCAAAGCCGAGGCGGCGCTGGCCGACGAGCGCGCGACTGCCGAGCGCCGTGCCGCTAACCTGACGGCTGCCGATGAGGCGGCGTTAGGCGGCGACGTACTGGGCAGCCGTGCCTATGCCGAGGAACTGGCCGACCGCGAGGCCGAGGAAGCCGCCGCGCAGGCAGCAGAAGCCGAAGCCGCGGAAGCCGCCGAGTCCGAGCTCGACGAATACGGCATCGCCATCGAGGGTGCCGGCCAGGAGACGGCTTCAGCTCAGGATGCCGCTGCGCCTGCCCCAACCGAGCCCTGCACTGCCCGCGTTCTCGAGGTCGGCTGCGGCACGGGCTGCATTTCGCTCTCCCTTGCCTGGGAGCGCCGCGGCCACGTTACCTGCACCGCCACCGATATCGAGCCGCGCGCCATCGATCTGGCCACCAAAAACCGCGACGCCCTCGGCCTCACGGCAGATGAGGTTGCCTTTAGCCTCACCAACCTGGTGAGTTCCATTCCCCGCGAAGAGTGGGGCACCTTTGATGTGCTCGTCTCCAACCCGCCTTACATCCCGACCGACGTCATGCGATCGCTGCCGCACGAGGTCAAGGACTTTGAGCCCGACCTGGCGCTCGAGGGCGGCGCCGACGGCCTCGATATTTTCCGCCGCCTGCTCAATGCGGCGCCTTACATGCTGCGCGCCGGCGGCCTGTTTGCCTGCGAGCTCTACGAGGGTGCCCTCGATGCCGCGGCCGAGCTCTGTCGCCAGGCAGGCCTTTCGGACGTGCGTATCGTCCATGACCTCACCGATCGCCCCCGCATCGTCCGAGCCATCGTCACCGAGCCCAAACAGCGTATTTAAGCTGAATTAATAGACATTTGCGTAAGTTTGTCCTTGCAATATACCGTAAAACTTCTACTATAGAAGGAGAAAGGTATGTCAAATCAGCTGCATCGGTACCGTATCGTGCTTGATTACATTGAACCTTGGCTTGATGAGCAGGATGAAGCTACGCTGAAGCAGATTTATGCAGACCTTTTGGTGCTCGAGAAGGAAGGTCCCAGCCTTGGTCGTCCGCTGGTTGACCGCGTAAAGGGCTCGAAGCTTCATCATTTAAAGGAGCTGAGAGTGACGTCGTGTGGTGGGCAGGTGATTCGCATCCTCTTCGCCTTTGACCCCAAGCGCCAGGCGGTATTGCTATTGGCGGGTGATAAGTCGCGAGCGGGATCGTCAAGGGCAAAATGGAACGGTTGGTATGCGATCAACATTCCAAGGGCCGAGCAAATATACCGTCGCCACGTAAGGAGGCTCGATCGAGATGGAACTGCATGAGTATATGGAATCTCGCGGGATAACACGCGACTCCATTACCGCCGAGCAGGAGAGGACTCGCGATCGTATCGAAGCCTATAAGCTTGCTCAGATTCGCAGGTTAAAAGATCTAACACAGGCGTCGGTCGCCCAGTCGATGGGCGTTTCTCAAAAACGTGTATCCGAGCTCGAGCGTGGGGAGTTGGGTTCGATGAGGCTCGACACGCTGAGCAGGTACGCAGAGAGCCTCGGCGGAAAACTGGTTGCAAGCATCGAGTTTCCCGATCGTACCGTTACGCTTGCGCGCTAAAAATCTTCAATTAACCCCCTCACTTTCACCGACTACTAGAGCCGCTCACCAAACCAACATGCGCTCTGGGCAAATAGGTTGAATGTTTCGTGCGAGAATGCCCCACAGTAAACAAACTTGCACCGGAGCGTAAGGGGCTGGCATACACATGCAGACGGTCTATCGGGTATACGAGGGAACGCGCGAGCCGCATCGGCTTGCCGTCGAGCGCACGGCCGAGGTGCTCGGCCGCGGCGGCCTGGCCTTGATTCCGACCGAGACCGTCTACGGTGTCGCCGTGGCAGTCAACGCCTTCTCGGACGCCGTGCCCCAAGATACAAGCGAATTCCCATCGTGGCCGCGCGATCCGCAGGCTGCCGTCAATGGCGCCGCAGTTCCTGCGCTCGGCACCGGCTATCGCCGTATCTTCACTCTCAAGCAACGTGAGCTCACGCAAACCGTCGCTTGGCTGGTCGATGGCGTCGAAGCACTCGACCGCTATGGCGTGGATATCCCGGAAGAGGCCCGCGTGCTTGCCCGACGATGCTGGCCGGGCGCCCTGACTATCGTGGTCAAGGCGGCCCCCTGCGTGCCGACCTTTATGCGCGCTGCCGACGACACCGTGGCCCTGCGCGCTTCGGCCTCTCCCGTGGTCCAAGCGCTCATCCGCGCCTGCGGCAGTCCCCTTGCCTGCACGAGCGCCAACACGCACGGCGCGCCTTCGCCGGCAAGCTTTGCCGCCGTCGAGGGTCGCATCCTGGAGGGGGTCGATGTTGCCGTCGACGCCGGTGAGACCCCGTGTCGCGACGCCTCGACCATCGTATCGTTCCAGCACGGCGGGCTCCAGATCCTGCGCCAAGGCGCACTTCCCGCATCAGAGATCGAACGGGTCCTGTCCGACCCGATGCAATAGAAAGGTGTAAGCGATGTCGTTGAATCTGGGCAGCCTGGGCATGGAAGATGCCTCGTTTAACTTTGGCGGTTCCTACATCATGGCGCTCGACTGCGGCACCACTTCGGTACTTGCGACCATCGTCGACGAGTACGGATGCATCGTCGCGCAGGCACGTCGCAGCGTCAAAACCAGCTTTCCGCGTCCCGGCTGGGTGGAGCAAGACCCCATGACGGTCCTTGCCAGCCAGATCGCGGTCATGATGGAAGTCCAGTTTAAGAGCGGTATCCACTCCGACCGCATTGCCGCCATCGGCATCTCCAACCAGCGCGAGACCACGGTGGTCTGGGACCGCGTGAGCGGTCAGCCGATCTATAACGCCATCGTATGGCAGTGCCGCCGTACCGCGCCGGCGATCGACGCGTTGGTTGAACAGGGTTGCGAGGAGCTGGTGCGCTCCCGCACGGGACTCACGCTCGATCCGTATTTCTCGGCTTCCAAGGTGCAGTGGATCCTCGACAACGTCGACGGTGCGCGTGAGAGCGCGGCAGCGGGCGACCTCATGTTCGGCACCATCGACACCTGGCTCATCTACAACCTCACCGGCAGTCAGGTCTTTGCCACCGACTACACCAATGCCAGCCGCACGGCGCTCTTTAATATCCATACGCTCGATTGGGACGACGACCTGCTGGCGCTCTTTGACGTTCCACGTTCCATGATGCCCGAGGTTCGTTGGAGCTCGGGCGACTACGGCCGCGTCGCGAGCGACATCATGACCAACATGCCGCCCATCATGGGCGTGGCGGGCGATCAGCAGGCGTCGCTGTTCGGCCACTGCTGCTTCCATCCCGGCCAGACCAAAAACACCTATGGCACGGGTTGCTTTATGCTCATGAACACCGGCGACGAGGTCGTCGAATCCAAGAACGGTCTGGTCTCCACGATCGGTATCGCCGCGGACGGCAAGATCAGCTATGCGCTCGAGGGTTCTATCTTTGCCGCCGGCTCAACCATGAACTGGCTGCGCAACAACATGGGCATCATCTCGAGTGTGAGCGAGTCCGCGCAACTCGCCGCTTCGATCAACGACAACGAGGGCTGCTACTTCGTCCCCGCCTTCGCTGGCCTGGGCGCTCCCTGGTGGGACCCGCGTGCCCGCGGTATCGTGTGCGGACTGACCGGTGCCTCGAGTCGCGCGACCATTGTGCGTGCGGCCTGCGAGTCCATGGCCTACCAGAGTTATGACGTGCTGCGCGCCATGGAGCAGGACGTGGGACTTTCGATTGAGCGCCTGTCCGTCGATGGCGGCGCCTCACGCAACGAGTTCATCATGCAATTCCAGGCCGACCTGCTGGATATCCCCGTGCTGCAATGCGAGACGGTGGAGACCACGGCAATCGGTGCCGCGTACTTGGCGGGTCTTGCCGTCGGCTATTGGGAAGACCTTGAAGAGCTGGAGCAAAATGCCCAGATCGTTAGGACCTTCCTTCCCCATATGTCCGCCGAGCGTCGCGAGCAAAACCTTGCGGGCTGGCGTGATGCAGTCAAGCGCTCGCTCAGTACCGCACAGTAGGGCTGCGATGGGCTGCTCGATACAACAAACCGCTAAACTTATGCATGGCGTGCGGCGGCAACATTGCTGCGCGCCTTGTCAGCAAGGCCGTTTTGCGGCTGCAACGAAAGGGGCAATCAACCCATGACCGTCACCTACGATGCGTCCCGTGTGACGCTTGTCGATCATCCGCTCGTCCAGCACAAGCTGTCGATCCTGCGCGACAAAAACACCGGCACCAACCAGTTCCGTCAGCTCGTGCGCGAACTCGCGCTTTTTGACGGCTACGAGGCCATGCGCGACCTGCCTATGGAAGACGTCGAGGTCGAGACCCCCATCACTACTGCCACGTTCAAACAGCTTGCCGGCAAGAAACTCGCCATCGTGCCCATCCTGCGTGCGGGCCTTGGCATGGTCGACGGTATCCTCGACCTGGTGCCCTCCGCTCGCGTGGGCCACATCGGCATGGAGCGCGACGAGGTCACCCACGAGCCGCACGAGTATTACTGCAAGATGCCCAAGGATATCGACCAGCGCATCTGCCTGGTCGTCGACCCCATGCTCGCCACGGGCGGTTCGGCCGAGATGGCCATCAGCTACCTGCGCGAGCGCGGTGTCAAGGATATCCGCATGCTGTGCATCGTCGCCGCGCCCGAGGGCCTCAAGTCACTGACCGAAAAGGACCCCGACGTACATATTTATACGTGCGCCATCGACGACCATCTCAACGAGGCCGCCTACATCGTTCCCGGCCTCGGCGACGCCGGCGACCGCATCTTCGGCACGCTCTAGTCGCTGGGCTAAGACGGCCGCGGCTGCAAATACGAAGAAACGGTGCGCGCGGTCGAACAAAAGGCGACCGCGCGCACTCCTGTTAACGGACGTTTTGCCCTGCAGGGTTCGAGAAAAACGTATTACCGTACCTGCGGCATAAAGAAGGTCTTAAGAAAACGAACAGGTGCGTATTAACCGATGCTTTTTCGGTTGTACTTTAGCGATTGGCTCGTACAATAGTCACCAATGTTTGGCGGGAACTGTTCTGTGAGGCGTTAAAAAAGGAAAGTGAGGACGCCAATGTTTCAGATAGCCGATCTGCTCGCTATCGTTGCAGGCGCCATCGCGGGCGCAATTGCCTTCCTTCCCTTTGTCTTTACGCTCAAGCCGGTTCTTGACGATAAACAGAATGCGGACATGCTTAAGGGTATGGTGAGTCTGGCGGTCTCGGCAATCGCCCTGCTCGTCTTTACCTTGGTTGTGTTTGTGTTGTTCGGAGAGGCATTTCGCATGTTCCTCCTGGGCGAGGCGATCGGCTTCGTGGCCTTTATGGCCGCCTGCACGGTTCGCGTCGCCAAGGCGCTGCGAGATCCTCATGAGGTCGAAAGGTAAGTCGTGGAAATTTTTGAAAAGCTGCCTGATGAGATTAATCATCTGGTCAGCGAGTTCAGCTCCACCCCTGTCGTGGGCGATCTGAGCTGCGGCATCACGCAGTACTCGTTTTGGCTGATCGTCTCCACGATCGTGCTCCTGATCGTCCTGGCCGTGTTCAAGAAGAAGCAGACCCTGGTTCCCAAGGGCTTCTTCGTCAACGGTTTCGAGTACATCATCGAGTACGTCGAGAACGATATCGGCAAGGGTGTCGTGGGTGAGAACTGGAAGAAGCACTTCCCGTTCCTGTGCTCGCTTTTCCTGTTCATCCTGATCAATAACATGATCGGCCTGATCCCGGGAATGAAGCCCGGCACCGGTGCAATCGGCTCCACCGCCGCGCTCGCCATCTTCGCCTTCGTGTACTTCATCTACTACGGATGCAAGGCTCACGGCGTGATCGGCTACATCAAGAGCCTCGCCCCGCAGGGCGTGAGCTTCCCGATGAACGTGCTCGTGTGGGTCGTCGAGCTCTTCTCGACCTTCCTGCGCCTCATCACGCTCGCCGTTCGTCTGTTCTGCAACATGTTTGCAGGACACGTGGTCATGGGCTCGTTCGCCATCATGGCGAGCATGTTCATGCAGCCGCTGCTTCAGCAGGTTTCCGCGGCCCACGCCGTCGGCGCCCTGCCTTCGCTGGCTTGGCTTGCCATCCTCATCCTGATCTATGCGATCGAGCTTGTGGTCGGCGCCATCCAGGCTTACGTCTTCACGGTCCTTACCGCCGTGTATGTCTCCGAGGCAGAGGAGGTCGCGGAGGAGGAGTAGTCTTCCGTTCGTGCCTTAAAGGTAAGGCAATTCGTTAAACCGCCGGTGCCCGTACCCATGGAGCCCGGCAGTTATAAAAAGGTTATCCTGCGTGAAATAAGACACGCACGACAAAGGAGGAATCGTGGGAGTTATCGGTTACGGTCTCGGTGTTATCGGCGCTGGTCTTGCTATCGGCCTGTCTGCTCTGGGTGCTACGGGTGCTATGGCCCGTCAGCCTGAGGTCCAGGGCCGCGTGTTCACCGTCTTCATCATGGGCTCCGCCTTCGGCGAGGCTCTGGCTCTGATCGGCTTCGTTGTCGCGCTGATCGTTAAATAGCACGGAGCGTCAAGTATGAATCTTTCATCCCAGAAGAGCGCGATCGCACTCTCCGCGTCCGCGGCCGCGCTGCTCATGCCGGTTTCCGCGTTCGCCGAGGACGGCGCTGCCGGTGCGGACATCCTCATCCCTAAGATGGCGGAGTTCATCCCGGCGCTTATCGCCTTCCTGATTATCTGGATCGTGCTGGCCAAGGTCGCCCTGCCGGGCATCATGAAGACCATGGAGGAGCGCGGCAAGAAGATCGAGGAGAGCCTCGACGAGGCCGAGAAGACCAAGCAGGAGGCCATCGCCAAGCGCGCTGAGTCCGACTCGATCGTCACCGACGCCCGTCGTCAGGCTGCCGACATCGTTCTCGAGGCCCGTAAGGACGCCGAGTCCGAGCGCGCCCGTATCATCGAGGCTGCTCACAAGGAGGCCGAGGAGATCATCGCCAAGGCCCATGCGACCGTCGAGGACGAGCGCAAGTCCATTTACGCCGGTGCCGCGAGCTCCATCGCCGACCTGTCCGTTGCCGTCGCCACCAAGATCGTGGGCGAGGCACTCGAGGACGATGCCGAGCAGAAGAAGCTCATCGAGCGCTACATCCAGGAAGCAGGTAGCCTGAATGCCGACTAGCCGCTATCAGGACAAGGTGCTCGAGACCTACGCGCGCTCCCTTCTGGAAGCCGCCAAGGCCGAGAACCATGTGTTCGAGGACCTCGAGATGATTGAGCGCCTGGCTTCTGCCAGCCCCGAGATCATCGCCGTGCTCGACACCATGTCCAAGCGCGACCAGCTCGACCTTCTTCCCAAGGTGGCAGCTGCCTTTAAGTATGTTGCCGAGGAAGACGAGGATGTAGTGGGCGTGACCGTCACCACGGCGATCCCGCTCGACGACGAGCTGCGTCAAACCATCACTAAGAAATGCGAGCAGGACTTCGGCCGCAAGGTATTCCTTATCGAGCAGGTCGACCCGTCTATTGTGGGCGGCCTGGTGCTCGAGGCCCGCGGCGAGCGTCGTGACATTTCCGTCAAGACGCAGCTGCGCATCGCGCAGGAGACCCTCGCAAACTCTGCTAATTCGTACGGAGGTGAAGCCTAATGTCCGAAACCCTCAATGCCCAGGATATCGCCAAGAAACTGCAGGAGCAGCTCACGAGCCTCTCCGCGACGGTCGATACGCATGAGGTTTCAACGGTCGACGAGGTAGGCGACGGCATCGCGCGCGTCTCCGGCCTCAAGAGCGCCATGGCAGGCGAGCTTCTGGAGTTCAAGAGCTCCGATACCGGTGAGACCGTCTTCGGCCTTGCCCAGAACCTTGACCGTGACGAGGTCGGCGCCGTTCTGTTTGGTGCCGTCGACTCCATCAAGGAAGGCGACGAGTGCCGCACCACTGGCCGCATTATGGATATCCCCGTGAGCCGTGCCATGCTCGGCCGCGTTGTCAATCCGCTCGGCCAGCCCATCGACGGCCTGGGCGACATCGTCGCCACGCACCGTCGCCCCATCGAGTTCAAGGCCCCCGGCGTCATCGACCGTACCCCGGTGTGCGAGCCGGTTCAGACCGGTCTGTTGGCCATCGACTCCATGGTGCCTATCGGCCGTGGTCAGCGTGAGCTCATCATTGGCGACCGTAAGACCGGTAAGACCGCCATCGCCATCGACGCTATCCTCAACCAGCGCGGCAAGGGCATGGTCTGCATCTATGTCGCCATCGGCCAGAAGGCCTCCACGGTTGCCAACATCCGCGAGACCCTCGCTCAGCACGGTGCGCTCGACTACACCATCATCGTTTCGGCAACCGCTGCCGATTCCGCCCCTATGCAGTACATCGCGCCTATGGCCGGTGCCGCTATCGGCGAGTTCTTCATGTACAACGGCGAGGACGGCAAGCCCGCTAGCGAGACCAACCCCGGCGGCCACGTGCTCGTCATCTACGACGACCTGTCCAAGCAGGCCGTGGCCTACCGTCAGATGTCGCTGACGCTGCATCGTCCGCCCGGACGCGAGGCCTATCCTGGCGACATCTTCTACCTGCACTCTCGTCTGCTCGAGCGTGCCGTCAAGATGTCCAAGAAGAACGGCTACGGCTCCATGACGGCACTGCCGATCATCGAGACCCAGGACGGCGACGTCTCGGCCTACATTCCGACCAACGTCATTTCCATTACCGATGGTCAGATCTACCTGCAGTCCGAGCTCTTCTTCCAGGGCCAGCGCCCGGCAGTCGACGTGGGCATTTCCGTGTCCCGCGTCGGTGGCGACGCGCAGACCAAGGCTATGAAGCAGGTCGCCGGCAACCTCCGTCTGGACCTCGCTTCGTACCAGGAGCTCGCCGGCTTTACGCAGTTCGGCTCCGACCTCGACGAGGCTACTCAGAAGCAGCTGACCCATGGTGCCCGCATGACCGAGCTCCTGAAGCAGCCGCGTTACAAGCCGTTTGAGGTTGGCGAACAGATCGTTACGCTGTTCGCTGGCAACGAGGGCTTCCTGGATGACCTGGAGATCGCCGACGTGCTGCCTTTCCGTGCCGAGCTCATCGAGTACATGGACAATGGCTTTGGCTCGCTGCTCGACAAGGTTCGCGCCAAGAAGATCGATGATGACACCAAGGCTGAGCTCTTGCGCGTCATCGGCGACTTCAAGCAGCAGTTCATGGCCAAGCACCATTCGGATGTTTCTGGATCAGAGGAGAACTAAGCCCCATGGCCAACCTTCGCGACATTAAGAAGCGAATCTCCTCGGTTACCACGACCAAGCAGATCACGCGCACGATGGAGATGGTCTCTACGGCCAAGATCCGTCGTGCCCTCGATCGCTCCAAGCAGGCCGAGCCCTATAAGGAGGCGCTGACCGACGTCATGTTGACGGTCGCCGGTGACGCCTCCTGTTCGGGCACCGATCCCATGCTGCAGAAGCATGAGAGCGTCAAGCATGGCCTGATTGTCGTTATTGCCTCGGACCGCGGCCTTGCCGGCGGTTTCAATACGACGGTGGAGCGTACGGCCGAAAAGCTCGCCGCTTCTTGGGCGAACGACGGCATCGAGTGCGAGATCATCGCGTGTGGGCGCAAACCGGCCACGTATTTCCGTGACCGCGCAAACGTCGTCATGCACTTTGAGGGCAACTCCTCTGAGCCCGATTTCAATCAGGCCCGCATGATCTCCTCTCATATCTGCGATGCGTATCGTGCCGGTGAGCTTGACCGTGTCGAGCTTGTCTACCACCACGCCAAGAACCGCGTGGATCAGGAGCTTCGCGTCGAGCATCTGTTGCCGCTCGACCCCGAGATGATCGCTATGGCCCACGGTCCGCGTAAGAACGAGACCGACGCCCCTAAGCGCATCTCGTCCACGTTCGAGTTCGTGCCCTCTCCCGAGCATGTTCTCGGCAAGCTTGTGCCGTCTTATATCCTGACGGTCATCTACCAGGCCCTGATCGATTCGGCGGCTGCCGAGCAGGGTGCACGCCGCAAGGCCATGCACTCCGCGACGGAAAACGCCACCGCGATCATCTCGACCCTTACCCGCACGTATAGTCGCGTGCGCCAGGCTTCGATCACGACCGAGATTAACGAGATCGTCGGCGGAGCCTCAGCATTGGAGGAACAGTAATGGCTAATAACACCGTAAAGCTTGCGGTCGAGGAAGCCACCAAGAAGACGACTGCCGGTGATGGTCGCATCGTGCGAATCATCGGCCCTGTCGTCGACGTCAAGTTTGACGGCGCGGTGCCCCCGATCTACAACGCGCTCACGGTCGAGGCCGAGACCCCGATCGGTCATCTGAGCACGATCCTCGAGGTCGAGAGCCAGCTTCCGGGCGGCGTCGTCCGCACGGTCGCCATGTCCTCGACCGACGGCCTGCAGCGCGGCCTCATCGCCACCGATACCGGTGAGCCCATGAAGATGCCTGTTGGCCCCAAGACGCTCGGCCGTATTTGGAACGTCATGGGCAAGCCCGTCGACGGCAAGCCCATGCCCGAGGTGGAGGAGTTCTACCCCATCCACCATGCAGCGCCCCGTTTCGACGAGCTCACCACCAAGACCGAGATCTTCGAGACCGGCATCAAGGCCGTCGACCTGCTCGAGCCCTACATCCGTGGCGGCAAGACGGGCCTGTTCGGCGGCGCCGGCGTCGGCAAGACCGTTTTGATTCAGGAGCTCATCAACAACCTCGCCCAGGAGCACGGCGGCACTTCGGTGTTCACCGGCGTCGGCGAGCGTACCCGCGAGGGCACCGACCTGTTCCTCGAGATGAGCGAGTCTGGCGTTATCGACAAGACTTGCTTGGTCTATGGTCAGATGAACGAGCCGCCCGGAGCGCGTCTGCGCATCGGTCTGGCCGGCCTTACTACCGCTGAGTATTTCCGTGATCGTGGCCAGGACGTTCTGCTGTTCATCGACAACATCTTCCGCTTCTCCCAGGCAGGTTCCGAGGTTTCCGCACTGCTGGGCCGTATGCCGTCCGCCGTTGGTTACCAGCCCACGCTGGCAACCGAGATGGGCGACCTCCAGGAGCGCATTACCTCGACCAAGACGGGCTCCATTACCTCCGTCCAGGCTGTCTACGTCCCCGCCGACGACCTGACCGACCCGGCGCCTGCCACGACGTTTACGCACCTCGACGCCACCACGGTTCTTTCGCGTAGCATTTCGTCGCTCGGCCTGTTCCCGGCTATCGACCCGCTCGCATCTTCCTCCGACGCTCTCGATCCCTCGATCGTCGGCGAGGAGCACTACCGTGTCGCCGTCAAGGTCCAGGAGCTCCTGCAGGAGTACTCCGACCTTCAGGACATCATCGCCATTCTGGGTATGGACGAGCTGTCCGAGGAGCAGCGCCTTACGGTCAACCGTGCCCGTAAGATTCAGCAGTTCCTCTCGCAGTCCTTCCACGTCGCCGAGAAGTTCACCGGCAACCCCGGTGTCTACGTCCGCGTCGAGGATACCGTCCGCTCTTTCGCCGAGATTGTCGACGGCAAGGCCGATGACCTGCCCGAGCAGGCTTTCCGCTATGCTTCCACGATTGAGGACGTGCGCGAGCGCGCCCGCAAGATGGGGGAGAAGTAGGTTATGCGTATCCGCATCGTGTGCCCCGTGAGCTGCGCCTATGAGGGCGACGCTGCGTTTGTGTCGATTCCGTCCACGGATGGCGAGTTTGGCGTTCTGCCTGCTCACTCCAGCGAGATCTGCACGATCGACCGCGGTTACGTTCGCGTTTCCGATAAGGCCATGGGCACTGTCGACCACACGTTTGCCGTGGCCGGCGGCTATGCCCAGGTTGCGGACGATGTCGTGACCGTTCTCGCCGAGCGCGCTTGCGATTTGGCGACCGTCGATGCCGACAAGCTTAAAGCTGATATTCAAGGTTTTGAAGAGAAGCTGGGTAATTTGTCGGAGGATGATGCACGCCGCGCCTACCTCTATAATGAAATCGCATGGTGTAAGCTCAAGCTTGCCCAATAGTCAAACGATTTAGCGTTCGACCATTTGCGAACACATCATGCCCGGGATGGCCCAGCCACCCCGGGCATGCTTTTTGAAAGGGTAGACCTTGGATATTATCCGCGTTGAGGGTGGCCACGCCATCGGAGGCTCCGTGCCCGTCTCGGGCGCCAAGAACTCCGCGCTCAAACTCATGGCGGCAACGCTTCTGGCGCCGGGCAAGACGACGCTGCAGAACGTGCCCGATATTTCCGATGTCCACGTGATGGGCAAGGTGCTCAAGGGCATGGGCGCTACGATCGATGTTCTCGACGAGCACACGCTCGAGATTGATACCTCTCAGGTCGATTCATGGGAGGCCCCCTACGAGCTCGTTGCCAAGATGCGCGCTTCCACCGCCGTCATGGGACCCCTGCTGGGCCGCTTCCATCGCGCCAAGATCGCCATGCCGGGCGGCTGCAACCTGGGTGCTCGCAAGATCGATATGCACATTCTTGGTCTCGAGGCCCTGGGTGTTGAGTTCGACACCGCCCACGGCTACATCAACGCCAACGCGCCTCAGGGCCTGCGCGGTACCACCGTCACGCTCGAGTTTGCCAGTGTCGGTGCGACCGAGAACCTCATTATGGCATCCGTGCGCGCGCAGGGCACCACGGTTATCGACAATGCCGCCCGCGAGCCCGAGATCGTCGATCTCGCCAACATGCTCAACGAGATGGGCGCCAAGATTGTTGGCGCCGGTACGCCTGTCGTGACCATCGAGGGCGTGGAAGAGCTGCATCCTGTTACCCATCGCGTAGTGGGCGACCGCATCGAGGCCGGTACCTTTATCGTTGCCGGTGCGTTGATGGCCGACGATCGCGGTGTCGATGTCACGGGCTTTTGCCCCATTCACTTGGGCATGGTGCTCAAGAAGATGGAGCTCATGGGTATCGATTGCGAGCGTACCGACGACGGCGTTCACGTGAATCGCGCCGAGCGCATCAAGCCGGTCGACATCCAGACGCTTCCGTTCCCCGGCTTCCCGACGGACATGCAGGCGCAGATTATGGTACTCTCCGCCCTTGCCGACGGTAGCTCCGTTATCACCGAGAACATCTTCGAGAATCGCTTTATGTTTGCCTCTGAGCTGGTGCGCATGGGTGCCGACATTCGTATCGAGAGCCATCATGCCATGATTCATGGCGTCAAGGGCTTCTCGGGTGCACAGGTTACCTCGCCCGATCTGCGTGGCGGAGCGGCCCTCGTCGTAGCGGGCTTGATCGCCGACGGGACGACCGAGGTTTCGGCTATTCATCACATCAAGCGCGGCTACGAGCAGTTTGTCGAAAAGCTGCGGGCGCTCGGCGCGCATGTCGAGCATGCTACCGTCCCCGATCCCGTCATCTACTAATACAGGTTGCCTATGTTTAATAAAAAGCCCCTCGCGGATACCACCGCCCGAAGACCCTCAACTGGTGCGCAGGCCAAGATCTACAGTCGCGATAACGTGGCTCGCTATTCCGAGCGCGCTCGTCAACGTCGTCGTAGCCACACGATTCGTCACGTCGCGCTCATTGTCGTGCTTGGCGTGCTGCTGAGTGCCACTACCGCTGCCGGCCTGTGGTTTGCCACCATTATGGGCAAGCTCGGCGATTCTAATGTCATTACCGACAATCTGCGTCGGGTTCTGGTTGACACCGATGAGGCAAAGGATCCGTTCTACGTGCTGCTTCTTGGCACCGACGGCCGTCCGGGCGAGGATACGTACCGTGCCGACTCGATTATCCTGGCACGCATCGACCCCACGCAAAAGCAGGCGACGCTCATTTCCGTTCCGCGCGACACCAAGGTCGAGTACAAGGGCGAGACCATGAAGATCAACGCCTGCCATACCGTTGGCGGCGCCGAGGCCATGGTCGAGGCGGTCAACGAGCTGTGCGGTGTTCAGATTTCCCACTATGCCGAGGTCAGCTTCGACGGAATGCAGGCGCTGATTGATTCGGTTGGCGGTATCGACATTAACGCAACCGATGATGTTGACGACCCCGAGCACCTGGATATTAAGATTACCGCTGGCCAGCAGCATATGGACGGTGCCACCGCCCTTACCTATGCCCGCTGCCGCTACACCTATGCCGACGGCGATTACACGCGCATGCGCCACCAGCGTCAGGTGCTTGGCGCCCTTGCCAACCAGATTCTCAATAACTTCGATGCCACGAAGATCTTTGGCCTGGTTAATTCGCTGTCTGATATGCTCGTAACCGATATGAGCGTTCAGGATATCGTGGCTACGGTCAATGCCATGCGCGGTATGGATGTCGACGGTATCTACTCGGCCAACCTGCCCTCGTACGCCGACGACAGCACCATGATCGACGGTGTGAGCTACGTCTTTGTCTACGAGGACGAGCTCAAGGAAATGATGGAGCGCGTCGACGCCGGCAAGGATCCCAAGGGTCCCAACACCATGGGTCTTTCCGACGGTTCGAGCTCTACGATCGGCGACCTGAACAACAACACGTCTGACGACTACGCAAACGGTACCGCAACCTCATCGGTCAGCTCTGACGATTCCGATGACTCAAGCGATTCGAGCGATTCGGACTACTACGAAGAGCCCACCGGCGACGGCAACGGCTACGAAGCCAATTACTAAGTTACGGCGTTTTACCAAACGCCGTAACGGCTCGACGCTGCGCGCCGCCCAAGGCGACAATTTGTCATTCAAAAGGCAGGGCATGACCAGAAGGTCAATGCCCTGCCTTTTTCATGCCAACTTGTTCGCCTTGGACGTCGCTCGCTGACGTTGGCTCAACATGCGGTGCTGACTACTCCCCTTGCACCAAAAACCGCCCCGTTCTCGGTTTTGAGGACGGGGCGGTTTTGCTTACCTAGATTGTTCGAGTTCCCTATGCAAAGCGGGCGATGAGCTCCTGCAGGACGTCGGTCATCTTGACGAGCGAACTGACCGGGACGAACTCGTTGACGCCGTGGTAGCAATAGCCGCCGGTGGAAAGGTTGGGGCAGGGCAGACCGCGGAACGACAGCTGGGCGCCGTCGGTGCCGCCACGAATTGGCAGCACTTGGGGCTCAACGCCGCAGGCAAGGTAGGCTTCCTTGGCAACATCAATAAGCTCGGGATAGTCACGAACGATCTCGGCCATATTTCGATACTGCTGCTTAATCTCGACCGTCACGCGCTCCTCACCCAGACGCTGGTTGAGCATCGAGGCAGCGGCATCAATAAGGTCGAGTTTCTGCTGGAACTTGGCGGCGTCATGGTCGCGGACGATATAGCGCGCTGTGGCGTGATCGACGGTCGCAGATACACCCTCAAGGTGATAAAAGCCCTCGTAGCCTTCCGTATACTCCGGGCGCTGTACGTAGGGGAGCAACGCGTTGAAGTCGCAGAACAGATTGCCTGCGTTGACCATACGGCCCTTAGCGTCGCCCGGGTGGATGGACTGGCCCTCAAAGCGGACGGTCGCCTCGGCGGCGTTAAAGCACTCCCACTCCAGTTCGCCGATGGGGCCGCCGTCGACCGTGTAGGCGTACTTGCAGCCAAAGGTATCGATATCCAACAGCTCGGCTCCGTGGCCGATCTCCTCGTCAGGGCAGAAGCAAATGCCGAGTGCGGGATGGGGCAGAGAGGGGTCCTGAGCGATACGCGCGACAAGTGACATGATCTCGGCGACGCCTGCCTTGTCGTCCGCGCCCAGCAGCGTGGTGCCATCGCTGCAGACTAGGTCCTCACCCGCGAGGTCGTTCAGGGCGTGAAGCTTGGCGGTACTCATGGCAACGGGCTTACCGTCAACCGTGCCGCAGACCAGGTCGCCGCCTTCGTAGTGTACGATGTGCGGCTTCACGCCGGCGCCCGGTGCAACTTCGGTGGTGTCGAGATGGGCAATCAGGCCCAGGGCGGGCTTGTCCTCAGCGCCCGCACTTGCGGGGATATGCGCGCAGACATAGGCGTGCTCGGTCACGTGGGCATCTTCCGCACCAAGCTCGCGCAGCTCTTCAGCCAGCACGTTGGCAAGGTCAAACTGAACGGCGCTCGAGGGTACCTGGTCGCAGTTTGCATCCTCGGACTGCGTGTTGATCTGGACGTAGCGCAAAAAGCGCTCGAGGACATCGGGGCTCGTGGTGGTGTTTTCCATAAAGACCGCTCCAATCTTGGTCGTCGTGTGCAACAAGAACTCTAGCACGGTATGCCACGGCATACCGCGACGCTTGGATGGGGTAGAATCAGCCATTGAATGCAGAAGGGACGGAAGATCATGGATACGACAAATAGCTCGCGCGAACTACATCTGACGGTGGCGAACGAAGACTACTTGGAGTGCATGGTTCGCATTGAAAGCGAAGAGGGGGAAACCAACGGCGTGCGATCGGTCGACATCGCGCAGCGCCTTGGCGTCTCCAAGGCATCGGTCAATAAAGCGGTTTCGGCGCTCAAGGCATCCGAGCTTGTCGAGCAATCGCACTACGGTAAGGTAATCCTGACCGATCGCGGCCGCGAGGTTGGCACGGCTATCTGGTACCGTCATCGCCTCATCCGCACGTTTTTGGTTCAGGAGCTCGGTGTCGAATTTGAGCGAGCCGATTCCGAGGCCTGCATGATGGAGCATGCGCTATCCGAGGACACGATGAGCCGCTGGCTCGCCTATCTCGAAAAGCAGGGAATCAGCGTCGAGGAATAGCGGGATATATATGGATACGAGTTATTACAACCGCTTTGGTGCCGAGGAACTTACGCGCCGCTTGTCGAGCGAGACCTTGTTGGCGCAGGGCCCCATGGGCAGTGTTTTGTTGAGTGAGTACGATGCCGCCGACATTCCACCGGCGTTTTGGAATCTGGCAGAGCCGCAGACCGTTTCTCGTATCCATCGCTTGTATGTCGCCGCCGGCGCGCAGGTGCTCATTACCAACACCTTTCAGGCATCGAGCTATGCCCTCAAACACGACCAGATTGCGCCGTCCGTGGCGGAGGTCAATCGCGGGGCCGTCGACGATGCCCGCCAGGCGCACCCTCAGCTGCTGCTGGGCTCGATGGGCCCGATCGGTATTGAGTGGTTTGCCGAGGACTCTGTCGAGTATCGTGAAATCCGCGGCATTGCGCGCGAACAGGCGCACGCCTTGCTCAATGCTGGTGTTGACGGTCTGCTGATCGAGACGGTGACGTCTATCCGTAATCTGCAGCCCATGCTTGCCGGCGCCCGAGATGCCGCCGACGGCATGCCTGTTCTGGTGAGTTTTGTCGTTGACGATAAAGGCGACCTGCTGGGCGATGGCCTCAACATCGAGGCAGCCGTTTTGTACGCCGAAAAACACGGCGCAAACTCGGTTGGTGTTAATTGCTGTTCGCTTGCGGCCGCGAATGCGGCGGTGCCCAGGATGGTTGCATCGGCGACTACTCCCGTTACGGTGCGTCCCAACGTAGGCGATCCGGTCCAGACTCAGGATGGCCCCGTATGGCACGAGAATCCCGAAGCTTTCGCGCGCGCATGCATCGAATGGAGACATGCCGGCGCCGCAATGGTGGGCAGTTGCTGTGGAACCACGGCAATCACTACGGCAGCGATGGCCGAGGCGCTCGATATATAAAGGGCAAAACCGCTCCATACGGGGCGGTTTTTTTTATTGCTTGCATGTCCTCGGCAGCATTTGCCCAAATGGTGAATGCTGGTGCCGGCAGGTTGCTGAGTGCGTGTTGCGGGTATACCTCACGCGTACCATGATCCAAACACTGTGAGGTGTCTGCGCGTGTGCGCGATAATTCATTTTGGAACTGACGGTTGGCGCGCTCGCGTCGATGAGGACTTCACTGCCGATAACGTTGCCCGTATCGCCGATGCCGTCGGCGAGTTGTGGCAAAAGACCAATCCGGGCAAAACGGTATATATAGGGTTCGACACCCGGCCCCTGGCGAGCGAGTTCGCTGAGCTTGCGGCGGGCGTGCTAGCAGCGCACGGGCTGGACGCCGTGCTCGCTTCGCGACCTGTTCCGACCCCTGCCCTTACGTGGGCGGCGGCTTATGACGGTGGGGCGTGCGGCGCGCTCATGGTGACGGGGTCCCATCATCCGCAGGGTTATCTGTGCCTCAAGATTCGCATGGGTGACGGCTCGACCGCCAACCAGGATGTCATCGAAGAGCTCGAAGAGACCATGGCTCCCGAGCCAATGGGGATCGAGGGGCAATATCGCACCGCGGATATCATTCCTGACTATATGCAGGCGGTGGCATCGTTTGTCGATGCCGAAGCCATCCGCGACGCGCACCTGCGCGTGGTTGTCGATCCCATGGGCGGCGCAGCCCAGGGCTATCTAGCCGACTTGCTGCGCGAGCTTGGCGTTGAGGTGCACGAGATTCACGCCGGGCAGGCGTCTGACCAAGAAGATATCTGCCCCGACCCCGTTGAGCCTTGGGTGGACGCTTGCGAGCGCACGGTTATCGAGGACGGAGCTTGCGCTGGCCTGGTGACCGACGGCGACGCCGATCGTATCGGCGCGGTTGACGAGCGCGGCAGATATATACATCCGCATCAGATCATGGCGCTCGTTTTGGGCGACTTGGTTCAATTTCGTAATTTGGAGGGGCGCGTCGTCGTCAATCTTTCGTGCTCGACGCTCGTGCGTCGCATTGCCGAGGCGCTTGGCTGCCGCGTGACCGTCAAGCCAGTCGGTTTCAAATATATAGCGGCAGAGATGAAGAAGGGCGGCGTCCTCATGGGCGGCGAAGAAGCCGGTGGTATCGGCATCGCCGCGCATATGCCCGAGCGCGATGGAATCCTCGCCTGTCTGATTCTGTGTGAGCTTATGGCAAAGACGGACGCGCCTTTGGGCGTTCTGGTCGACCAACTCGAGGACAGTTTTGGTAAGACGAGTTACGGTCGACGCGATTTGCGCCTTGAGGCCGAAGATGCCGAAACGTTACGAACCCTGCTGCCGGGCGTAAACCCGAAGTCGATTTGTGGCAAGGTGCCGCAAAACGTTAGTCATATGGATGGCTTGCGTTTGGCATTCGAGGATGACACGTGGCTGCTGGTCCGTCCTAGCGGGACCGAACCAGTGGTGCGCGTCTACGCCGAGGGGTTCTCGGTGGAAGAACGTGATGAGTTGCTCGATGCTGGCTGTGCTTTAGCTAGGGGGACGTATCCGCTTTAACCATGAGACTGCCTTATATAAAGAGATGCTCGGCGAGCGGTAGGTAACGGCTGGCAAACGTTAGTCGGATTCCAAGATGTGTAGGAAATGTGTACGCCCAGATTCCCGCCCCCGGGGCCCCTCCGGTCTGGCAATATATCTCCTTGCCGCGCGGCCCGGTGGAACCGGGAACCAGCGCAGGCGTGCACCTTGAGAACCGGATACTGCGAGGATGGACACTTACTTCAGTGTCGC
>URIA01000042.1 GCA_900547765.1 uncultured Collinsella sp. | reverse complement strand
GGGAGACGGCGAGTTAGCCGGCAGGTCGGCATGTCAATCCTGGTCTAACAGAGCCATACTAATTGATTCGTTTTCCGCCAACACCTACAGCTCATAAGGAAGTTGCGGTGGAATAGTACTTGTTTGACGGTCCGCAAGGGCTTTTCAGGAACTATTTCACCGCAACTTATCAGGGGTATCCGACGGATGAGCTAGGCGGTGGCGCGACCTAGCCAGTTGCCGCTGTGGTGGTAGATGGTGAACAGCGTGGCCGTGATGAGCCAGGTTACGGGGTAGACCAGCAGTAGATGCTCGAGCGACGGATCGAAGGGCATGATCGCAAACACCCAAATCACTCTGAGTACGACGGTGCCAAAGATGGTGAGCATCATAGGCTGCAGACTCACGCCGGCGCCGCGGATGGAACCCGAGGCGTTCTCGATAATCGAGAAAATCGCATAGAACGGCGCAATGAAATGGAGGATGGTCGTGGTGTACGCCGAAATCGAAGCATCGTCGACAAACAGACGCGACAACGGACCCGAGAACACCAGCAGCACGGCAGACAGGCCACCAATGAGCATAAACGACAGCACGAGCGACGTATGGTAGCCCTTGCGCATGCGCTCGTAGTTGCGCGCGCCAAAGTTCTGCGCCGAGAACGTAGTGATCGATACGCCGAGCGCCTCGGTCACCATCCAGATAATGCCATCCAGGCGCCCAGATAGACCCCAAGCAGTCGTGACATCGGCGCCAAACGAATTAACCGACACCTGGATCAGCACGTTCGAGATCGAATAGGCAGCCGATTGAAAACCGAGTGGCAGACCACACGAGATCATACTCTTGCAAATACCGCGATCGATACCGAGCTTAGACAGCGAAAGACGCCATGCACCCGGAGCGCGCATCATGCGCAACACGATCATCGTTGCATTGGAGCAAATGGTCAGCGCCACTGCGATGCCGCAGCCCAGCGCCTCCATATGCAACACAGCGACAAAGATGATATCCAGCACCACGTTAACAAGGCAGCCAGAGGCAATGATCACGGCGGGCCCGCGCGTGTCGCCCACGGCACGCAGCAGTGCGGTTCCCATATTCAGCAGCAGCGCCGCAACCATCGCGGCAAAATAACAGCGAGCATAGGCCACACCCTCGGCCAATAGTTCATGCGGCGTGTTCATAAGCACCAGCATGGGCTCAACGAACACTATGCCAAGAATCGAGAAAGCGATACCGCCCACCAGCGCGAGCGTCATGGCTGTATGGACCGAACGACTCAGTCGCTCATCATCGTGCTGGCCAAAATACTGACCGGTAATGACCGCGCAGCCGGCGCCGACGCCAACGCAAAAGCCAATGCAGAGCTCGGTGAGCACCATCGTGGCTTGAATGCCACCCAGCGCGAGCTTGCCGCCAAACTGGCCAACGATATACGTACCGATAAGCGTGTAGGCCTGCTGAAAAAACGAACTAAAAAAGATGGGAACGCACAGCGACAGCAGCTGTTGCCAAATGACACCCTGCGTTACATCGATAGCCGTAGATTTCTTAGCCACACGCCCTCCCCGCCAGCATACGTCAAACAACATAACGGCAATTTAAGACCAAAGCCAATACTAGCTTAGCACCGACTGGCGGCGACCGAAACACCCCGAATTAGAGCGCGGTGCGGAAAACTGCCTAGTGATACAAACCCGGCTGGTAGTGATACTCATTGCTCACGTGCGGGCACAGCTGCCAAAAGGCGACGGCGCTCGCCGCGGCCACGTTAAGCGAATCGACCCCGTGCGCCATCGGAATGCGCACCGCGTGGTCACAGCCGGCAATGGTCTTGGCGCCCAAGCCGGCACCCTCGGTACCCATAAAGATTGCCAAGCGGTCAATCTCCTGCAGCACGGGATCGTCCAGCGATACGGAATCGTCCGTCAACGCCATAGCGGCACACGAAAAACCGGCATCGTGCAACGCGCTCAGGCCATCATGCGGCCACACACGAGCCTCGCTGCCAATGCGCGTCCACGGCACCTGAAACACGGTGCCCATGCTCACGCGGGCCGAGCGACGGTACAGCGGGTCGCAGCACGTCGGGCTGACCAAAATACCGTCAACGTTCAATGCGGCAGCCGAGCGGAAAATCGCGCCAACATTGGTGTGATCGACAATACCCTCAAGCACGCACACGCGCACCGGACGATCCCCCGCCGCCTCGACGACGCCGCCCAAGAACTCATCAACCGGAATCTGACGCGGGCGACGGAACGCCGCCAGCGCGCCGCGCGTCACGTTAAAGCCCGTCAACTGCTCCATGAGCTCCATGGAGGCCACGAACACGGGAACCGGACCCGCTCCCTCGCGCACGACAAGCTGGTCAAACAGCGGCATCATCTGGTCGAGCCAGCGCTCGCCCAGAAGAAAGCTCACCGGCTCATATCCGGCGCGCACGGCACGCTCGATGACCTTGGCGCTCTCCGCAATAAAGATGCCCTTTTGCGGCTCCAGCACGCAGCGAAGCTCACGCTCGGTCAGTCGCACGTAGGCATCGAGCCGCTCGTCCTCGAGCGAATCAATTCGCAGAACCTCAACGGCATCAGTCATAGCAGCCAGCCCGCACCCTTCTTTACAGCACATCTATACCAAACGAGGCGACGCTAAGCGCCGCCCCATGCATTCAATCAACCCGATGATACCGTTCACGCCAGACGATTTACGCCTCGATGCGACGATACGTCACGAACTCATAATCGACGCCCTCGTCACCCTCACCGGCGGCAATCGTCGCGACCCCGCTACGCTGCGCAATCTCCCACGCGGGATCGGCGTCCAAGTCGGGAAAGTACGTGTCCACGGGATGGACGCAGTGGTTATGAGTGACCTCGGCCTCCACGCAGTACGGCAAAAACTGCCGATAGACATCGCCGCCACCGATCACCCAGGCAACGAGCTCATCGGCAACCGCAGAGAGCGCTTCGTCAACGCTATGCACCACGTCGACGCCCTCGTGGGTAAAGCCCATATCGCGCGTAAGCACGATATTGCGGCGGTTCTTGAGAGGACGCCCGCCGGGAAAACTCAGCAGCGTCTTGCGTCCCATGATAACCGGGCAGCCCTTGGTGCAGGCCACAAAATGGCGCATATCGGCGCGATTGGACACCACCATGTCGCCCTCGCACCCAATGCCCCAATCGTCACACACGGCGACGATAGCAGATAGCTTACACGTCATGAGCACCACCTACACCGCAATGGGAATGTTCTTGACCTGCGGGCCGTGCTCATAGCCCTCGACGATCAGGTCATCGGTCGTAAACGCATAGAAGTCATGCACATCGGGGTTGAGCGTTACCTTGGGTGCCGCAAACTGCGGACGCTCGATAAGCTCGCGGACGATATCGACATGACGATCATAGATATGGGCGTCGGCGATCACGTGCAGCAGCTCACCGGGAATCATATCGACCGACTGCGCGACCATCATCAGCAAAATGGCGTACTGGCACACGTTCCAGTTGTTCGCGGCCAAAATGTCCTGGCTGCGCTGGTTGAGAATCATGTTGAGCGTCGGCTTGTCGTCCTGAGGACGCTGCGTCACGTTATAGGTCACGCTATAGGCGCATGGATAAAGGTGCATCTCGGACAGATCGCTAAACACGTACGTATTGGTCATAATGCGGCGACTATACGGCGTGTGCTTAAGGTCGTACAGTACACGGTCAATCTGGTCGAAGTCGCCCTCGGCGTAATGGCTCTTCTGACCAATCTGATAGCCGTAGGCTTTACCGATGGAACCGGTCTCATCGGCCCACTCATCCCAGATATGGCTGTTGAGGTCATGGACGTTATTGGACTTCTTTTGATAGATCCACAGAATCTCGTCCATGGCAGACTTAAGCGCCGTACGACGCAGGGTGAGCGCGGGGAACTCCTCGCGCAGATCATAGCGCGCCGTGACACCAAAGTTTTTAATGGTATAGGCAGGGGTGCCGTCCTCCCACACCGGGCGGACCTTTTGGCCCTCGGTGGTGGTGCCATGGTCCAAGATATCGCGGCACATGGTTACAAACTGTTGATCAGCTTTGCTCATTGACCCTCCTGTCAGTCGCCTACAAGCGAGATTCATTGTAGCCCAGGCGCACGCGGCCCCACAGCCCAAACATAAGCCCTCATTTTCTGACATATGCCAGAAATTCATTGCGCAAATCTGCACGTTCGCTATTCTATTGTTGACATATGTCAGATAAGGAGTGCGCATGGCAGGAAGACGCGAGAAACTGCGCCGCGTCGGGATCATCCCCGAATATCGTGGTTTTACCCCCGATGGCCTGGCGAGCGGCGATGCCATCGATATGACAGTCGACGAGCTCGAGGTGCTGCGCCTGTGCGACTTGGAAGGCCTTAACCAAGAGGCAGTCGCCCAGCACATGGGCATTGCCCGCGCCACGGTGACGGCAATCTGCAGCCGCGCGCATCGCAAGGTGGCCGATGCGCTGGTCAACGGACGGGCGCTCGTTATCGAGGGCGGCAATATCGCATACTCCCCCATCACCACGACAACGGCCGCATGGCCAGCAAAGGAGGTCGACACCATGAGGGTGGCAACGACGTACGACAACGGCAACATCTTTATGCACTTTGGCCGCAGCGAGCAGTTCAAGATCTACGACATCCAGGATGGCAAGGTGCTCAACGAGCAGGTCGTAGGCACCGGCGGCACCGGCCACGGCGCCTTGGCGGGCCTGCTTGCCAAAGGTGGCGTTGACACGCTCATTTGCGGCGGTATCGGCGGCGGCGCTATCAACGCGCTTGCCCAAGCCGGCATCACGGTCTATGCGGGCGCCCAGGGCAGCTGCGATGCCTGCGTCGAGGCCCTCATTGCCGGCACGCTCGCGCAGACCGGCGAGGCCACCTGCGATTGCCATGGCCACGACCACGAGCACATCCATGAGCACGGCGGATCCTGCGGTTGCCACGGCCATCACGAGAACGAGGGTCACGAGGGCTGCAGCTGCCACTAACAGCAGGCAATCGATGCCATCACGCGTCTGCTCACACAACATATAACGCACCAACGACGAAGGCCGCCTGGAATACCATCCAGGCGGCCTTCGCCATACACGACTCTACCAGTCGTTACTTCTTATTGCGCATCTGCGCTTCCATCTGGCGCAGCAGATCCATATCGGACTTAGGACCGCGCGTCCCAAGTCCGCCCATGCCGCCCAGGCCCATGGCATCCAGACCGGGAATATTGGGCATGCGCATCTTTTTGCCCTTCTTACCCTTCTTGCCCTTCTTGCCGCCGGCCTGCGCCTGATTGGCCATCGAGCGCATGCGGCCCATCATCTTATTCATCTCGCCCCACTGCTTCATAAGGCTATTGACCTCAGTGGGGGTCACGCCGGCGCCCTTGGCGATGCGGGCGCGACGCTGACCGTTGATGATGGAGGGACGAAGGCGCTCCTCCTTGGTCATCGACATGATGATGGCCTCGTTCTTGTCGAAGATGCCTTCGTCCAGGTTGCCACCCATCTGGTTGAGCGCACGCTGGCCACCGGGGAGCATGCCCAGAATGCCCTTCATGCCGCCCATCTTCTTGACGGCCTTCATCTGGTCGAGCATGTCGTTCATGGTAAAGCCCTCGCGCAGCATGCGCTCGGCGGCCTCGAGCTGCTCGGCATCGGCGGCCTCCTGGGCCTTCTCGATAATGCCGACAACATCACCCATGCCCAAGATGCGCTTGGCCATGCGGTCGGGGTAGAACGGCTCCAGCGAATCGGGCTTCTCGCCCATGCTCACGAACTTGATGGGCTTGCCGGTCACCTGGCGCACGGAAAGCGCGCCGCCGCCACGGGCGTCGCCGTCGAGCTTGGAGATGATCACGCCGTCAAAGTCGGTGCGCTCGGCGAAGGTCGAGACGACGTTGACGATATCCTGGCCGGTCATGGCATCGACGACCATCAGCACCTGATCGGGCTTGACGGCCTTCTTGATGTCCACGGCCTCCTGCATCATCTGCTCATCAATCTGCAGACGACCGGCGGTATCGACGATGACCACATCGCGCAGGTGGTCGACGGCCTCCTGGATGGCACCCTTGGCAATGTCAACCGGGTGCGCGCCGTCACCGCGGAAGACCGGCACGCCGATCTCGCCACCGAGCGTGGCCAGCTGGTCGGCAGCGGCGGGACGATAGACGTCGCACGCGGCGAGCAGCGGCGAGCGGCCCTGCTTCTTGAGCAGGTAAGCCAGCTTTACGGCCGCCGTGGTCTTACCGGAGCCCTGCAGGCCCACGAGCATGATGACATTGGGAATGCGGTTACTAAAGACGAGCTTGCTCTCGGTGGAGCCGAGCATCTCGGTGAGCTCGTCGAGCACGATCTTGACGACGTTTTGCGCCGGCGACAGCGACTCCATGACCTCGGCGGTCATGCAGCGCTCCTTGGTCTTGGCGACGAACTCCTTGACGACCTTGAAGTTGACGTCGGCCTCGAGCAGCGCCATGCGAATGTCGCGCATGGCCGAGGTGATATCGGCCTCGGTCAGCTTGCCCTTGCCGCGCAGGCGGTCAAATGTGTCGTTGAGGCGATCGCTCAGGGAATCAAACACTAGTCACTCCTTAATTGGACTCGCCCACCAGGGCGCGGCAGAAATCTTTGGCATTAAACTCCTGCAGGTCATCGACCTGCTCGCCCACGCCGATGCGCAGGATGGGAAGCTTGAGCTTCTCGGCCACGGCCATGGCGATACCGCCCTTTGCCGTGCCGTCGAGCTTTGTCATGATAATACCGTCCAGGCCCAGCGCCTCGTTAAACTCGAGCGCCTGGTTCAGGCCGTTTTGGCCTGTTGCGGCATCGATTACGAGGACGACCGAGACGGGCATGGGGCCGGCGGCCATATTGGCGGCGCGCTTACGCGTCACGTTGACCACCTTGGCAAGCTCGCGCATGAGCTCGGGGCTCGTGTGCAGACGACCGGCGGTGTCGATCAGCACCAGGTCGCTGCCGCGCTTGTCGGCCTCGTCGAGCACGTCGTAGCAAACGCTCGCCGGGTCGGAGCCGCGGTCGCGCTTGATGACGGGAACGCCGGCGCGCTGGCCCCACACATCGAGCTGCTCAATGGCGGCGGCGCGGAAGGTGTCGGCTGAGCCGATCACGACGTTCTTGCCGCGGGCAGACATGGCGCTCGCGATCTTGCCGACCGTCGTGGTCTTGCCGGCACCGTTAATGCCCACAAACAGCACGCAACTCGGCGTGTCGGCGAACGGATCGCGCTCGACGGGCACAAAATGCTGCTCGAGCTGCTCGGCCAGGGCGCGACGGAGCTGCGGGGCGGTCTTAAGGTTCTTCTTGGCCGCGGCATCGCGCAGGTCATCGGACACCTGGATCGCGACCTCGGCACCCATGTCACCCATGACGAGGGTGTCCTCTAGGTCCTCCCAAAAATCCTCGTCGACCTCGCCGCCAAAGTAGAAGACCTCGTTGAGGGCCTCGCGGCTGCGCTCAAGTCCGCGCGAGAGAGCATCGAAGAATCCCATTATGCATTCACGACCTTTCCGGTTTCGCGATCGAGTTTTTGCGAGACGACGCGACTGACGCCGTCGGCTTGCATCGAGACGCCGTAGAGGACGTCAGCGTCCTCCATAGTACGGCGCTGATGCGAGATAACCAAGAGCTGCGTATCGGAACGCAACACGTCGAGTGCGCCGATGAGCTTGGACAGGTTGGCGTCATCGAGCGCCGCCTCGACCTCGTCCAGCACATAGAACGGCACCGTACGCGTGCGATAGACAGCAAAGAGCAAGGCGAGCGCCGTCAGGCTCTTCTCGCCGCCCGACATGAGCATCATCTTGGTGATGCGCTTGCCACGCGGCTGCGCCACGACCTCGATGCCCGTCTCGGCCGGATGCTCAGGGTCGGTCATCTCCAGATGTGCCTGGCCACCCGGAAACAGCATGGCGAAGATCTCGCGGAAGTTCGCATCGACCTTCTCGAAGGTCACCAGGAAGGCCTTGCGCATCTTACGGTCAATGGCCACGGTGATCTTGGTGAGCGCCTTGCGCGCGCTCTCCAGATCGGCCAGCTGCTCCTCGATGTAATCGACGCGGCGCTTGAGCTGCTCGTACTCCTCCATGGCAACCTGGTTCACAGGGCCCAGGTTGTTGATCTGGCGCACGAGCTGGTTGAGCTCACGCTCGGCAGCGTCACGGTCGGTGGGCGCAGGAAGCATGAGCGCCTCCTCGAGCACCGTGGTGCCATCGGCGGTAATGGCCTTGATAGCCGCCTCTACCTGCACCTCAAGCTTGCCGCGAGCGACCTTGAACTCGTTTTGCGTCGCGGTGGCGGCATCGACCCGCTCCTTGGCGCGGGAGACCTCGGCCTTGGCGTCCTCAATGGTCTTCTTAAGCGAGGCCGAGTCAGCCTCCTCGAGCGAAGCCTGGTCACGCAGACGCGAGGCCCAATCCGACGCGCGCTCCAGCAGGGCCGAATAGCGTTCGTGCATGGGATCGACGCGCAGGCGCAGCAATTCGAGCGAGCGCGAGGCCTGGCGTGTTCCGCGGATACGGCGGTCGATGCCCTCAAGACGATGCTCCAGATCGGGCACGCGGCCCTTCAGCGAACGCAGGCGTTCGCTCGTCTGGGCTAGGCGAACCTTGGCGTCGGCGAGCTTGCCGGCAGCCTCGGAATCGTCACGGCGAACGCGGTCGAGTTCGTCGTTGGCCTCGGCAATCTGCAACCCCAGATTGCTTGCCTGCGCGCGAGCCTCGTCACGCGAACGGGTGAGCTCGTCAACGCGCGGGCGCGCAGCGCGAACGGCTTCGGAGGCCTGCTCGCGGCGCTTGGAGATGCGCACGCGCTCGACCTCGGCATTGTTGGCGCTTTGCTCCAAGCGGCCGATCTCGGAGAGCAGCGAGCGGCGCTCGCCCTCAAGACGGGCGATCTCGCCGGCGGCATCGCCCTCAGCGGCACGCGCTTCCTCAACGGCCGCATTGGCCTCAACGACCTGGCCTGACACATGTTCAAACACAGCGGCCAAATCGGGCTCAAGCCCCTCCAGCTCGCGGATACGGCGCTTGCGCTCCAGAGCACCCGAGGCCTCGCCGGCATCGAGGCCCACGCGCACCAGGCCGCCGCAGCTTACGCGAGCGCCATCGGGAGTCACGTAAGTCACGCCGTCAACGACCGGCGCCGACAGCGCGGCAGCAAGATCGTCCACGACGTAATAGCCGCCGAGCAACGCCTCGACGACGGGACCGTAGCCTGCGCGTACGGACAGACGATCAACCAGACGGGTACCGGCAGCGCCCTCAGCGGCGGTAGAGCTGCTCACGCCGCGCGCCACCAGCAGCGCCTCGCCCGAGGCCTTCTTTTGGTCCAGAGCCGCACGACCGGCACGCTCAAGCGTGGCGGCGTCATCAAACAGCAGCGCATCGATATCGCCGGCGAGCAATTGCTCAACCAGGCCCTCAAGCTCGCGCGGGGCCTCCAGCACGTCGCCCAGACGACCCAAGACATCGTCGCCCAGCGTACCCACCAGACGGCTCACGAGCGGCGAGCTGTCGGCCATGCGGGCATCGAGTTTCTTTTGGCTGGCAAGCTCCGAGCGCACCTCGGACAGCTTGTTGCGCGCCTCACTCTCACGATTACGCAAGTCCTTCAGGGCTGCACGGGCGACCTCGGTGGCCTCACGCGCATCGGCCTGGGCCTGGCGCGCTTCCTCAAGAGCGCCTTCAAGCTCCTCAGCGCGGTCGCGACGGCTCTCGAGTGAGGCCGTGACCTCCTCGAGCTGCTCGTCAATCTGCTCCAGGCGCGAGGCGTACATGTTGTCCTCGACCTCGGCGTTGCTCAGCGAGTCCTTCACCTTGGCGAGCTCGAGCGCGGCGTTATCGGCCGCACGCTGCACATCGCGCTGCTCGCGCGTGAGCTGCGAAATCTGATTGTCGAGCGCAACGCGACGCTCGTGGAGCTGGGCGGCGGCAGGACCGGCGGCGTCAACGTCGTCCTGGGCCTGCATGTGCGCACCGGTAACTTCCTCAAGCTGGGCACGCGCATCCTCGAGCTCCTCGACCACGCGACGACGCTGATGTTCGGAGCTCGAAATCTGCCCGCGCATGTCGGACAGGCGCGACACCATGTTGTGGCCTTTTTCCTCGAGCAGGCGCATATCGGAGTTAATGCGGCCGACCACGTCTTGCATATGGCGGCGCTGCTCGCCCAGGTCGCCCACAAAAAGGCCCTTTTCCTCGAGCATGACCTGGAGCTTCTCGAGCTCGCGCTCCTTTTCGCCCAGGCGGTACTGCGCAAGCTCAAGCTCGGCAGCGCCCTCCTTGGAGCGGCTCTCCAGGTCGTTCCACTGCGACTGCAGCGAACGGAGCTCGTCGACGGCCAGCATCTGCGTAAGCTCGTTCGCGCGCGAGGACAGCTCTTTGTACTTGCGCGCACGATCGACCTGACGCTCCAGCGGCCGCAGCTGACGGGCGATCTCCTTATTGATGTCGCGGGCACGGGTCAGGTGCTCGTCCATCGATTTAATCTTTTTGAGCGCACGCTCCTTGCGGCGCTTGTGCTTGGAGATGCCGGCAGCCTCCTCGATCAGGGCGCGGCGCTCCTCGGGGCGGCTCTGCAAAATGGCGTCGAGCTTGCCCTGGCTGATGATGGAATGCGTATCCTTGCCCAGGCCCGAATCGTGCAGGATGTCCTGAATGTCCATCAGGCGGCACGGGCTCGAGTTGATGAGGTACTCGCTTTCGCCCGAGCGATACATACGACGGGTGATAGCGACCTCGTCAAAGTCGACGGGCAGCATATGGTCCGAGTTATCGAGCACCAGCGTAACCTCAGCGACACCCACCGGCTTGCGCGCTGACGAGCCCGAGAAGATGACGTCCTCCATGGCCTGGCCGCGCAGCTGCTTGGCGCTCTGCTCGCCCAGGACCCACAGAATCGAGTCAGAGATGTTCGATTTTCCCGAGCCGTTGGGACCGACGATGACGGTCAGGCCCGGCTCAAACGTCATATGGGCGCGGTCGGCAAACGACTTGAACCCTTTGAGCATGAGGGACTTGAGATACACGGTTCCTCGCTTACACGTGCTTCTTGTTCAGAATCACGCCGTTGGTGGTGTAACCCATGCGGTCGAGCGCTTCGAGCGCGGCGGCTCCCTCGGCTTCTTTCTTTGAGGAGCCGGAGCCGCGACCCTGACGAATACCATCGATCAAAACCACGGCGGTAAAGGTGGGCGCATGTGCCGGGCCCTCAGAGCCAACGAGCTTGTACGCCGGGGGCTCGTGACCGTCGGCTTGCACGCACTCCTGCAAAAACGACTTGGGGTTTGCAGGATGCTCGGCACGCTCGGAAGCCAAATGCGGCTTAAGCGTACGATGGATAAACTCAGCTGCGGCATCCCAGCCGGCATCCAGGTACAGTGCGCCCACGAGCGACTCGTAGACGTTCTCGAGCGCCGAATGCAGGCCGCGCGCACCGGTACCGGTCTCGGAGGCACCAAAGATGATGATGTCGTCGATGCCCAGCTCGTGAGAAACCTCGGACAGCGTAGCGCCCGAGACAAGCGACACCTTCAAGCGCGTGAGCTTGCCCTCGTCAAACTCCGGATAGGACTCAAACAGGGAGCGTGCGACCACAGCGCCCAAAATGGAATCGCCCAAGAACTCAAGGCGCTCATAGCTGGCAGAAACCGGCTGGCCCTCGACTGCCGAGGGATGCGTAAGCGCCGCGCGCAGCAGCACCTTATTATTGAACTCGTGGCCCAAGATTTCCTGGGCACGCGCAAGTCGTTCAGACAAAGCCAAGACCTAGGCCTCCCTGGCGTTTTCGATCGCGTCGACGGCGTCGGCGACAGAGTTGAGCGAGAGCAGGGTCTCGTCATCGATCTCGAGGTTGAACTCGTCCTCGATGGCCGTAACCAGCTGCAGACGCTCGAGCGAATTGGCATCGAGGTCGTCAAAGGTGGTCTCCTCGCTAATTTCGGCAACATCGACGCCCAGAACGTCAGCAGCGACCTCGGCGATCTTGTCGAAGATTTCGGAGCGGTCCATAGCGCTTCCTCTCATAGTGCATGAATACCAAAAGAATGGTACCGCCCGGGCGGTACCAAGACACGGTTCTGATTCTACCCCACGACGTGCACCGCGAAGCACATAACAGCGCTCTAACTCGCTGTTAAAAAACGATACCGTCCATGGAGTTGGCGACATTCTCGACCAGCCCGGCGCGCACGGCTTCGGCCGCCGCGAGCGTACCGTTTTTGACAGCCTCGACCGAAGTGGCACCATGGCCGATCAGGACCACGCCGCGCAGGCCCAAAAGAATCGCGCCGCCCTTGGCGTCACCCGAAAGCTTGGCTTTAATCTCGCGCATCTGCTTTTTAATGAGCAGCGCGGCGATCTTGGTGCCGAGCGATGACATAAAGACGCCCTTGAGCTCCTGCAGCAAAAACTTGGCAGCGCCCTCGGTAGCCTTGAGAGCGATATTACCCGACATGCCGTCGGCAACAACGACATCGAAGTTACCTGAGGTGATGTCCGTTCCCTCGCAGTTACCAACAAAGCCGGGAACGGCGGTCTTCATAGCCGGGAAGCAGGCCTTGGTAAAGTTGGAGCCCTTCTCATCCTCGGTGCCGTTGGCAAGCAGGCCCACGCGAGGATGCTCGATGCCCAGGACGACGCGGGCATAGGCGCTACCCATCTGGGCAAAACGCACCATGTCATCGACCTCCACATCGGGGTTGGCACCCATGTCGCACAGCACCGTCAGACCGCCGGCGCGATTGGGCAGCGCATTGGTCAGACAGGGGCGCACCGGCTGCTTCTTGCCTTCGGCCTGATACCTAAACGGCGTCACATAGGCGGTGGCGGCGGCGGTCATGGCACCGGTGGAGCCGGCGGAGAAGAACGCATCCGCGTTGCCCTTCTTAATGGCGCGGCAAGAAAGCACGATCGACGACTTACGCTTGGTCATCACGGCGCGAATGGGATCGTCATCCATGGCGATAACGTCAGGCGCCTCAAGGGCCTCAACACGTGCATGGGAAGCTGCAAAGGGATTGACGATTTCGGCGGGACCAGCTGCCAAGACCTCGATACCGGGATCGGCGGCAAGCGCAGCCTCGATACCATCAAGAACAACCTGAGGTTTCTCGTCTCCGCCCACAACGTCTACACAAACGCGAACGTTACTCATATACATGCTCCTTATACAAAAATGGCCGACTCATTGAGCCGGCCATTGTGGTTCCATTTGGAACGGCATCGCATCCAGAGTATACCGTTACTCGGTAACGATAACCTCGCGGTCCTTGTAGAAACCGCAGCTGGGGCACACGTGATGCGGGAGCTTGACAGCACCGCAACGGGGGCACGTGGACTGAGCCGCAGCCGAGATCTTCATGTTAGCGGAACGACGGGTGTGAGTGCGGATACGACCCTGCTTTTGTTTAGGTACGGGCATAGTGACCTTCCTTATGAACTATCCAGTGTGGCGATTACGCGCAAGTAGCGATACTACCACAGTTTTACTCATCGAGCTTGAGATTCTTCAATGCTGCAAATGGATTTTCCGTGGCTTCGGCCCATTCGGCCTCGGCTTGGGCAGCACAATCACATTGCCCCACGTTGAGATTGCAACCGCAAGTGGGGCACAGACCGCGACAATCGGGCTTGCAGAGCACCACAAACGGCGTGTCCATAACGACCGCGTCATTGATGGGCTCACCCAGATCGACGATGCGGTCCTCACCCAGGAGCTCGTAGCCGTCCTCGTAGGCCTCGGGATCCTCGGGCTCCTCAAAGAGGTAGAACTCCTCGATCTCGCCGGCGATATCAAACGAGGCGGGCTCCAGGCAACGGTCGCACTCGCCGGTGGCGTGCGCGCGGACCATGCCAGTGAGCAAGACACCGGTACCGGCATTGGTAAAGACAACGTCGTAGTCGATGCCGTCCTGAAGCTGGTACTCCTTCTCGCCCACCGTGTAGGTGACGACATCGACCTTACCGGTCAGCGGATACGAATCTCCAGGAAACTCGAGCTGCTCGGAAAGATCGACGGTAACGCTCGGGAACTCAGCCATTACCACTGACCATTCTGTTGGGCAGCACCCTCATTGAGCTGCTGACGGCAACGGGTAACGGTGCCGGTCAGACTCTTGAGGTTTTCCTCCAGGTGCGTAAAGACCTGCTCTGCGTAGTCCTCGGCAGCATAACGCGTCTCGCGCTCGTACTGCTGGGCACGATCGCGGATGTCATCGGCCTGCTGCTGCGCAAGGCGTACGATCTCCTGCTCACCGGCAATGGTGAGGGCCTGCTGCTGAGCGTCGGCGATGATGGAATCGGCCTGAGCGGCGGCGGAAGCCATAAGCTCCTCGCGCTCCTTAAGGATACGGCGGGACTTCTGCCACTCCTCGGGATAGCTCATGCGGATCTCGTCGAGGATGTTGAAGAACACGTCGGCGTCGATGACCTTGAACTGAGCGTTCTTGCCGAAAGGCGGCTTGGCTTCCTCGATCAGCCCTTCGAGCTCATCGACCAAGCTGACGATCCTATCGCCAGGAAAATTCTCGCCCGGCATCCGGTCTCCTTTCATAGGTAACATATCATCGTGCTAGTTTACCACATGCCACCAGGCAATAAGAAACGTCACGAAAAGCGATGTTTGAGCGCTTCGACCACGTTGGACGGGACAAACGTCGATACATCGCTGCCGAGCGAGGCGATCTGGCGAACAACCGAGCTCGAGATATAGCCGTACTGCGGCGCACTCATGACAAAGATGGACTCCAGCTCGCTATCCAGGCGATAGTTAAGGTCCGCCTGCTGCAGCTCATACTCAAAGTCGGTCATGGCGCGCAGGCCCTTGACCACGGCACCCGCCCCCTGCTCACGTGCGAAGTCGACCAGCAGGCCAGTGAAGGGCAGGACCTCGACGCCGTCGATATCGCCGAGCGCCTCGCGGGCCAGCGCCACGCGCTCATCGAGCATAAACGTGGTGCCTACACCGTTTTTACCTTGCGACTCGGCAACAGCGACGATCACGCTGGGAAAGATGCGGCGGGCACGGCGGATCACATCGATATGGCCAAACGTGATGGGATCGAAGGTGCCCGGGACGATCACGCGGTTGATGGTGTCATTCATGGGCGTCCTCCTGAAACGTCGCGGCATCGTTGTTGTCAGCATCCGTGCCGGCGCTATCGCCCTCACCATCGTCATCGCCGACCCAACGAAGCAGGTCGACCGAGGTAATGCCGTAGCGCTTCTCACGTACAGTCTCAAAGCCTGCCGGATGCGCGCCCGCATCGGCAGCGACATGCTCAAACAAGGCGTAAGCGCCAGGTGCAAGTAAACCCTGCTGAGCCAGGTTCTGCAGCAGTTCCTCGACCGGCTCGGCACCAAAAGCATAGGGCGGGTCGAGCAGGACCAGATCAAAGGGGCCGCCCGGTACACGACCGCGCGAGGCACTCGCCAGCATGTCGCCCGTGACCACGCGCCAACGCGCACGGTCGCGGCAGAGCGACTCGATATTCTTGGTAATGAGCCGCGCGGCGTTGCGATCGATCTCAAACGTCGTGAGCGAGCGGGCCCCACGAGAGAGCATCTCTAACCCTAAGGCACCGGAGCCGCCAAAGGCGTCCAGCACACGAACCTCGTCCAAATCGAAATCGAATGCCGACATGACCATAGATGCGCACGCCTCGCGCACGCGATCAGTCGTGGGGCGGGTGACATCGCGACCACGGGGCTCCTCGATCTTACGACCGCGCCATTCGCCGCCGATGATTCTCATCCTCCGCTGACCTCCTTAAAAATGTGTCGATATCGCATGGCGACCGCATCGCGCAGGGGGCGCGTCGCCACGGAGTCAAGGTTGCAAGCATACCGCAAGAGCTCGACCGCGTCCAAATGGGCCCACTCGATCAGCTCCTCGTCGGCATCCAGGTCGACAAAGCGCAGGGTCACTCCGCCATGCTGGCGGTACCCCAGGATTTCGCCCTCGTGGCGCAGACGCAGGTCCATCTGGGCGAGCGTAAAGCCATCCGAGGTTTTTTCGAGCGATTGCAGGCGATCTTGTGCTGCCGAAGCGCCGCCGTTGCCCTTGGAGTGCGTCATGACCAGGCACGTGCCCGACACACTGCCACGGCCCACGCGACCGCGCAGCTGGTGCAGAGCAGCCAAACCAAAGCGCTCCCCGTTCTCGATGACCATGACGGTGGCGTTAGGCACGTCGACGCCCACCTCGACCACCGTAGTCGAGACGAGCACGTCAATCTCGCCACGCTTAAAGGCATCGATAACCTGGTCCTTCTCCCCCGCTGGCATGCGGCCGTGAAGGCGCTCGATGGCAAGACCCGGCAACGCCAGACGCAGGCGATCGAGCTCGGTCGCCGTATCGTGCAGCGGCACGGGGACCGTCACGCGGCCCTCGTCGTCGCGGGCGATACCGGGCACGTCCTCCAGATCATCGGCCGAGTCACTCGGCTCCACGAGCGGGCAAATCACGTAGGCCTGCTGACCCTTTTCATGCGCCTCGCGGATGGCGCCATAGGCAAGGTCGCGACTCGACTCGGTAAGCACGCGTGTCGTCACGCCAGCGCCAGGGACGGGCCGATGGCGGATGATACTCGTGTCCAGATCGCCGTAGACCGAAAGCGCCAGCGTACGCGGGATGGGCGTTGCCGTCATAACGAGCAGATCGGCACCGGGGCCCTTCGCGCGCAAGGCATTGCGTTGGCCGACGCCAAACCGGTGCTGCTCATCGATGACTACGAGCGACAGATACTTAAACGCCACGTTATCCGAAAGGACCGCGTGGGTTCCAAAGAGGACGTCGAGCTCTCCCGATTCCAGCTGTGCATGGATGCGCTCGCGCTCTGCGGCCGGCGTGGCACCCGTCAGAAGCGCCCAAGACATGCCGGCCTGCGAGAGCAGAGGGCCGGTCTTATCGGCATATTGACGCGCCAGCACGCCCGTGGGCGCCATAACGCAGGCCTGTGTGCCGCTATCGGCAGCCACAGCCAGCGCGCAGGCGGCAACGGCGGTCTTACCGGTACCGACATCGCCCAGCAGCAGGCGGTTCATCACGCGCCCGCCATCGCACATATCGCGCAGGATGTCTTGGAACGCGGCCTCCTGCTCGTCGCTCAGCGAAAACGGCAGGGCCTGCTTGAGCGCGGCCAGGTGCTCGCCCGCGGCGTGGGCGTAGGGAGCGACTTCGACCAAGACACCGTCGTTGCGCAGGCGCAGCGCCAGCTGCAGGTAGAGGCACTCCTCGTAGGCAAGCCGTGCGCGCGCGATATCGCGCTCAGCCATGCTCGAGGGAAAATGGATCGATCGAAGCGCACGGGCATTGCTCATCAGGCGGCGCTTGACGCGTAAGCGTGCGGGAATCGGGTCGAAGGGATTGCCGACGACCTCGAGCGCGCCACTTACGATACGGCGCATCCATGCCTGACTCACGCCGTCACTCACGTAATGGACCGGCAGGATAGTGCCCGCGGCGCGCCCTTCCTCAAGCTTTTCAAAGTGCGGCGAGGCCATCTGCTTAAAGCCGTAGGCAAACTCGACCTTGCCCATTACGGCCAGGCGGTCGCCCTGCTTAAGCTGCTGGGCAATCCAGGGCTGGCGGAAAAAGGCGACCTGCAGCACGCCCGTCTCGTCAACGAGTGAGACCTCGGTCACCTGCATGCGCGGACGCGGCTGCTTTTGGACGATACGATCGACCGTGGCGATGATGGTACACACGGTACCGATGGGCGCCATCTCGATGGACCAGGAGCGCGTAAAGTCCAGGTATCGATGAGGGATATGGAGAAGGAGGTCCCCCACCGTCCGAATTCCCAGACGGCGAAGGGCCTCCTCACGTTTACCCGAAACATATTTGAGTCGCGCGATATCCTCGTCGAGCGCATTGCTCTGGGCAAAGCGCTCCGAGACGCGCGGCACGGAGCACAGTTCGGACATGGGCAGTTGCCTACTCGATCGAGAAGATCACGGGATAGAGCGGCTGCTCGCCACGATGGGCGTCGATCTCCAGATCGGGCTGAGCCTCCTCGATAGCGTCGACGATCTCCTGGAAGGCCTCATCGGACAGTTCCTCGCCGGCCAGAATCGTCAGCGCGTCGCCCTCCTCTTCCTCCTGCATACGGTTGATGCAATCGAGCGTGACCTGCTTCACGTCGGAGCCGACCACGTCGATGGAGCCGGCAATGATGCCCATGACGTCACCGGAGTGAATTGGCGAACCGTCGGAGGCACTGGAGTCGCGCACGGCGCGGGTGACCTCGCCATCGCGGACCTCGCTGATGGCGTCGACCATAGCGGCGACGGCATCCTCGAGCTCGGAATCGGGCAGGACCGCGAACAGCGCGGAGAAGGCCTGCGGAACGGTCTTGGTGGGAACGACGGCGACCTTCTTGTCGGTGCAGGCAGAGGCAGCGGCCTCGGCGGCCATGCGGATGTTGCCGTTGTTGGGCAGAATGATGACCGAGGTCGCGTTGACCTGGTCGACGGCGCCCAGCAGGTCTGCAGTCGAGGGATTCATGGTCTGGCCACCGGACACGATCACGTCAACGCCGAGGGACTTGAGGATGTCTGCCTCGCCGGAACCGGCGGCAACGGCGACAAAGCCCAGGGCCTTCGCGGGCTCGGCGGCCTTCTCCTGGTCCTCGTGGATCTTGGCGGTACGGTCGTGGGCCTCCATCTCCATGTTGTGGATAAAGACCTCGTAGATCTGGCCAAGCTGCAGCATGTGCTCGAGCACCAGGTTCGGGGTGTTGGAGTGCACGTGGATCTTGTAGTCGGGATATGCGCCCACGAGCAGCTCACAGTCGCCCATGGAACCCAGGAACTTAAGGCACTCGTCCTCGTCAAACGGGCCGTCGGCCTTAAAGAGGAACTCGTTGCAGTAGCGGAACTCCGAGCCCTCCCAATCGTCGTTGGCCTCGATCTCAACGCGGCCAAGAGCGGCATCGCGTGCAGAGCCAGCGGAATCGAACGTAGCGGAGAAATCCTCGACAACGGTGCTGCGACCAAGTGCTGCAGCCACAAAGTTCTCCAAGAAGATGGCAAAGCCGAAGGCGCCGGAGTCGACCACGCCGTTCTCTTTGAGGACGGGCAGCAGGTCGGGCGTGCGAGCGACGGACTGGTAGGCCTCGACGACGATGGCATCGAGCGCGTCCTCGGCCGAGAACTTCTTCTTTTCGCACTCGTCGGCCTTGGTCGAGACATCGCGCAGCACCGTGAGAATCGTGCCCTCGATGGGCTTACGGACGGCCTGGAAGGCGACCTTGACGGCGCGGCGGAAGGCGAAGGCGATGTTGGCGGACGTAATGGGCTCGTCGGCGGAGACAAGGCCCTCGGCCACACCGCGCAGGATCTGCGAGGTAATGACGCCGGAGTTACCGCGGGCGCCCATCAGGGAGCCGTGGGTGATGGCGCCGGCAATGGCCTCCATGTCGGCATCGGCGGGAAGGGCGGAGAGCTCCTTGGTCACCGAGGCGAGCGTGAGCGACATGTTGGTGCCGGTGTCGCCGTCGGGTACGGGGAAGACGTTGAGCTTATTGATCTCCTCGGCCTTGTCAGAAACGGCAGCCGCAGCGATCGGAAAACAGGTGCGAATGGTCTTTGCAATCATGGGTATTTGAATCTCCGTTTTCGGATGCTAGTTCAGACGGCTCTTGAGCGCGTCGATATGGATGCCGATCTTAAGGCTGGCGGGATCGATTTGGGCAATCTCCTGCAGGGTAAAGGCAACGGAGCTCGAAAGGTTGTGGCAGACGGACTTCATGTTGACGCCGTTCTCGAGCACGACGTGAAGATCGACCGTAAGGCCGTTCTCGTCGGCGGAGACAAGCACGCCCTTGCGGAGGCGCTGACCGGCAAGCAGGCGCACGCTCTCGGCGCCTTGGAGCTGCTCAGCCATACCGACGACGCCATAGCACGTCATCGCGGCATAACCGGCAATATCGGCAATAACGTCGTTCGAGACGCTCAGGCTGCCGTTAATGGTCTCAGACACAAGAATCTCCTTATCTGGTGCTCGCGGCACCATGTCGTGGGAGCAATCATTGCAATATTCTACAACGACCGCGCCATGTTGAGGTGGTGGGTCGCGGGATTACATCCTCGACACGAAATGTTGATATGGCAACGTTCGAGTCAAGTGGTCGCGGCATGAAAAAACCCGCCGCATAAGCGACGGGTTTTACAACCTGGCTCCCCGGGTAGGACTCGAACCTACAACAGCGCGGTTAACAGCCGCGTGCTCTACCATTGAGCTACCGAGGAATAGGTGCGTGCTCTCAAGCAACGAAGTTTATTATACGGACGAATCAGCTCAGGGCAAGAACTTTTTTAAGAATTTTTCCGACCTAGTCATTGGCCTTGAATATCAACTTCATCCGAACACCTCCCATATTCATCCGTACATGTACGG
>URIA01000041.1 GCA_900547765.1 uncultured Collinsella sp. | reverse complement strand
CGTACATGTACGGATGAATATGGGAGGTGTTCGGATGAAGTTGATATTCAAGGGCATCATGTCCGACGACAGCTCTGCTCAGGTGATGCTGCATATCGGAATCGACACTGTTAAACTTGAGGGCAAGGGCTTCCATGCGCTTGTTGCCCAGGGTGACCATGTCGACGCGGGCCAGCCCCTCGTTGAGGTCGATTTTGACGCGGTCCGCGCCGCCGGCTTCGATCCCACGGTCTTCGTTATCGTGTGCGAGCGTTCGGAGAACTTGACTCTTCGTGAGCACGCTTCCGGCCCTGTTGCTGTTAAAGAGCCTGTCGTCTGGCTTTCCGAGTAAATTCTTTTGGTGGGTACCGTGGTTATCAAGCGAGTTTTCAACAATAACGTCGCAATGGTCACTTCGGACGATGGCTCCGAGCTCATTGTCATCGGTCGAGGCCTCTGCTTTGGCCGTCATGCCGGCGGCGCTATCGATGAAGCATCGGTCGAAAAGACCTATGCGCTGCAGGAGGGCACTTCTCAGGATTCGCGTACGATTGACCGCTTGGCACATCTTTTGGAGTCCATCCCCACCGTCAACCTCGTGATTTCCGAGGACATCGTTCAGATGCTTCGTCGAGAGCTCAATGTCGATATCAACGACAAGATCCTCATCGCTCTCGCAGACCATATCAGCCTTGCTTTGGAGCGTGAGCGCAAGGGCGTTCCCTGCGAGAACCCGTTGCTGCTCGAGATCCAGCAGTTCTATCGCAAGGAGTACGCGCTTGCGGGCCGTGCGCTGCAGATTGTCAAGGAGTATATGGGCATCCAGATGAGCGAAGAAGAGCAGGGTTTTATTACGCTGCATATCGTCAACGCCACCATGCCGCAACGCTCCGACCGTCTCATCATCTCGGTCCAGCTTGTTCGCGACGTGCTCGCGATTGTTTCCGAGCGCTATGCTACGACCCTCGATGACACCTCGCTGCCCTATGAGCGTTTCGTCCGCCACCTGCAGTTTTTCGCACAGCGGGCGCTTGACCCCGCGGCCGGGCAGATCAATGACGATGCACTGTTCCGAATCGATGAAACAAAGTATCCGTGCGCGTTCTCGTGCGCGGACGCCATAGCCGCCCACTTGTCGTCTACCTATAACGTTGTCGTTACCGATGCCGAGAAGAGTTATCTCGCATATCACATTGTTAACCTGCTTGGAGAACCTGGTCTCTAGGCATAACGTGCCCACACATCGATTGATATAAGGCAGGGCTCACGGTCTTGTCTAGGGCACATTTGTCTTAATTTGCGGAAAAGGAAGGGGAGTACCGCTATGACCGCAAAAAAGAAGTTCAATTTCAAAGCGCCGTTGGAGGTGTTCGCGAAGTCAATCGTCCAGCCGATGATGTATCTCTCGGTTGCCGGCATTCTGCTCATCGTGGGCATTATTCTGACCAACAAGACCATTTGCGCCTTGATCCCCGTACTGGGCTCCGGTCCGTTCCAGCTTGTGGGCGCCGTTGTCTATCAGTCGCTGATGTTTATCATCAACAACCTCTCGATTCTGTTCTGCGTGGGCATCGCCGGCGCCATGGCAAAGAAGAACAAGGGCCATGCTTCGCTGATTGCCCTGATGTCGTTCTTCCTGTTCCTGCAGGCTAACAACATCGTGCTCAACGCCACCGGCTCTCTTGCCGAAGCGAGCGGCATGCTCGGTCTTACCGGAACCGGCCAGAGCACCGTTATGGGCATTCAGGTGCTAGATACCGGCGTGTTTGGCGGCATCATTCTTGGTTGCATCACCGGTGCCGTGTTCAACAAGTACTCGAACAAGCAGTTCCCCATTGCCCTTTCGATGTTCTCGGGTGTTCGCTTTCCGTTCCTGATCATGATCATCATTTCCTGGATCATGGGCGCGGGCTTCTGCATCGTTTGGCCTCCGGTTCAGGGTGCCATCTCCTCCGTTGCCGGCATCATTAAGGAATCGGGCAACATTGGTCTGTTTATCTACGGCATGCTCAACAAGCTGCTCGTTCCCACCGGTCTACACCACCTCATCTACACCCCGTTCCAGTTCTCCGATGTGGGTGGCACCCTGACGCTGGGTGATCAGGTTATCGCCGGCGCCTATCCCATCCGTGTCGCCGAGATGGCAATGACGGGCCAGCCCTTCTCTGATAGCACCTACTTCAACAGCTACACCTTCAACAACCTATGGCCCTACATCGGTATCGGTCTCGCCTTTATCTTCACCGCTTACAAGGGGAACAAGGATAAGACCAAGGCCGTTATCATCCCGCTGATCATCACTGCCGTGCTCTCCTGTGTCACCGAGCCCATGGACTTCCTCTTTGTCTTTGCCGCTCCCGTGCTCTTTGTCGTTCACTCGGTTCTTTCCGGTATCTTCCTGGTCCTGCTCAAGGTCCTCTCCGTGCCCGCTTCGACGGCAGGCGGCATCATCAACATCGTGGTTTCCAACCTGGTTCTTGGTGTCGATAAGACCAACTGGCCGATGATGCTCGTGCTCGGAGTCGTCAACGCCGCGCTGTACTTCTTCCTCTTCACCTTCCTCATTAAGAAGCTCAACCTCCACACGCCTGGCCGCGAGGAGGAGTCCGAGCTCGCCGAGTCCGTTGCCGAGGGCGAGGCCGCCGCGTCTGTCGCGGTGAAGCAGGGCGCTGTTGCCGCAGCTCCCGCAGATGGCGTCGATGCAGGTATTGCCGACCTGGTCGCAGGTCTTGGCGGCAAGGACAACATCGAGGAGCTCGAGAACTGCTTTACACGTCTTCGCGTGAACGTTAAGAACCCGGACCTCATCGATGAGAACCTCATCAACCACGTGCCCAACAGCGGCATCAACCGCAACGGCAACAATATCCAGATCATCTTTGGCATGAAGGTCGCCGAGATGCGCGACAAGGTCGAAAACGCAATTGAGAAGGAGCAGTAAACAATGATCATTACTCTGTGTGGTGGCGGATCCACCTTTACCCCCGGCATCGTCAAGTCCATCGCTCTGCGCAAGGACGAACTCGACGTTGACGAGATTCGTCTGTACGACATCAACGAGGAGCGCCAGCGCAAGATCGGCGTGCTCGTGGACTGGATTCTGCACGAGGACCTCGGCCTGGACATCAAGCTCACGGTGACCACCGACAAGGAGACGGCTTTTACCGACGCGAGCTTCGTGTTTGCCCAGATGCGCGTGGGCGGCTACGCCATGCGCGAGCAGGACGAGAAGATTCCGCTGCGCCACGGTTGCGTGGGTCAGGAGACCTGCGGCTGCGGCGGCCTTGCCTACGGCATGCGCACCATCTTCCCCATGGTCGAGCTGATCGATGACGTTGAGAAGTACGCCAAGAAGGACTACTGGATTCTCAACTACTCCAACCCTGCTGCCATCGTGTCCGAGGGCTGCCGCGTGCTGCGTCCCAACGCTCGCATCATCAACATCTGCGACATGCCGATCGCGATCATCGACGTGGTTTGCGCCGCACTCGATATCGACAAGAAGGATGTCGAGTACGATTACTTTGGCCTCAACCACTTTGGTTGGTTCACCTCGATCCGCCACAAGGGCGAGGAGGTGCTCCCGCAGCTGCGCGAGTACATCAAGGAGCATGAGATTCTGCTGCCCGACTCCTACCTCAAGGGCATGGGCTCGCTCATGGCAAAGAAGCCCGAGGAGGCCACTGACGAGCACCCCGAGCAGAACCGCCACACCAAGGGCAGCTGGTACTACGTCTGGAAGGGCGAGTACGAGATCATGGAGTGCTTCCCGGAGTACCTGCCCAACACGTATCTGAACTACTACCTGCAGCAGAAGGAGTTCGTCGAGCATTCCAACCCCGAGCGCACCCGTGCTAACGAGGTTGAGGAGACGCGCGAGAAGAACCTCTTCGACGGCATCGACCACTACGAGAAGACCGGCGAGATCGACGAGAGCACGTTCTATGCGGGCAGCCACGGCGACTGGATTGCCGACCTGGCCATCGCTCTGAAGAACGATACCAAGCAGCGCTTCCTGGTCATTTGCGAGAACAAGGGCGCTATCCCCAACATGCCCTACGACGCCATGGTCGAGCTGCCTGCCTACATTGGCAAGAACGGCCCCGAGGTCATCAGCCGTGACAACATTCCTCTGTTCCAGCAGGGTCTTATGATGCAGCAGCTGAACTCCGAGAAGCTCGTGGTCGAGGCCACGATCGAGGGTTCGTACGAGAAGGCGCTCAAGGCCTTTACGCTCAACAAGACCGTGCCTTCGATGAAGGTCGCCAAGGAAGTTCTCGACGACATGATCGAGGCCAACAAGGGTTACTGGCCCGAGCTTAAGTAAAAGCAACAGGGTCGCTGGCCGCATACCTGGAGCAATGCCCCGTCCACGTGATTGCGTGGGCGGGGCATTGTCATTTGGTAACGCGTTTTACCAAATATGGCATTTATCTGCGGTAATGTTCTATTTCACCGCCGAGGGTGACATTTCATACCGCCTGCCGAACTGCGTGGAGACCTAACAACTTTTTAGGTCAGTGTTGTGCGTGTAGCAACTTCGCCCGGCCTCGCCTCCGGGCTGCCATGTGAGAGGGGATCTTATGGCTCGACTGCACGTAATGGAACGCAGCCACGCTCAGGCCGTCATGGACGACCTGCACGATGCGCTCGGACGTCGTCTGGCGGTGAGTTCGCTCGCCCCGTGCCCCGTTGAGTTTACGGCAGCGCTCGTCAATCTGTGCTCCACCCAGAGCTGCGGCAAGTGCACGCCCTGCCGCGTGGGCCTGAGCGCGCTGAGCGACCTGCTCGCCGATGTGCTCGAGGGCCGCGCCGACGAGTCCACGCTCAACTTGATTGAGCGCACCGCCCGCACCATCTACCTTTCGAGCGACTGCGCCATCGGCTACGAAGCTGGCGCCATGGCACTCACGGCCATTCGCGGCTTCCGCGACGATTTTGAGCATCACATCCGCGAGCACTCCTGCGGCTTTGACCGCGAGGCCCGCGTCCCGTGCGTTTCGGGCTGCCCGGCGCACGTCGACATTCCCGGGTACATTTCGCTGGTCGAGGCCGGCCGCTATGCCGACGCCGTCAAGGTCATCCGCAAGAACAATCCGCTGCCGCTCGTCTGCGGCCTGGTGTGCGAGCATCCCTGCGAGATGCACTGCCGCCGTGGCATGGTCGACGACCCCATGAACATCCTCGCCCTCAAGCGTTTTGCCGTCGAGCACAGTGACCTCAACGACCACAAGCCGCATGTAGTGGACAACACCGGCAAGCGCGTCGCCGTGATCGGCGGCGGCCCGGCCGGCCTTTCCTGCGCCTACTACCTGGCCGTGATGGGCCATAAGGTGACCATCTTTGAGCAGCGCCACCACCTGGGCGGCATGCTGCGCTATGGCATCCCCAGCTATCGTCTGCCGCGCGAGCGCCTGCAGGCCGAGATCGACTGGATCTTGAGCGCCGGCATCGACGTTGAGCTCGATCACTCCGTCAACGGCGAGGAACTTGCCCGCCTGCGCGACGAGTTCGATGCCGTCTACCTGGCCATTGGCGCCCACAGCGATAAGAAGCTCGGCCTTCCGGGCGAGGAAGCGCTCGGCGTGGAGTCGGCCGTCAAGATGCTGCGCGCCATCGGCGACGACGAGCTGCCCGACCTGAGCGGCCAGCGCGTGTGCGTCATCGGCGGCGGCAACGTGGCCATGGACGTGGCGCGCTCCGCCGTGCGCTGCGGTGCCGAAAAGGTGAGCATCGTCTACCGCCGTCGCATCTGCGACATGACGGCCCAGGACGCCGAGATCGCCGGCGCCCAGGCCGAGGGCTGCGAGGTGCTGGAGCTGACGGCCCCGCTCGCCATCGAGACGGGCGAGGACGGTCGCGTGAGCGGCCTGCGCGTGCAGCCGCAGATTATCGGCGAGCCCCGTCGTGGGCGTCCGGCCCCGCGTGCCGCCGCCACGCCCGAGCGCGTCATTCCCTGCGAGCGCGTGTTTGTGGCCATTGGCCAGGACATCGATTCCAAGCCGTTTGAGGAGATGGGCATTGCCTGCAAGTGGGGCTGCGTGGTCACCGACTCGGACGGTGCCGTGCCCAACTTCGACGGCCTCTTTAGCGGCGGCGACTGCCAGACCGGCCCCGCCACCGTTATCCGCGCCATCAACGCCGGCCGCGTGGCTTCGGCAAATATCGACCGCTACCTGGGCTTCGACCACAAGATCAAGCTCGACGTGGAGCTGCCGACCGTCCAGTTTAAGGGCAAGCACGAGTGCGGCCGCTGCGAGCTGGGCGAGCGCGAGGCCGGCGAGCGTATTCACGATTGGAATCTGGTCGAGCAGGGTCTCACCGAGCAGGAGGCGCGCCAGGAGGCGAGCCGCTGCCTGCGTTGCGATCACTTTGGCTTTGGCGCGTTCCGCGGAGGGAGGAACCTGGAATGGTAGAGCCCAACAACACCACCGTCAGCGACAACACCGAAAACGGAGCGCATAACATGGTCAAGCTCACTATCGATAATTGCGAGGTCGTGGTTCCCGAGCACACCACGATCCTGGATGCGGCCAAGTCCGTCAGCATCCAGATTCCCACCCTGTGCTACCTGCGCGATCTAAACGAGATCGGCGGCTGCCGCGTATGCGTGGTCGAGGTTGAGGGCTGCGACCAGCTGGTTGCCGCCTGCAACAACTACGTGCTCGACGGCATGGTGGTCCACACCAACAGCCCCAAGGTCCGCGAGGCGCGTCGCACCAACGTGCAGCTGCTGCTGTCCCAGCACGACTCGCGCTGTACGAGCTGCGTGCGCAGTGGTAACTGCAACCTGCAGACCATCGCCAACGACCTGGGTATCTTCTATCTGCCGTACGAGCAGCACCTGGCGCGCGAGGGCTGGGACTTCGATTTCCCCATCATCCGCGATAACGACAAGTGCATCAAATGCATGCGCTGCATCAAGGTGTGCGAGAGCGTGCAGGGCTTAGGGATTTGGGACCTGACCAACCGCGCCACGCATACCGCCGTGGGCACCCGCGGGCGTGCGCCGATCGGCAAGACCGATTGCGTCGCGTGCGGTCAGTGCATCACGCATTGCCCGACGGGCGCCCTGCGCGAGCGTGACGATACCGAGACCGTGTTCGACGCCATCGCCGATCCCGACAAGATCGTACTGGTGCAGATTGCGCCGGCCGTGCGTAGCGCCTGGGGCGAGGAGCTCGGCATTCCGCGCGAGGAGGCCACCGTTGAGCGCCTGGCTTGCGCCCTGCGCCGCGTTGGCTTTGAGTACGTGTTCGACACCGATTTCTCGGCCGACCTCACCATTATGGAGGAGGGCTCCGAACTGCTCGAGCGCCTAGGGAAGGCCGTCAAGGGCGAGGGCGACACCCACGGCTGGCCCATGTTCACGAGCTGCTGCCCGGGCTGGGTGCGCTTTGTGAAGGCACGTTACCCCGAGTTTGTCGACAGCCTGTCCACGTCAAAGTCGCCGCAGCAGATGTTCGGCGCCATCGCCAAGACCTACTACGCCAAGGTGCTGGGCGTGGAGCCCGAGCGTCTGTTCGTGGTGTCCGTTATGCCGTGCACGGCCAAGAAGGCCGAGTGTGCGCTGCCGAGCATGATGGGCGAGGGCGGCGCGCCCGACGTGGACGTTGCACTGACGGTGCGCGAGATGGTGCGCATGATCCGCGCGAGCCACGTGAGCGTGGACACGCTTACCGAGGAGCCGCTTGATACGCCGCTGGGCTTTGGCACGGGCGCGGGTGTGATCTTTGGCGCCACGGGCGGCGTGATGGAGGCCGCCGTGCGCTCGGCCTATTACCTGGTGACGGGCAAGAACCCCGACGCCGACTTCTTCACCGACGTGCGCGGTCTGGACGGCTGGAAGGAAGCAGTGGCCGATATCGAGGGCACCAGGGTGCACGTCGCCGTGGCGCACGGACTGGGCAATGCCGCCCGCCTGCTCGACGCGATTCGCGACGGCCGTGCGAGCTATGACTTCGTCGAGGTCATGGCGTGCCCGGGCGGCTGCGTCGGTGGCGGCGGTCAGCCCATCCACGACGGCTGCGAGCTGGCAGCTGAGCGCGGCCAGGTGCTGTGGGGCCTGGATGCCGCTGCGGACATTCGCTTCTCGCACGAGAATCCCGATGTCCAGGCGTGCTACCGCGAGTTCTTGGGCGAGCCGCTCTCGCCGCTGGCCGAGGAGCTGCTGCATACCGACCATCACGCCTGGTCGATGCCTAACGAGGGGGCGTGCTAGCGATGCGCGCGTTTGATTTTGAGATGTCGCGCCGGGGGTTTGCCTCGGCGCTCGCCGCGGGCGCTCTGTCGCTTGCGCTCGTGGGCTGTGGCGGCGGGGCTGCCGGTGCCGGGTCCGCCGCGGGCTCGGCTGCCACGGACGGCGCCGGTGCTGCTGCAGAGCCGGTCGAGGTACACGTCGCCTCGCTCAAGGGGCCGACCTCGATTGGCCTGGTGCAGTTTATGGACCAGGCTGCCGATGGCGAGACGGACAATGAGTTCGACTTTGCGATCAACACTGCCGCCGACGAGATTGTGCCCAAGGTCATTCAGGGCGATATCGACATTGCCCTGGTGCCCGCCAACGTGGCGAGCGTGCTCTACAACAAGACCGAGGGCGCGGTGCAGGTCATCGACATCAACACGCTGGGCGTGCTGAACGTTGTGACGGGCGACGCGAGTGTGGCCTCGTTTGGCGATCTGGCGGGCCATACCGTCTACATGACGGGCAAGGGCACCACGCCGGAGTACGTCATGAACTACCTGCTGGAGCGCGCGGGCCTGACCGGCCAGGTGACGCTCGAGTTTAAGAGCGAGCCCACCGAGGTGCTGTCGGCCCTGCTTGCCGACCCGTCCGCCGTGGGCGTGCTGCCGGAGCCGTTCAAGACCGCTGCCATCGCAAAGAGCGAAGGCAAACTGTCGGCGCCGGTGAGCCTGACCGATGTGTGGGACGAGCTGGCAGGTGACACGGGTTCGCGCTTGCTGACGGGCGTGACCGTGGTGCGCCGCGCGTTTGCCGAGGAACATCCCGAGGCCGTGGCGGAATTCCTGAGCTGCCATGAGGCGAGCGTGAAGGCTGTCAATGCGGCGCCGTCAGACTGGGCGCAGGCCGTGGTCGATGCGGGCATCGTGGATAACGCCACGATTGCCGAAAAGGCGATTCCCGGGTGCATGCTCGTGTGCCAGACGGGGAAGGATATGAAGGCGGCACTTAGCGGGTATCTGCAGGTGCTGTCCGACGCGGACGCGAGTGCCGTGGGTGGCAAGCTCCCGGCTGATGATTTCTACTACATGGAGTAGCCCGTGCATGCGTTTGCTCGACAAATGACAGAGCGTATGAAGGCGGTGGCGGCAGCAGGTGCCGTCGCCGCCTTTTGGCTTGCCGTGTGGGTGCTGGTGGCGGCGTTGGTAGCGCAGCCGCTGATCTTGCCGGGGCCGGGTGCTGTTGCCTTGGCGCTGCTGCGCCTGGTGTGCGATGACGGTACCTGGGTGATTTTGGCGGGCTCGGGCGCGCGAATATTGGGCGGACTGGTGTTTGCCGCGGTGTGTGGCGGCGTGCTTGCCGGGATTTCGTCACGGTCGCGGGCGTTTGCGCGCCTGGTGGCTCCGGCGCTGTCGTTTGTAAAGGCGACACCGGTTGCCTGCGTGGTGGTCCTGCTGCTCATTTGGTTGGGGTCGGCGCGCGTGAGCATCGCCGCGGTCTTTTTGATGGCACTTCCAGGCGTGTATTTTTCGCTGGTCGAGGGCTTGGCGCAAGTGGATAAGCCGCTGAAGCAGATGTTCCGCCTGCATGGCGTGCGGGGCTGGCGACTGTTTTGCGCCCACACCTGGCGCGAAGTCCTGCCGTTTGTGCTTTCGTGCGCCCGCGCCGTGATTGGCATGAGCTGGAAGGCCGGTGTGGCGGCGGAGCTGATCGGCATGGCGACGGGCACCGTGGGCGAACGCATCTATCAGGCGAAGCTGCTCATCGAGACGGCTGACCTACTGGCTTGGACCGTGCTAGTCGTGGCGGCATCGTGGGCATGCGAGCGTGTGCTGGTGTGGTTGCTGCGGGCTTCGGGACCCGCGGCGTGGCGTGCGGCCGTGCGGGCGCATGGGCATGGGCTGCGCGGGCGTGCGAGGGCTGCGGGCGATGGCGCTGCGGCGGAGCTTGCGCTTGCCGTGGGCGATCGTGCGCCCTGGGCGCCGGCGCTGGATGGTCTGGTGCTCAACGTGCCCGCGGGTGGGCGTATCTGTGTGATGGGCGCTTCGGGCATGGGCAAGTCGACGCTGCTTTCGTTGGCAGCGGGGGAGTGCGCGCCGTGCTCGATGGTGTTTCAGGATGCACGCTTGGTCGAGTCCGCCGCGGCGCTGGATAACGTGCTAGTGTGCGCCGATGCACGCGTGGACGCCTCGAGTGCTGCGGCCCTGTTGCGCCTGCTGGTGCCGGGGGTCGATGTACATGCTCGCGTGGCCGAGCTTTCGGGCGGGCAGCGCCGTCGCGTCGAGATCGCTCGAGCCCTGCTGTGCCCGGGCGGCGCGGTGATTCTTGACGAGCCCTTTACCGGTTTAGATACCGCTGCGCGCGACGCATGCGCCGAGGTCGTGCTCGACTTGCTCGACGGCCGTATGCTGCTGCTTGCATCGCACGATGTCGCCGACGCTCAGGCCCTCGATATCTCGGACATCATCACGCTCTAAATACTAACTCAGCAACAAAATGATCCGTTTTCCTCCGTCCCCATGGGGTCGGTTGTGGTATTCTATCTGCGGGGTAATACTTAGGGATACCAAGTAATACCAACGCCGCAGAAACAAACTCCGGATGCGGGCCAATCGGGTTGCCTTCACAGCCCGTCGCCCAGCCGCGTGGCCCGCATCTATCCGCACCACCGTCGTTTCAAAAAGGAAGCGCCATGGCAGAACACATGACCCCGGTTGTCGCGAAGGTCTTGCCCGAGGAAAAGGCGGCCTTCGCGGCGGCAACCCAGCTCGTGGGCACCACGCCGTCCAACGCCATCCGCATGTTCATCGCCGCGTTCAATCGCTGCGGCACCTTCCCGTTCGACATTTCACCCAACGGGGCTTTTGGCGCTGCGCCCGATTCTCATCAACAATGACTGTCCCCAAGTGCCGGGTTTTGAGGAGGTTGGCATGCTCAATGCGCTGGTTTGGGCGCTTGCCTGTTTTGGTGTCGTCGCTGCCGATATTGCCCTGAGCATTGTTTTGTTCTCCGCGCTGGACATCGTGTCGGCACTGACGGGTTTCCCGATCGACAATCTCGATATTCAATGGTTTCAGGCCGCCGCTCAGACGGCGTCGTTTTTGATGGCGCTGCTGTGGTGGCGCTATCTGTGGCCCCGCTCCTTCATGGCGCGCCGGCAAGGTGAACGCCCGCTCGGCGGGGGAGCAAATGCTGCATGGAAGCGCATCGCATACGTTGTCGTGATCGGCCTATCCATGCAGGTGGTCATTAGCTACCTATGCGACGGCGTGCTGTCGCTGCTGCCCGAGGTTGCGGCGGACTATAGCGAGCTCGTCGAGGAAACAGGCTTGGACGATACCAACCTTCTTGCCGTCCTGACCACGGTGCTCGGCGCCCCATTTTGTGAAGAGCTGCTGGTGCGCGGCATTATTTTTGAGTTTTCGCTCCGAGCGTTTAATCCGCAGTGCCGCCCACTTTGGAAGTGCCGGCGTCGTGTGAGCGCGCAGAGTGGCGCCATGGTGCCCTGGGCGGCCCCAAGCACGTGGGGTATCGCCGCGGCGATTGTGCTGCAGGCGGCGATCTTCGGTTTTATGCACATGAATTGGGTACAGGGTTGCTACGCGGGTGCCGCCGGCCTCATCTTTGGTTGGGTGCTCGTGACGACCGGAAAGCTCCGCTACACGATCCTGCTGCACTTTGCCTTTAATGCCGGGTCGTATTTCATGACGTTGCTCTGGTTTGTGAACACACCGTTCGACGTGATAATCACGGTCGCTATCGCCGGCGTCATCCTCGTTGAGGCAATGCGCTCGCTGCGCCACGCGTGTGGGATGGACGCAGCGACAGCACCGCTGCCCTAGTTGCGACGCCCGCCTCCGTTGGCGCCCTGACGCCCCTGGGCCGCGCGATTACGCCCGGCAGTGTTCTGTGCACGCGACATACCGCCGTGCCCCTTGCTGCCTTTGGGTCCCTTGCCGCCAGCACCGCCGTGGGCCTTGCCGCCCTTCTTGCCGGTGCCATGCCCACCGCCAGCAGACGTCTCGCCCGGGCGCGGCGGCACGGGGCGGATTAGACAGTGTTTGGTGTAGCCGATCAGGTCACGACGTCCGGCTTTTTCCAGCGCCTCGCGTACCAGCTTGTAGTTCTCGGGTTTGCGATACTGGATGAGCGCACGCTGCATGGCCTTTTCGTGCGGGTCGCGCGCCACATAGATCGGCTCCATGGTGCGTGGGTCCACGCCGGTGTAGTACATGCAGGTCGACATGGTGGACGGTGTGGGGTAGAAGTCCTGCACCTGTTCGGGCATGTAGCCCATGTCGCGTACGGCCTCGGCCAGGTCCACAGCTTCCTTCATCGTTGAACCGGGGTGGCTCGAGATTAGGTATGGCACTACGTACTGCTTGAGTCCGTATTCGCGGTTCAAGCGTTCAAATTTACGGCAGAACGCGTCGTAGACGGCGCGGCTCGGTTTGCCCATCACGGACAGCACCGCGTCGCTCACGTGCTCGGGTGCTACGCGCAGCTGGCCCGAGACGTGATGCTCCAGCAGCTCGCGCAAAAACTCGTCCGAGGCGTCGGCCATGGTGTAGTCAAAGCGTATGCCGCTGCGGACGAAGACCTTCTTGACGCCCGGCAGCTGGCGCAGATCGCGCAGCAGCTGCGTGTAGCCGCTCTCGTCGACCACCATGTTCTTGCACACACTCGGCCACAGACAGCGCTTGTTCTTGCACACGCCGTGCTTGAGCTGCTTGTCGCAGGCCGGACGGCTAAAGTTGGCCGTCGGTCCACCCACGTCGTTGATGTAGCCCTTAAACTCGGGATCGTGCGTGAGCAGCTCGGCCTCGCGCATGATCGAGTCGTGGCTGCGCATCTGCAGTACGCGGCCCTGGTGGAAGGTGAGGGCGCAAAACGAGCACTCGCCAAAACAGCCGCGGTTGGAGCTAATGGAAAATTTGATTTCGGCAAAGGCCGGCACGCCGCCCGTTGCGTCGTAGTCGGGATGCCAATCGCGTGCGTAGGGGAGTTCGGCAACCTCGTCCATCTCGTCTGTGGTGAGTGTTGCCGATGGCGGGTTCTGCACCACATAGACGCTGTTGGGGTAGGGCTCTACCAGACGATGCCCGGTGATGGGGTCCATGTTCTGCTGCTGCACATTAAAGCTGCGCGCGTAGTTGAGCTTGTCGGCGGTAAGGTCGTCCCAGCTGGGCAGCAGGTCGTAGTCGTAGACCTCGTCGAGCGAACCCGTGCGGTAGACGGTACCGTTGATGTAGGTGATCTGATCGACAGGCAGTCCGGCATCGAGCGCGTCGGCGATCTCGACGATCGCATGCTCGCCCATGCCGTAGATGAGGATGTCGGCGCCCGAGTCGAGCAGTACCGAGCGCTTGAGCTTGTCCTGCCAGTAGTCGTAGTGGGCCAGGCGGCGCAGGCTTGCCTCGATGCCGCCGATGATGATGGGAGCGTCCTTGAACGTCTGGCGGATGAGGTTGCCGTAGACCGTGACGGCACGATTGGGGCGGTGCCCCTCCTCGCCACCGGGGGTATAGGCGTCGGTATGGCGGCGGTGCTTGGTCACCGAATAGTGGTTGACCATGGAGTCCATGTTGCCGGCGCTGACGAGAAAGCCCAGGCGCGGCTCGCCGAGCACGGTGATGCTGGCGGGGTCGGTCCAGTCGGGCTGGCAGATAATGCCCACTTTGTAGCCGTGCGCGTCGAGGACGCGGCTGATGATGGCCATGCCAAAGCTGGGGTGGTCCACGTAGGCGTCGCCGCAGATGTAGACGAAGTCGCACTGGTCCCAGCCACGCGCATCCATGTCGGCGCGGCTGACGGGGAGGAACTTGTCGCGGCCCGGACGCCAGGGGCGTGAGGGCGCTGCTGAGGCATGCGTGGGTCGCGAGCCCTGCGCCTTGCCGCCGCGCTTTTGCTGCTGGCCCTGTTTGCCCTGCTGTCCGCGTTGGCTGTTCTGAGCGTGCTGAGGCTTTTTTGCCACGATCCCTCCCGGTGTTTGTATGCTGCACGTAATTGTAACCAGTCTTTTTGGGACGGGGCTAAAAAGACTGGTGGAGTACATGGGCTGGCGGATCGGCGTGTCGATGCGGGTGTCGGCGCCGCGCCCGCCGTTTGTTTCCAGACTGTGTATCCGCGCGTTGGGGAGCCCGTCTCGCGCGCATGCCATGTTGTCAATGGGTTACAGTATGAACGGCGGCTATGTTTCCGCCAACGCACGAGAGAGTCGTCAACAAGGAGGATGCACGACGATGCAGCGTGCCAAACAGATATCGGAGTCTATTGAGCTGGGCATCATCTTGGCGCTCGCCGGTGGCTTTATGGATGTGTATTCGTACATTGGGCGCGATCATGTTTTCGCCAACGCGCAGACGGGCAACATCCTGCTCGTGGGCGTGAGCATCTCGGAAGGCAACTGGGCACTGGCGGGGCGCTACTTCTTCCCTGTGGTGTCGTTTGCTGTGGGCATTATGCTTGCCGACCTGGTTCACGAGCGGTTTGGCAGTGTGATTCACTGGCGCCAGGTGACGGTGTTTTTTGAAGCCGTTATCTTGCTGGGCGTGAGCTTTATCCCGGGCGGCGGTTACAACCTGCTCGCCAACTGCCTCACCTCGTTTGCCTGCGGCATGCAGGTCGAGAGCTTCCGCAAGATCCACGGTCACGGCATCGCCACGACCATGTGTATCGGCAACCTCCGTAATGCCTTGCAAAACGTGGACGACTACATCATCACCCACAAGCGCGGCTTTTTGGAAAACGGCCTGCTGTACTTTGGCGTGATCTTTACCTTTGTGTTTGGCGCCGTGTTGGGCAACTGGTGTATTGAGCGCATGGGCCTGCACGCCATCGTCGTGGCGAGCGTGCTGCTGTTTGTCGCGTTTGCCATCATGTTCATCGACCGCGAGCGCGACTTGCGTTTTCGCTGGAAGGTTGCGGCCGAGGCTTGGAAAGAGGGCTGTCGAAAGTAACCGAATGCGGCAAAGGGGTTGTCCCTTTGCCGCAATATTTTTCATCTTCTGTTGAAACGCTTTAACAATTTTGACGTTCTCACGTGTTTTTTGTTTCAAAAGCGTTAGGATGGGACTCATAGCGTGGGGCGTAATGGGTGCCCCGCACACGATGGGAGGCTATCAATGGCTAATCGTTTCGTTCTCAATACCATCTCTTATCATGGTTCCGGCGCTATCAAGGAGATCCCCGGCGAGCTCCAGCGTCGCGGCTACAAGAAGATCTTCGTCTGCTCCGATCCCGACCTGGTCAAGTTTGGCGTTACCGCCAAGGTGACCGACGAGCTCGACGCCGCCGGCATCGCTTGGAGCCTCTACTCCGAGATTAAGCCCAACCCCACTATCCAGAACGTCAAGGACGGCGTCGAGGCCTTCAAGGCCGCCGAGGCTGACGCTATCGTGACCATCGGTGGTGGCTCCTCCATGGACACCGCCAAGGCTATCGGCATCATCATCAACAACCCCGAGTTTGCCGATGTCCGCAGCCTCGAGGGCGTTGCTCCCACTAAGAACCACGCCGTGTTTACCATCGCTGTGCCGACGACCGCCGGTACCGCTGCCGAGGTGACCATCAACTACGTCATCACCGACCCCGAGAAGGTCCGCAAGTTCGTGTGCGTCGACACCAACGACGCCCCCGAGGTCGCCGTCGTCGACCCCGACATGATGGCTTCCATGCCCGCCGGCCTGACCGCCTCCACCGGCATGGACGCTCTAACCCACGCCATCGAGGGCTACACCACCAAGGGCGCTTGGGAGCTCTCCGACATGTTCCACTTTGAGGCTATTAAGCTGATCAGCGAGAACCTGCGCGACTCCGTCGCCGAGGCCAAGTCCGGCCAGCCCGGCTCCGGCCGTGAGGGCATGGCTCTTGGCCAGTATGTCGCCGGCATGGGCTTCTCCAACGTTGGCCTGGGCATCGACCACGCCATGGCTCACACCCTGTCCGCTCACTACGACACCCCGCACGGCGTCGCTTGCGCCATGCTGCTGCCGATCGCCATGGAGTTCAACAAGCCGGTTTGCGCCGAGCGTCTGGCCAAGGTTGCCGTCGCCATGGGCGTTGACACCACGGGCATGAGCACCGACGAGGCCGCCGACGCCGCCATCGCCGCCGTCAAGCAGCTCTCTGCCGACGTGAACATTCCGCACGTCTGCGAGGCCATGAAGGCTGACGAGATCGAGGTCCTGGCCAAGGACGCCATGGCTGACGCCTGCTTCCCGGGTAACCCGCGCGAGGCGACGCTCGACGACGTCATCGAGCTCTTCAAGAAGATCTGCCCGGCTGCCTAACTTGGTTCGGCGGGCCCCTGCCCGTTAGCCCCACAATCGTCCTCGGACATGTCGGAAGCCCCCGCTGCGCACTTCGTGCGGCGGGGGCTTCCTCCGTCCTGCGGAAAGATTGTGGGGCTAACGGCAGGGGGCCGCCGGCTCGTTATCGTGGCGGGCGCAGCCCTGGCGAGCTCGATGGGTCATCTCGCTAGGTAAAAAGATGGTTCGCGGTGGTATTGTTGCTGTGGGTTTAATTCGATGTGAAAGGGTGACTTTGGTGTCCAAGATGGATTCTACGCTCTCCTATATTACTGACCAGTTGAAGGCGCTGACTTCTATTGCTTCGCCTACAGGCTATACCCGTGCGGCGACTGATTATCTGATGGAGACCCTGCGCGATATGGGGTTTGGGCCTGAGCGTTCTAATAAGGGTAACGTGCTCGTTGAGCTTGGCGGCGAGGGCGAGCCGCTCGTACTGGCGAGCCATGTCGATACCCTGGGCGCCATGGTGCGCTCCATTAAGGACAATGGCCGCCTGCGTCCCACGACGCTTGGTGGGCATCAGTGGTCTACGGCCGATGGCGAGAACTGCACCGTTTATACGCGCGACGGCAATGTCTACACGGGCGTGGTCCTCAACACCGAGCCTTCGGCGCACGTGGCCGACGAGCCGGTCAAGACCATCGAGAAGAACATGGAGATCCTGCTCGACGAGAACGTCGACAGCAAGGACGACGTGCTTGAGCTGGGTATTCAGACCGGCGACATCATCGCTATGGATCCGCGTACCACGGTGACGGAGAGCGGCTACATTAAGAGCCGCTTCCTGGATGACAAGCTTTCGGCCGCCATTTTGCTGGGCTTGGCGCGTGCCGTCGCCGCTGGCGAGGTGACGCTTTCGCGTAAGGTTTCGCTGCTCTTTACCGTGTACGAGGAGGTCGGCCATGGCGGTGCCTTCGTGCCGGCCGACACGCGCGAGATGATCAGCGTTGACATGGGCTGCGTGGGCGACGACCTGGGCTGCACCGAGCGCATGGTGTCGATTTGCGCCAAGGATTCGGGTGGTCCGTACAACTACGACCTGGTGACCACGCTGTCCAATATCGCGCGCGAGCTTGAACTTGACTACGCCATCGACGTGTATCCGCATTACGGTTCGGACGTCGAAGCCACGCTCTCTGCCGGCTACGACATTCGCCATGGTCTGATCGGCCCCGGCGTGTATGCGAGCCACAACTACGAGCGTAGCCACATGGACGGCGTGCGCAACACCTTCGAGCTCGTCCGCGCCTACGTCCAGCGCTAGGGAAGTAGTTTGCGACTCGGCTGACCAATCGCTAAGGCCCGATTTCTCGGGCCTTTTTTCGCCTTAGGTCGTTTAGTATTATGATGTATGTAATATGTTAACTAAACGCGTAAATTACTTAACGAGGTGATGCGGCATATGAATACATCTGAGTACTTATCTATGGGTGATGCCGCCCGCCTGTTGGGCGTTACGAAAGCCCGCATATCGCAACTTGCCGCATCGGGAACGCTCGCGTGCGATATTGTGGGCGGACGGAAGATGGTTGAGTATGATTCTGCGCTCGCTTATCAAAAGGTCCGCAAACGTGGACGCCGTCCTGCGGCCGATGTGGGGCGCAAGTTTACGCTGATGTCGGCCGACCATGAGGTCGCGCATGTCTCATTTGATCCGACACGTGAGTTTCCCTTCGAAATCGCCGAGGTGCTCGATGCGCAGAGGATGCCGTTTGGCACGTGCTCGAGTTCTTCTCCTACGGTGAATAAACGGGAGCTCAACGTGTGGTGGAGCCATCGGTCGGTGCCTGACGTCCGTCCCGGACTCGTCTCGCGCTATCGTGAACTGGGAATTGCCAGTGGCATTGAGGTGCCGGTTCAGTGCCTGGGCCTATCGCTTTCGGATTGCTATTGGCTGCGGCCGGCCGATTGCGCCGAACTCAAATGGCAAAACATCAATTACTTTGAGAACGAATTTGAGCGATCGGCGCCCGAAGAGCGTTCGGGTTGGCTGGAAGGCATCGGTCTTAAAAATCCTGATAACACGTCCGAGGGCGAGCTCCCTAAATCGTGGATGATTCGCAACGGTGTTCGCGTTCTGGTCAAGGGATGCGGCATGGACGACCAACGGCCCTTTAACGAGGCGGTTGCAACGGCTCTGCATCGTCGCTTGCTGTCGGAGGGCGAGTTTGTTCCTTATACGGTTGAGCGGATGTTCGATGGCCCTGCGTGCCTGTGCGAGGATTTTCTTGACGGCCGCGAGGAATACGTTCCGGCTGTTTACGTTAAGAACGCCCTTGGTGGCCAGCGAGGAAGCTCGACATACGATCGATACTGTCGCTGCCTTGGCAAGCATGGTGCCGATGAGGCCGCTGTGAGAAGGTCTATGTCGCAGATGATTGTCTGCGATGCCCTTTTGGCCAACAGCGACCGCCATTGGCGAAACTTCGGCATCATCCGCAATGTCGACACCCTGGAGATAAAACCTGCTCCGCTGTTCGATAGCGGCAACTGCCTGTGGTACAACGTGCCAACTGCCGTGCTCGCAGCTGGGGAGTTTGGGTTTTCCGCTAAGCCGTTTGGGCCCGACCCTTCCGTCCAGCTGGCGCTTGCGGATTTGCTCGATTGGTTCGATTCGTCGCGGCTCAACGGATTTGTTGATGAGGCGATCGAGATTCTTTCGCAGAGCAAATGGGCCACGGCGGAGGGTCGACTCGAGGCCATCCGCCGCGGCCTCGAGCGTCGCGTAATCGAGGTTGGTGCCGCTGTTGAGGTACTTCGACACGTGCAGCGATAAACCCGCGGCTACTTAAGTGCGCCGGTCACGGTGCCGCCGCCCAGGACGATGTCGCCGCGGTATATAACGACGGCCTGGCCGGGGGCGATGGCTCGTTGCGGCTCGTCAAAGGTCAGCAGCATTTGTCCGTCGGCGCCACGTGTAAGGGTCGCCGCCTGGTCCTTTTGACGGTAGCGGTACTTGGCTCCCACGCGAATGCCGCCGGCATCGAGCTCTGCCTCCATGCGGTCGGCAGGGGCGCTCCAAATCCAGTCGTTGGCCGTGAGCGCCGTGGCCGTCAGGTCCTCTGCCTCGCCCAGATGCACGGTGTTGTTGACGGCGTCGACACCCGTTACGTACACGGGATGCGCCATCGCGACGCCCAAGCCCTTACGCTGGCCGATGGTGTAGCGCAGCGCGCCGTTGTGGCGCCCAACCACGCTGCCGTCGCGCCATACGATGTTGCCCGGTGCAGCGGCATGTCCGCAGCGGCGCTCGATATAGCCCGCGTAGTCGCCGTCTGGAATAAAGCAGATGTCCTCGCTTTCGGCCTTCTTAGCGTTAACAAAGCCCTGCTCGGTGGCTATGCGGCGCACGTCGCGCTCTTTGTCTAGGCCTGCCAGCGGAAAGATCGTGTGCGCCAGGCGCTCCTGCGTGAGCGAATACAAAAAGTAACTCTGGTCCTTTTTGGGGTCCTCGCCGCGATGCAGCTGCCAGGTGCCGTCGGGCGCCTGGCTCGTTTTGGCATAGTGGCCTGTGGCGATGTAGTCGCAGCCCATATCCAGCGCCGCATCCAGCAACGCGCCAAACTTAATATGGCGGTTGCAGATGATGCACGGATTGGGCGTCAGCCCCTCCTGGTAGGCGTTCATAAAACGCTCGACAACGTTGCGGTCGAAGGTTTGCTGCAAGTCGAGCACGTGATGGGGTATCCCCAGGCGCTCGGCGACGGCCTTTGCATCGGCGATGTCGCGGTCGACCTTACTCATGCCCGTGGTGGGATCGGGCGCGGGGCAGGTGAGGCGCATGGTGGCACCGACACATTCGTAACCCTGACTTTTGAGCAGATACGCGGTCACGCTGGAATCGACGCCGCCGCTCATGGCGACGAGCACGCGCTTGTTGTGCATGGGGAGGTTCTCCTTGGTGGCATGTGGCCAAAAAAGAAAAGCGGCGCGGGAGGCTGGTTCTGCGCCGCAGACATTGTAGCAAGTTCGGGCGTCCTGTGGGACACCCTGTTGGGATGAGCTCAAGCTGCCAGAAGAGACCTTGAATATCAACTTCATCCGAACACCTCCCATATTCATCCGTACATGTACGGA
>URIA01000040.1 GCA_900547765.1 uncultured Collinsella sp. | reverse complement strand
ACTGCGGGAACGGCCTATCCGCTCAATGTGTTCGGCTGAGATCGGAAATCAACCAGGATCAAGAGAGGCGAACGCGTGCGCTCCGATATATTTAACGCCGTCGCCGATCGTCACCGACGACACATGCGAGCACCCGTCAAAGGCATTGCGCTCAATCCGCTCCACCGTGCCCGGCACATTGATCTGCGTAAAGGTGAGCACTGTTGTGTCCGAGACATAGAACTGTGGCACGCCGCAATAGGCGAATGCAAGATAGTCGATAGTTTTGACCGAAGGCGGCAGCGTTGCCACCACCTTGTCGTCAAGTTGTTCACATTCCTTAAAGGCCTGCTCGGGAATCGTGGTAAAGGCCGCGTTGTTGGGCCAGGTTACCGTTTGGAGCGTCTTGCTTTTGTAGAATGCATAGCTCTTGAGCTCCTCGACCGAATCGGGCAGTGCGATCTCTTTGATGCTGCTGCCGCCCAAGCCTCCAACCGAGCGGACATGCGAATTAGGGGCGAAGGTGATCGATGTGAGCGCAGCGCTTCCCATACCCGTAAGGCTTACGACATTTTTGTCGTCGATGGTCGAGGGCACCTCCAACGCGGTAATGCCCGCGTCGCCATACTCGATAGAAATTTCGTTGGTGAGGCTATCAATCGAGAAGTAGTACTGCGCGGGGGTCTGCTCGCCGGCCACGTAGCCATCGTCGTATTCGTCCTTTACGCCCGTGGCGCCCTTCGAGGTCATCCAGAGCCCAAGATCCTCATTCCAGGTTGCTTCGGCTTCGGCGGTCTCCTCTTGCTTCTGCTGCTCGGCGAGTTCCTTACCCTCGACAAGATCGGTGGCGAGCGTACCCACGGGCGTGCTCTCGGTCTGCCCGGCGCCCGTCAGGCCCGCCGCCGATGCAATCTCGGAGGCCGGGGGCGTAGGGGTGTCATCGGCATCGAGCACTGTGGGGTCGGCAGCGCCGGCATCGGCCGCGAGGTCGGCGGAAGCCGAGCCTGACGTTTGGGCGTCAGCCGAATCGGCGGGAGCGGCGTCGGCTACTTGGCCGTTATCCGTCTGCACAAAAGCGCCGTCGGTGGTGAGGGTCTCGGCAAACGCGCCCGCGGGCAACGAACCCGTCACCATGGTGAGGGTCACCGCGGCAACGGTCAGGCGGCGGCAAAGCGCTCGAACAGTGGTCCACCTCATGGTCGTTCCTTTCCTGCAAACCTAAAGTCATCCAGCGTTATCGTCGTCCAAAAACAAAGCGAACGGTAGGTTCATATATACGAACCTACCGTTCTACCTGCGCAAACCACCGCAAAGGGGACAGGCACCTTTGCGGTGGTCCTGGACTCGGCCGGTCGGTTTGTCTCGATCTGTAACAGTTAGAGGTCAAATTCCCCGCCTGGTGTTACAGATCGAGACATTAGATTGGCGGCCATTCGGTTCATCTAAATCTGTAACATCTAGGGTCGTTTTGGGCAGTTTGGTGTTACAGATCGAGATTTTACTGAAGCCGAGGATAGGCGCCGTCACCCAGCTCTAATGCTTGCGACGCTTGGTCGCGGCGAGGCCGGCGGCGGCAACGGTTGCGCCGGCGATACCCAGGGCGGTGACCGTCAATGCGGTGGTATCCCCCGTGGTAGCCAGGACAGCATCGCCCTTCTTGGCCTGCGTGGTTTTCTCAACCGTCTTGGTCGTGGCGGTTGTCGTGGCCGGCTTGGCCGCGGGTTTGGTCTCGGGCTTCACTTCGGGCTTGGTCTCGGGCTTAACCTCAGGCTGCGGTGTCGGCTTGGGATCCGGCGTAGGCTGCGAATCGGGAGTCGGCGTGGCTTCAGGCGTAAAGGTCAGATCGGTGTTGAGCCACAGGGTGTAGATCCAGCCGCTCTCGGGATCAACTACACTCGCTTCGCCCATCTGGTAGCCGCACTCCTGGCCGTTGATCACCAGCTTGGTGTCGGGCGTAAAGTAGAAGCCGCGCGCGGGCTTGAGGTAGATACCGTAGCGATAGGTCACGCCAGGCTTAAAGACGTCGATGTGGTTCGTGATGTTCTGATCCCAGAACTTCTGAGAGTTCACTTCGCTGCCATCGCTGCCCATCCAGTACTCACACTGAGGAAGGGAGTTGGAGCCCGTCGGAACACTCGTCGTAAAGACCGGCTTATCGCCCGCCTTAAAGGTGGTCGTGGCGCCATTAATCTCGATAACGTCGATGGCGCGCCATTCGTCGATTGGCTGCTCGCACAGCATATTGTCAGCGTTTGGGGCGAAGACGCCGTTGACGGTCTTGATGTGGTGCGCCCAATGACCGTTGACGTTCATATTGCAGTCATCGGCCACGGTATTGTCGCCCTTGAGCCTCAGCTCAACGGAGTACATGTAGAACTTGCCCTCCTCGAAGTGGTCAATCTTCTTCATGCCCGGCTTGTACTCTGCGGGATCGGAATACCAGAAGGCGACGGGTACCGACTCCCCGGATTCCATATTGAGCTCCATTTCCTCCCAGCACTCGTAGGCGATCTCGTACTTGTCGGCATCGGCAGCGGGGATCGTCGCGGTCGCGCGCGGCGCCTCGCCGGGCGCGTAGTCGGTCTTCACGTCGTTGACGTCCAGGTTATGGAGGGCTTCGTTTTCTGACGCAACGAGCGTAATTTCGCTATTGATGGCGTAGCGGAGGTAATAATCGTACCTGGTTTCATTGAGGATAGTCGAGCTGCCTTCATAGTCAGTTCCGGTATACTCCGGTGCCGTGCCAATATAGAGAGCCTCATTGCGCGCGAGTCGATACGAGCCGCCTGCCGCGCCACCCGTAAAGGTCAGCGTCAGCCTCATGTGATCGCCAACAGGCTCAAAGTGAGCCGTCACATCGGACATAGATGTGTCCTGGACTTCAGCCAGAGTGCCCGAAACAGCATCGGCCCGGTAGTACTTGGTTTCGACAAGTTCGCAGGGCGGCTCATCCGACATGCCGCCCTCAACATCGGGAAAATCATAGGTATACGACTGGCCCTTTTCGAGTGTGACATTGCTCGGAAGCGCGCAGTCCGTGTAGCGGGGAACCACGGTCGTATTGACCCTAACGTCGCTGCCGCCAACAACATCGGTCACACCGCAGGGCATGATGGCGTTGCTCGCTGGCATGGCGGCGTCGTCGTCGCCAGAAGCGTTTTGCCCAGCGAGCGCAGCACCGCTAGACTCATTGACGGCATCGGCTGGGATTGTCTGCTGAGGCTCAACGGTGACTTGCGCCGCCGGAGCAGCATCGGTTGCAGGCGCGGTCGAAGCAGCTGGTGCGGTCGTTGCAGCCGCATCCTCCGCAACCGCCGGCGTCACCGGAGCCGCGGCAACCTCGTCCGTCCCAGCGGCGGAATCGGCGCATTCCGTCGCCAGTGCCACGCTCGGCAGCAGCAACTGGCCGACCATAAGCGCGCACGCGCCAGCGCAAGCGATTTTGGCACCCACACAACGCCAGGTACCGTGAGCCAGCGAGCAGGTACGCTCGCGCTGGGTTTGCTTTTCAAAGTGGCTTCCGTACATAACGGCCTCCTTGGTCGTAGGGGCATACCACCACAAAGGTGCCTGTCCCCTTCGTGGTGGTCCTGTACCACCAAGATGTGCCAAATGACTCCGTATGCCTAGGTTCGCAGATGCGAACCTAGGTATCTACCTGCGGTTTAATTCAATATGATTTCGTTGTCGTCACACGCGTCCCAGGGACGCTACAATCGAGAACACGACTATTCCGTCCACCCAAAGGACTGTCCTTGAATCTGAGTAAGCCTAAAATCAACGCGCTTTTGGCACTCGCGCTCTTCACCTTCGCCTTCCTTGCCGCCGAGTTTCGCTTCGATATCAATGTCGGACTGCTCGCCGGTGCCGAACGCGTTGTAATCGCACAGGGCTTTATTCTAGGTGCGAGCGTACTCGGCTTTATCGGATACGCGCCGCTGCTCGGGCTCGCACAGCGCAAAGGCCACTCACTGGCAGTCGTCAACGCCGCCGCCGTCCATATCGTCATCGTGGGCCTGACCCAAATTCAGTTCCCTACGGCCCCGCTTGCCCTCGAGATTCTGGGGTGCGTGGCGTTCTTTGGACTCGGCCTGCTGGGCGCCGCCACTCACCACGCCTTTTCGTTGGCATTCCAGGATGACCCCAAGCTCGCCACCGGTGCGGGAGCGGCATACGCCGCGGGTATCCTGATGCAGTTCGCCGTCAACCTGCTCAATTGCGGCGGTATCGCAGAGCTCGTCGTCCTTGGCGCAGCGACGATCGCCATATCCGCCCTCGGCGCTGTTCCTCAAGAGACCGCTGAGAGCCCGAACTCCCGTATCAATCCCTTTGTCGAACCTTCGCACGCCCTCGCCAAACAGGCATGCTGGAGCATCGCGCTCGTCATGATTCTGGCCTGCTTGTTCTCGACCCTCGACAACGTCGTCACGTTCTCCAACGCCCACGGCACCATTGCCGTGCAGACCTGGCCGCGCCTCTTTTTGGCTGCAAGCGGCCTTGCCGCCGGTCTTATCTTTGATCTTGCCGAGCGCCGCTACATGGGACTTGTCATGTTCGGCATCGCCGTACTCTCGACCATTTCCATCCTGGCCGTCGAGGCCGGTGCCGATCCCAACCTGGGCCTCATCGTCTTTTATCTGAGTTCGGGCTTTTTCGTCACGTTCTTTACCGCCACCTTTACACAGTTGGCACCGCGCACTCATGCGCCCGCCCTTTGGGCTGGCATGGGCCGCGCCGCCAACAATGTATGCGCTTTCACCACCTCGGGCATCTCGCTTGCTCTCGTGACCTCGGATAACGTTGCCCTCATTATGATCGGCGCGCTCGTTTTGCTCGTCGCCGCCTGCGCGGCATTCGTGGCAGCCGGCCTGTTCCGCCTACCCCAAACCGAGCAGGAGCGCGAGCGCGAGCAGCTGGCAGAAGAAGCACTCGCCGCCCCCACCATCGAGGAGCAACGCCAGGCCTTCATCGCCAACCACGCTCTCACCCCGCGCGAAGTCGATGTGCTCATAGCCGTGACCCAGGATGAACGCCCGCTCAAGCAGGTTGCTGAGGAACTCGGCATCTCGATGCGCATGGTGCAGCGCCACCTGAGCTCTATCTACCAAAAGACCGACACGCAGACGCGCGCCGGTCTCACCAAGGCCTTCCCCTCGGCCTAAAACAAAAACCACCACAAAGCCCCCCCTTGCGGTGGTTTGAGCGGAGCAGAAGGCCACTCTGCCAGTTTGTCTCAGTCTGTAACAGATAGGCCCCTAAAAGCAGGCTTATTGTTACAGATCGAGACAGTAAAGGGACACGAAGCGATCCTTCGCAGCAACGACCCTCTAGTAAAGCGATGCGACATATCGGCCAAAGCCTGGCAATGCAAACTCAAAACGTCCTTGTAGAGGCTCTTCAATTACCCCAGCCTCTACCAGACGCTTTTTATACGTTGAAATCGAACCGGAACTCTTCTTAAGCCTCGCTGCCAGCTCTTGCCTGGTCGTCGTCCCAACCGGATTCATTGCACGAAGAAATTCAAGGTCCCCTCGTGAAAGTTCCGCCGCTGTTGAAGCGAAAACTCGCGATTCCAGCTCCTCTTGCGCAAGTTTCGCGCCTCGTTCGACATCCTCAATAGAAACCTCGGAGGCTTGGCGCGAAGCATTCCATGCCCGATACCCCACCAACTGGAACATAAATGGAAAACCATCGATCGCCTTGGCAGCGAGGTCGATCGCCTCATCAGAAATCGTCTTGCCGCCGTCCTCAATCGTTAGTCGAAACGCTTCTTTTACCTCAGTCGGTGAAATTGATCCCAGCGAATGTTGAGCCGCGCGACGAAGAAACGATGTCGATTTCCCCGTCAGCAGCGCCAGCACGCGAAACGGCAGCCCCGCCATAAGCAAAGCTACCTTTTTATTCTCGCTTACAAAGTGCTGGTAGGTAGTAACAAGCTCCGTCATTTGCGCAAACGATGCATCCACTTCGTCGACGGCGATAAGCACCCCGGTGTCAGTCGCTTCAAGCTGAGCAAACAAAGCGTTCATCTTAGTACGCCAGTTAGCGCCCTCAAATTCAACATCGATGTTTTCCCAGCTCATGCTTCCTACGGAGGCAATGCCGACACTGTTCACACGCCTAGAAGCGGGCTTTTCGATCAGATGGGCGGCTGATTCGTTGAGGCGCTGCAAAATGTCTTCGAGCATCCCCTCCGAGGCCGTCACATTCGCTGTAATCCAGCCCTCTTGCTGGGCGCGGTACGACAGATATGCCAAAAGCGCCGTTTTACCTGTACCACGCGCACCATAGAAAACCGAGCAAAGATTGGGATCGGAGTCGTCATTTTCAAACGCCAGCACCATATCATCGATGATTTGCTCACGGCCGGCCATATACGCCGGTACACGTCCGAACATCGGCGTGAATGGATTTGCCTGCCTGTACGCCGTCGGTGCCGCCATAAAGCCTCCCTTTAACTCATATAACTTAATTATGCCCCTACTATCTATAATTTATTTGAGTATCTTTGAGCTTTTTGAGCATCCTTGAGTTCTTTGAGCGATCGGCCCGGCAGAACCAGTTAACTTTCTCTACCTAAAACAAAAACCACCACAAAGATGCACTGTCCCCTTTGTGGCGGTTTTGGTCGGTTAGCCCTCGAGCTGGGCCACTTTGTAGCGGTAGGCGGCGGCGATGACGTCTTTACAGCCCTCGCGGCCCAGCTTAGCACGGTTGACGACGATGTCTTTACCGCTCGTCATCTTCCACTTTCCGGCGCTGTAGCGCTTATAGAACGCCTCGCGCGCCTTCTGCTGCTGCTTGACCAGCTTGGCGCCCTTCTTTTTGTTAAGGCCGCGCTTCTTGCGCACGATCTCGACGCGGTCCTCAAAGGGAGCGGTCACCAACACGGCAATGTGGTTGGGGTTGTTACGCAGCAGGTAATCGGACAGGCGGCCTTCGATAATGCAGCTCTCGGTCTCGCCCAGATCCAAAATCACCTGGCTCATCTTTTGGAACAACTTGTCCGAGTACGAACGCGCATCGTAGCGGTCGGGCAGAAACGCCATATTCTCCACGGCCAGGCGCTCGTCGTAGGCAGCCATCTTGTCGAGCGACTCGCCCGCGCGCAGCGACGCGCGCACCAGCAGCTCGTTATCGTACAGCGGAATCCCCAACTCGTCGGCAAGCATGCGACCAATCTCGTGGCCCTCGGCGCCAAAGTCGCGCGCGATGGTAATGACCACAGGATTCTTCTTATTCTCCAGATCGCTCATCGCGATTCCTTTCTAACAAATGAAAAATAGGCGATTCCTGATTCCCATTTTGTCACTTACGACCGTCCTGGTTTCCCAAGTGCGGCAGATTGCCCCGAAAGAGGAGCGCCGCGTACTAAATGTACGCAAGTGACGATTGAGGGGCAAGGTGCCGTGCTTGGGGAAGCAGGACTATGCGGCTACGATACGACGTTGATACGCTCGGACCAGCAGCGAGATACCAAAGTTGAGCACAAAGTACATCGCGAAAACCAGGCCGTAGAGCATAAGCACCTGCGACAGGTCGATCGCGTGGGCCATCACGACGTTGGCCGTGTACATGAGTTCGGCCACGTTAATGCCCGAAAGATACGAGCTGTCCTTAATGACAGTTGTGCACTGGCTAAACAGCGCCGGAATGATCGTCTTAAACGTCTGCGGCAGAATGATGTAGCGCATGGTGGCAAAGAAGCCAAAGCCCTGGCTCTGCGCCGCCTCAAACTGGCCGCGCGGAATCGAGTTGAGGCCGCCGCGCACAATCTCGGCCATAACAGCGCTGGTGAACAGCGTAAAAGCGATGGTCGAAATCACAATGTCCAAACCCTGCACCGTAAAGTAGATAAACAGGATCCACAGCAGGTTTGGCGTGCAGCGGAACAGCTCGATATAGGCGCTCACCAAAATACGGAACGGGCGGGGCGCATAGCTTTTAACGAGCGCCAGTACCGTGCCAAAGATGAGCGAGAAAAAGATCGACAGCGCCGAGATCTCGATCGTCTTAACAAAGCCGCCCCAAATGTAGAGCAGGTTGGTCGCGTTGAAGATTTCCATGCGCTAGGCCTCCTCTACGTTGTCGAGCCCCAGCTCGGCCAGGCTCACACCGCGCGGACGCTCCTTGGAGCGGCGCTCGAGCCACTGCACCAGTATGGCGAGCGGAAAGCAGATGATGAAGTACATAAGGCAGCAGACGATGTATCCCTGCAGGTAACCGTACAGACTCACAAAGTTGTCGGAACGGTACATAAGGTCGCCGCCGGCCACAAGCGCCAGCACCGACGTATTCTTGACCAGGTTGAGCGCCTGGTTGCACAGCGGCGGCAGAATGATCTTGAATGTCTGGGGCAGTACGATGTACCAGTACGCCTGCGCACGGGTGAAGCCCTGGCTCTGGGCCGCCTCCATCTGACCGCGCGGAACCGCCTCGATACCAGTGCGGATGACCTCCGAAATGTAGGCCGCGTGATACAGACCCACGCCCAAGAAGCCCAGCACGAACGGCGCGATGCGCACCGGCTGGTCGGCACCGGTTATGGCCTGCAAAAACTGCGGACCGGCCATGTACATAAAGAGCACCTGCACGGGCAACGGGGTGTTCTGGTAAAACTCCACGTACACGCGGCTTATGGCGCGCAGCACGCGCGAGCGAGTGGTAGAGAACACGCCCAGCAGCGTGCCCAGCACCAGCGACAACAGCAGGCCGGCAACGACCACTTGCAGCGTCACGCCAAAGCCCTCCCAGAAGGGCCCCATATTTTGAAATGTCGTCGACCAACGGTCGGCGTCAAATAATCCTTCGAGCATTTGATTCCTTCCTTGGACGATGCGCCTATACAAGACCCCAGGTCTTGACCTCTTGGTCGAGCCAGCCGTCGGCCAGGCGATCGCAAATCACCTGATCGACCACGGCCGAAAGGTCGCAGCCCTTCTTGGTCGCCACGCCGTAGCCCTGCTCGCCAAACTTGACCTCGGGCTGCAGCAGCTCAACGGTCTCGTTCATGTAACCGGCCAGCGTGGAGCGGTCCATGGCAAAGACGTCGATATTGCCGGCGTCGAGCGAGCTCTTGATGATGGGATAGCCGCTAAAGGCCCTAAACTCTGGCTTGCAGCTAAAGCCGTTGTCCTTGATCATCTGCTCGATCAGGCCCTGCGTGGTAGCACCCTGGCTCACGCCGATGACCTTGCCGTCCAGATCCTCAATCGAGGTAAAGCCCGAACGCTTCTTGACCATGAGTCCCACGTAGTCGGTGCGGTACGGCGTCGAGAAATCCCAGCTCTTCTTGCGCTCGTCGGTGATAGTGTAGGTCGCCGCGACCACGTCGAGTTGGCCGTTATCGATCAGCGGGCCGCGCGTCTTGGGCGTTACGTCGGTAAACTCGACAAGCTCCTGGGCGCGGGCCTCCTTGTAGCTCACGCCAAAGACGGCAGCGGCGATCTGGTAGCACAAATCGACTTCCATACCCTCAAAGCGGCCCTTGGCGGTGTCGTAATAGCCGTAGCCGGGAACGTCCTTCTTAACGCCGGCATTCAGATGGCCACGCGACTTGATGGCCGCAAGCTTGGACCCCTTGTCGGAGCTCTCGCCGCTGGTGGAGGTGCCGCAACCGGCAAGCGCGGTCCCCGTCAGCGCAAGCATGCCGGCGCCAGCCAGCTGCAAAAAGTGACGGCGCGACACGGCCGCCCTCGTCATATCCGTCATGTCCATCACCGCGCCTAGTGCAGAATCTTGGACAGGAACTCGCGGCAGCGCGGGTTCTCGGGGTTATCGAAGAAGTGCTCTGGCGTGCCCTCCTCCAGAATGCGACCGTCCTCCATAAAGATGACGCGGTCGGCCACCTGGCGCGCAAAGCCCATCTCGTGCGTCACGCAGATCATGGTGATGTCCTCCTGCGCGAGCTCAATCATAACGTCCAGAACCTCCTGGACCATCTCGGGGTCGAGCGCCGAGGTCGGCTCGTCAAACAGGATGATGGGTTGCTTGGTGCACAGGGCACGGGCGATGGCGATGCGCTGCTGCTGACCACCCGAGAGATTCTGCGGATACTCGCCGGCCTTATGTGCCATGCCGACGCGCTTGAGCGCAGCGATGGCGATCTCGGTCGCCTCCTCCTTGCTCTTCTTTTGCAGTTTGATGGGCGCGAGCGTCAGGTTGCCCAGCACCGTCATGTTGGGATACAGGTTGAACTGCTGAAACACCATGGAACTATACTTGCGAGCCATCTCCAGGTGATTCTTTTTGGTGAGCGGCGTACCGTCGATGACAACCTCGCCCGACGTGGGCTCCTCCAGATAATCGACGCAACGGATGAGCGTCGATTTACCCGAGCCGGAAGGCCCGATCATTACGAGCTTCTCGCCGCGTTTGACGGTGAGGTTGATATCTTTGAGCACATGCAGGTCGCCAAAGTACTTGTTGAGATGCTTGATCTCGATCATGTCTGCCATGAATGTCCCTTCCCTGCGTTTACACGAGTTGAACTATTGTACGGAAAGAATCACGTTTCCGCAGCCCACACTACATTCCCGTAAAGAACCCGCAACCTTCCACCTAGTCATTGGGGACAGACTTAAATGAGTACCTGCTCATTGGGCACTCATTTAAGCCTGTCCCCAATGAGTGCCCAGCCCAGCAAAAAGGGGCGCGACCATGACGGCCACGCCCCCCCCTAAACATCAACTATGTACCGCTCGGCCCCTACGCGAGTTTGGCTCCGACGATCTTTGCCGCTGCCGGCTTGTCGAAGTTGCCGCCGGTGGCCTTGCCCAGCGCGCCCATGACCTGGCCCATCTGCTTCTTGGAAGTAGCGCCCAGCTCGGCGATAACCTGCTCGATCAGGGCCTCGAGCTCCTCGCCCGAAACCTGCGCGGGCAGCAGGCTCTCCAGAATCTTGACCTGCTCGGTCAGGTTGTCGGTACGCTCCTGGTCGGTGCCGGCCTTGATGGACATCTCCAGCGTCTCGCTCGTCTGCTTGATCAGGCGCTTGATCATGCTGTTGACGTCTTCCTCGGTCACATCGCGGCGCTCGTTAACCTCGATATTCTTCACCTCGGCCTTAACCTGGCGAATGATGGACAGGCGAACCTTGTCCTTGGCCTTCATGGCCGCAATCATTTCCTTCTGCAGCTCTTCGTTGGTCATCTGCAAATCCTCCTCAATAGTGTGGGCGGCACTCGCGCGAGCACCGCCCCATGATTACTCAGTCGTCGACGAATCGTCGGTCGAACTCTTGGTGACACCCTTCAGACTCACGTTATAGGGTACGTCTTTGGGCATGGGGTTGACGGTGATGTCGGCATCCTTCTTGTACTGCTCCAGCCACTCGCTGTACGCGGTGCTGGCCGCCTGCGTCTTCACCACGTTGGAGACATACTTCTTGATGTCCTTGGGTACCTGCTTGATGTCATCAACCTGATTATCGACATGGAAGTAGTCGGTGCACTTGATGATGTGGTAGCCATAGGTCGACTCGACGACTTCGCTCACGTCGCCCTTGTTGAGTCCCTCGAGCGCCGTCTGGTAGCTGTCGACGAAAGTGGTGAGCTTATCCCAGCCCACATCGCCCTTCTTCTCCTTGGAACCGGTGTCCTCGGAGTACTGCTCAACGGCGTCCTCAAAGCTCAGCTCGCCGGAGTTGATCTTGTCCAGGCACTCCTGCGCCTTGGCCTTGGCGGCGGCCTTGTCCTCGTCGGAAGCGTCGGAATCGACCTTGATCAGGATGTTCGACGAGCGGCGGGCGTCATTGTAGTTGGACAGGTTCTCGTTGATGTAATCGACAATCTCGCTGTCCTTGGGCTTGCTTGTGGGCGCTACCGCATCCTTGAGTTTCTGCTGCGCCAGACTCTCCTTGAGTGAGTCCTTGTAGGTGTCCTCGGTATAGCCGTAGGTCTTGAGGGTCTTCTTAAAGGCCTTGGCACCGCCCGCGCTCTTGCACGCGTCCTCCCAAGCCTTCTCGACCTCCTCGTCCGACACCGTCACGCCGTTCTCCTTCTGTGCCTGTTGAAGCAGAATCTGCTGCGTGTAGGAGTCGATGAGTTGCTTGCGGTACTTCTTGGGCGTGAGGTCGTTGTCAACCAGATACTGCGCCCAGTCCTCGTCCTTGGTGTAGCCGTAGGACGTGCGCATGCTCATGATCTGCTTGGTCACGGTGTCCTCGGTGAGGTTGGTGCCGTTGATAGTGGCAGCCACACCGCCGGTAAGCTTGTAGCCCGAGGTATCCTCTGCCTGCGACATAAGGCCGGAGCACGCCATGGCCGAGACGGAAAGCAGCATCGCCAGCACGCCGATGACCACCAGAACGATCTTGACGGTCTTAGACACGTACGTCTTGCGCTGCTTCTTACGAGAGCTGGAGGCAGCGCGAGCCTGCTGCTCGGGCGTCGGCTCGGGTGCGGGGTTCTTTTTCTTATTTGCCATAGTTGGCCTTTCGCATAACGAATCGAACAAACGCCATTGTGTCACAACGCAGCCCCCGCGGCACGCTTGGTGCATTGGGGACAGGTTAATCTGCACCATTTTGGTGCAAAGGGGACAGATGTGGCACTTGGCAGTTAGGGACGTTCTTTATGTGCCGGCACTTGGGGACTGTCCCTTACTGCCGGCAGAAAAGGAACGTCCCCAAGTGCCGACTCGCCCCACCCTAGAAGTGACGGCGGATGGCGTCGACCATGCCCTGGGGCGTGGTCTGGCCGAGCACGTCGGCTGCGGCATCGGCGTCCATAAAGATGTTCATGAGCGCCTGCAGGGCCTCGACCTGGCCGCCCGGCTCGGCAATACCCAAATTGATGACGATCTGTGCCGGCACTGGAGCGCCCATGCCAGCCATAGCGTTAAATGTCACGGGCGCGGCGGGCTTCACCACCGCGATATAGGGCTTGGCCACAAACCCCGGATCGGTATGCGGAATGGCAATGTTTGCCGCCGGCATGGCAAGGCCCGTGGGATAGGCATCCTCGCGCGTGCGAACGGCGTCGAGCCAACCGTCGGCAATGTAGCCGCGCGGGGCAAGCTCGCCCTCGAGCCGCGCGAACACCTCATCCGGCGTTGCACACTCCCAATCAAAAAACACCAGCTCAGGCGTAAACAGCGCTTCGTTATCCGCCATGCGCTCACCTCTCTCACCTAGTCACCTGCGACGTTCTTGAATGACCAGTCGTTAAAGAACGTCCCCGATGACTACCTAAAACAAAAGGTGGCCACGCGCGCCTTGGCGCCAATGACCACCCTGACTACTCGGCTAAATTGTACTGTGCACCGCTAGCCGCGGGGTGCATCAATTGCGACCTTGCCGCTCTCCAGCACGTGGACACGGCCGTCGGCGAGCATCTGAACAACCTCGGGATACAGCACGTGCTCAATCGCGTGGATGTGCTCCTCGAGCGTGTCGACATCCCAACCTTCCTCGACAGCCAGCGCGCGCTGGGCGATGATGGGACCGTTGTCGTAGATCTCGTTGGCAAAATGCACGGTCACGCCAGTTACCTTGACGCCGCGCGCAAAGGCGTCGTCAATCGCATGCGCACCGGTAAAGCTCGGCAGCAGCGCCGGATGCAAGTTGACCACGCGGTTGGGAAACGCCGCCAGCAGCGGCGTGTGCACCATGCGCATGTAGCCGGCCATGACCACATACTCGCAGCCGCGCTCGAGAAGCTCGTGCGCGATGATCTCGTCGGCGGCAATAGGGTCGGCATAGACATCCTTGGACAGTGTGAGCGTCTGGATGCCCGCGCGCTCAGCGCGCTGCAAACCCTTAGCCGAAGGACGGCTCGACACCACAAGCTCAATCGAGGCGTTGAGCTTACCGGCGGCGATCAGATCGATCAGCGCCTGCAGGTTGGTACCCGAACCGCTGATGAGCACACCGATCTTGAGCGGCTCGGCCGTATCGGTGCCGGTCGGACGGGCGTAGGGCACAAAGCCCAGGCCCTCGGCAGCAGCCATCTGCTCGTTAGCGCTCATCGGAGTACACGACCTTACCGGAGCCCTCGACGCACTCGCCCACGCGGAACGGCTTCTCGCCCAGCGCGACCAGGGCCTCGGTAACCGCGGCCTCGTCCTCGGGGGCGACGATCAGGCACAGGCCAACGCCCATGTTGAAGGTCTTGCATGCCTCGTTGGGCGCGAGCTCGGCCTGGCGCGACACGTAGGTGATGACGGGCGGAACGTCCCAACCCATCTCGGCACCGTTGCGGGTGACCACGGCGTCGACGTCGTCGGCGAGCGCGCGGTTGAGGTTCTCGGTAATACCGCCGCCAGTGATGTGGGCGATGGCGTGCACGTTGGCGCCGCCGCGCAGCAGCTCCAGAATCGACTTGACGTAGATACGCGTGGGGGCCAGCAGAGCGTCTGCCAGCGATGCACCGCCGAGCTCCTCGAGCGGACGGCTCAGTTCCTCCGCCTTAGCGGCGGCCTCGGGCGTGCCCGGCTTAATGCCGTCGACGCCAATGACCTTGCGCACGAGCGAGTAGCCGTTGGAGTGCACGCCGGTGGAAGGCAGGCCCAGGATCACATCGCCCGGGCGGACGTTTGCGGGGTCGAGCATCTTGGGACGGTCGACGACGCCCACGGTAAAGCCGGCGAGATCGTAGTCGGCCGGAGCCATGACGCCGGGGTGCTCGGCCATCTCGCCGCCCACGAGCGCGCAGCCCGCGAGCTTGCAGCCGTCGGCCACACCCTTGATGATCTTTGCCATGTGCTCGGCCTCGATGTGACCGATGGCAACGTAGTCCAGGAAGAACAGCGGCTCGGCGCCCGAAGCCAGAATGTCGTTGACGCACATAGCGACCAGGTCCTGGCCCACCGTCTCGTGACGGTCCATGATCTGGGCGAGCACGAGCTTGGTGCCCACGCCGTCGGTACCGCTGATCAGGATCGGGTCTTCCATATCCTTAAGCGCGGCAGCCGAGAACAGGCCACCGAAGCCGCCGATGCCGCCGATAACCTCGGGGCGATTGGTGTCCTTGACCATCTGCTTAATCGCGTCGACGGCGCGGCCGCCCTCAGCGGTATCGACGCCGGCATCCTCATACGTCACATGCTTGCTGTCGCTCATCTGAGCCTTCCTCTCCCACTACCGTGGCGCCGCGCGGGCGCCAAACGGTGCTCATAGTTGCGTTCATTTCGGCGCGCGCCATAACAGCACGCGCCGTCATATCAACAAAACAGCAGGTAAAACCTACCAAAATATACCTGTCCCCACATGGCAGGTTTTAGGCCTCGCCGTGCTCCTCTTCCCAGCTGCGGTCGTCGTATTTCTCGACCACGGCGTCGTCGTCAAAGTACAGCGGCTTGTCCAGGTTGCGGGGCTTAAAGCCCTCCATAAACTTGTCGCGGCCAAAGCTCTCGGGAATCGCCACGGGGTAGCGGCCGGTAAAGCACGCATCGCAGTAGCCGCCCTTGGACATGACCTTAAGCAGGCCCTCGACCGAAAGGAAGGCCAGCGAATCGGCGCCGATGTACTCGCAAATCTCGTCGACCGTCTTGTTGGCGCTGATGAGCTGCGACTGCACGTCGGTATCGATACCGTAGAAGCACGGCCAGATGACCTCGGGCGAGTTGATGCGGATGTGAATCTCCTTGGCGCCGGCGTTGCGCAGCATCTTGACGAGCTGCACCATGGTGGTGCCGCGGACGATGGAGTCGTCGATGACGACCAGACGCTTGCCCTCGATGTTGTCGCGCAGCGGGTTGAGTTTCATACGCACGCCCATGGCACGCAACTCCTGCGTAGGCTCGATAAACGTACGGCCCACGTAGCGGTTCTTGATAAGGCCCTCGCCAAAGGGAATACCGCTCTCGTGCGAATACCCCTCCGCGGGCGGCAGGCCGGAGTCGGGCACGCCGATGACCAGGTCGGCCTCGACAGGCTCCTCATGTGCCAGCTGACGACCCATGTCGTAACGGCAGGCATAGACGCTCTTGCCGTTCATGATGGAGTCGGGGCGGGCAAAGTAGACCTGCTCGAAGATGCAGTTGGCGGGCTCTTCGGCTGCAGGCACGCCCTGCTCGGATACCAGACCCTCGGCGCTGATGCGCAAGATCTCGCCGGGACGGACGTCACGGACATACTCGGCACCCACGATGTCGAGTGCGCAGGTCTCGGAAGCAACGACCCAGCCGCCGGCGCGCGTGACACGGACGGCGGAGTCGACCGTCGCGGCGCCGTCCTGTGACGGCAGCTGCGAAACGGCTACGGCATCGGCCTGGTCCAGGCCCTCGTCCACCAGCTTGCCCAGCACGAGCGGGCGAATGCCGTGCGGATCGCGGAATGCGTAGAGCGCCTGCTCGTTGATGAGCGTCATGGCGTAGCCGCCGCGCACGAGCTCCATGGTCTTGCGAATGCCCTCGCGCAGATGGCCCGTACGCTGGGTAAAGTAGCCGATAAGCTTGGTCGCGACCTCGGAATCCGAATTGGAGAGGAACGGCACGCCCAGCTCGATCAGCTGGCGGCGCAGCTCATCGGTGTTGACCAGAGTGCCGTTGTGCGCGAGCGCGATAATGACGCTGTTGATGGTAGAGAGGTGCGGCTGAGAGGCTTCCCAGCTCTTGGCACCGGCGGTGCCATAGCGCACGTGGCCCACGGCCAGCTGGCCGGAGAGCGTCGACAGGTCGGCGTTGGAGAACACGCGATCGAGCAGCCCCAGGTCTTTGCGAACCATAACCGTGCCGCCGTCACCCACGGCGATTCCCGCCGATTCCTGGCCACGGTGCTGCAGTGCACGCAGGCCAAAGTACGTCAGTCGAGCCACGTCGCGATCGGGCGCCCATACGCCGAAAATGCCACATTCCTCATGCAGCTGGTCGGAGTCCGGATCATACGTCGACATGGTGTTCACCTGTCCCGCGGCACGCTCGGCCGCGCGGATGGTTTCTTGAGACATGGTATCCCCTCAGAGCCTCGTATTTTTGGCGTTACCCGCCTTATTATACGCACGGCGCGACGTGCTCCCCAGCGCATGAGCAGCGCTTTTTAAAAGCCCACCGAGCTAATAATCAGTTTTGTTGCCAAACATTTTATCGGTCTGTCCAGCGTAAGTGCCCGCGCCCCCAGATGGCCGCCGCGTCCGCCGTTGGGGATTACAAAGTTGCAATTGGGACGTTCGTCCTGTCTTTTGGCAGGTCGGCGGCGTATCCTTATAACCTACAACAAAGCGAGAAAGGTTCTGTATGGATCGAAACGAACTCGACCCCAGCGTCCCCAGCGCCACGGAGGTCAAGAAGATCCCCCTCATCATTAAGGTGTACGCTGTCCTGTGCATCCTTTCCGGCGTGGGCACGCTCCCGTCGGTCGCTGCCTTTATGTGGCAGGTCATCACGGCACTTGTTAACGGCAACGCCACCGAAAAGCTCGGCGACAACACGCTCGTCGCAGTCGGCCTTATCGTCGCCGGCATCATGCTCTCTGCGGCAAGTGCCGTCATCCTAATCATCTTTGGCCTGGACCTTATCAAAAACCAGCGCCGCAACGCCGCCCGCCTGTCCTACATCCTTATTGCATTCACGGTCGTCGAGCTTTTGGTCGACGTGATGCTCCAGGGCATCGGGCCCTTCCTGCTGCGTCCCGCGATCCAGCTCGGCATCCTCGTTGCACTTTCGGCAACCGTCGACCCCACGCTTCGTCAGGAGCGCGAACTGCAGCGCCGCCTGCAGGAGATGCTCGACCGCGACGCCGCCGCCGAGGGCATGCTCGGGCGCGATGAAACCGGCGAAGGCTACATCAAGCTCAACTACTTCAACCTGTTCTGGGTGTTCTTTGTCTGCTGCATACTCGGCCTGATCGCCGAGGACATCTGGCACATGACGGTCGACGACCCGGGCGCCTATCAGGACCGCGCCGGCATGCTGTTTGGCCCCTTCAGCCCCATCTACGGATTTGGCGCCGTGCTCATGACCATGGTGCTTAACCGCTTCTACAAAAAGAACCCCATCATCATTTTCCTGGTGAGCGCCCTGCTCGGCGCCAGCTTTGAGGTGTTCGTGGGCTGGTTTATGCAGACCGCGTTTGGCGTGGTCTCGTGGAGCTACTCGCACATAACGCTGTTCGGTTTGCCCGATCCGCTCGTGGTCCTCACGGGCGGACGCACCTGCACGGGCTTCGCCTGCCTGTGGGGCCTGGGCGGCCTCATCTGGATCAAGCTGCTGCTGCCGAGGCTGCTTAAGCTTATCAACAAGATCCCCTGGAAGAGCCGCTACTCGGCCACCGTCATCTTTACCGTCATCATGCTGGTCGACGGCGTCATGACGCTGCAGTCGCTCGACTACTGGTACCAGCGCGTTAACGGCACGGAGCCGGACATTCCCGTCGCACAGTTCTACGGAGAGCACTTCGATAACGAATACATGGAAAACCGCTTCCAGAGCATGACCATGAGCCCCAAGGATGCGACGCGCGTGTAGCGCCCACCGCGCCCAAAACGCAAAATGCCCGCCGGTATCACACGTACCGGCGGGCATTTTTATAAACGAGCCTTCTATCGACGCAAGCCTCTACGCCTCGCGCTCGACCTCACTCACGCATTCGTTCTTGATGGTGCCAACGAGCGCCTGCAGCGCATCGACCACGTGCGGGCGAATGTCCCCACCGATGAGCACGAGCATGATGTCGTCACCCACGGCAAGCTCGCCGTTTGCCAACCACACGCGCACATAGCCGATACCCGGCATCGCGCGCGTGACCTCGATAGCAGACCGTACCTTTTCGGCGTCGTAGTCAAAGACCATGCCGCCCACCCTGTGGCCTGGTGCCACGCCATCGGTCTCGACTCCGCGCACCTCGGCCTTGGGCGTCGCACGCACCACACCGTTATGCGTCAGATACATCCCGCAGCCTGCCGCCGAAGCATCGGCCTTGGCCTCGCGCAGCCAAGCATCAATCGAAGGCATCAATTTGCCACTCTCGAGCATCGTTTCTCCCTTACCGTCCCAAATTAGCTACTCTCGGGCAATTTATTCATCAACGGGCGTGAGCACCATAACGGCGCGCGTGTTGCTCAGCGATAACGAACGACAGGTCACAAGCGTTACGACCTTGGTTGCCGAAGCGGCACGATCGGTGGCATCGCTCGCCACGGCAGAGGCACCGTCAAGCATCTCGGACAGGTAGTTCTTGAGTCCGTCGTCGCCCTCAAAATTGGTCGTGCGCGCCTTGGCATACGTGTCCTCGACCACCTTGGTCGCCAGCGGACGCAGCTTATACGTCGCATCGCGCGTGATGTAGTACACATATTCAATGCTATCGAACGTCGCCTGATCAGTGGTGTCCGAAATCACGTTGAACATCGACCCATCGTTCATATGGTGGCCGTAGATCGTGGTCTGCTGGTCGACCATTCCCGGCGCGGTATCATCGCTATCCAGGAAAATGGCACCGGACGCGTTAGCCGTTCCGTCGAACAGCGTGTTGAGGTATTTGGAGTTGTTGTTGGTCTGCACCACGGGATAGTTGATGTTGGTTCCCGGCACGTAAATCCAACCCACAATCTCGGGGTTCGTCTGAGCAAGCGCATCAAAGTCGATAATCGGCACGCCGCTGGCGTCCTTATCGCTTACATATTGCTTCTCGATTTTCTGATACGAATCGCTCGCCTGCTTATAGCCAATCTGGGCATTAATAAAGATAGCGGCGGCGGCGACAATCAGGCCGATACCGATGATGATGAGCAGAATGGGAATAATGGAGCGGCGCTTTTTGCGCGGCGGCTCGGTGTAATCCGACGGCGCGGCATGCGATGAAGACCGGGGCGGCTTCTTAGCGGAGCTATAAGACGAAGGACGATATGCGGCCGGCGCGTCCTGTCGACGATGCGTCGCCGGTGTCACGGGGCGCGGCGCGCGCGGCTGCTGAGGAGAGGATGTCCGACCCTGCTGCGCCGCATGGGCGGCACCCGGCTTCGACGGATCGGGAATCTGAGAAGCCTTGAATCGTTTTCCCTGATAATCGGACATGGCTCTCCTTATACTGCGGTGAAACGGCGGAACGCCTAGGCGTCAGCCATCTCCTGCTTCATCTTCTCGATAACCTTGCGGTACTCGGGGTCGCAAGCACCCAGAATCTGCGTGGCATAGATAGCGGCGTTCTTGGCGCCGTTGATGGCAACGCAGGCCACGGGCACGCCCGAAGGCATCTGCACCATCGACAGCAGCGAATCCATACCGCCCAGGTCACTCGTCTTCATAGGCACGCCGATAACCGGCAGCGGCGTAAAGGCAGCCACGACACCGCCCAAGTGGGCGGCCTTGCCGGCGGCGGCGATAATCACTTTGATACCGCGATCGGCGGCAGTCGAAGCCCACTCGTGGACCTTCGCCGGCGTGCGGTGCGCGCTCGCGATCACGAGCTCATAGGGCACACCCAGTGCCTCGAGCTCGGCGGTGCAGCCTTCCATAACGCCCAGATCGGACTTGGAACCCATGATGATCCCGACAACCGGCTTTTGATCTGCCATAAACAAAGACCTCCTGTTGAGAGCGGCGACGCGGCGGATCCGCGACCCTTAACTACTGAGAGTAGTATAGCCGCTCCCGTCCCTGCGGTCTTTGTGGCGCTTTGCGGGCGGGCCAGGCTTTATCTTCACTCCGGTTGCTTCGCAAAGTCGTTCAGATAAAGCCTGGCCCGCCCGCAAAGCGCCCTGCGACCTACCGGGGATTGCTATGACGTACGTTGGCTGATTTGGGTTGGAATGAAAGGTTTGCGGAGGGTGGTGGACAGTTAGTTCAGATACGTATTTTTTGGCCGTGCCTCTTGGCGCTAATAGAGTGGTTTGAAGTCACTTTGAGCCCCATAACGACCTTTCTCACCCATATATGAGCGTCTCCACCAGTTCAGATAGTCAAATTCTGCCCAATCGGGCTCAGATCGGCCTTTACACACCCTCTGAAAAATACGTATCTGAACTAACTGTCCAAGGGTATGTTTCGCCCCCGGCAAAAGGCCTCCTGGCGAATGAAAATTCGCCAGGAGGCCTCCATATCAAAACCACCCCTAAAAGGGGTGGTTTGCTCTTAGGGTATAACCCTTGGATTT
>URIA01000039.1 GCA_900547765.1 uncultured Collinsella sp. | reverse complement strand
CGTAGCGGGTGGTTTAAAGCTGGCCGCTGCGCGGCCAGCAGACTAAAGTCTTGAAAAAAAACTCGCCGGCTAGGCCGACGAGCTGCAAGTTCTTGGTCGCGGGGGCAGGATTTGAACCTACGACCTCCGGGTTATGAGCCCGGCGAGCTACCAGACTGCTCCACCCCGCAATGTCTGGGCGCCTCATGTGCGCAAGAAAGAATATTACGCGGGAGTTCGGTAAACGGCAAGGAAAATCTCGTAGAGCATAATTCCTTCATATTTAAACCCCTCAGCCCCTATCACCGTAAACGAATCGCGGCCGAGCGCCGTCGACGGCGCGTATACAATGGTGCGCGTCCTTTTATGCCAACACCGGGAGTAGACATGCTGCTCGCTATCGATATGGGAAACACGCAGACGGCCATGGGCCTGTTTGACGGAGACGAGCTGGTGCAGTCGTGGCGCATGCCCACCGACCGCTCCTATACCGCCGACGAGATCCATGTGCGCCTGATGGGCTTCTTTAAGATGTACGGCCTTTCGCTCGACGCGGTCGACGCGATCGCCTTTGCGGGCGTGGTGCCGCAGCTCTCGCGCGAATGGCACGCCGTGGCCGACCGCATTGCCGCAGACGCCATCGTCATTGGGCCGCAGACGGCCGCAGTGACCAAGCTGCGCGCGGCGCGTCCCCAGGCCGTAGGCGCCGATCGCGTCGCTAACGCCGTTGCGGCCGAAACTCTCTACGGCGCGCCGGCAATCGTGGTGGACTTTGGCACCGCGACCAATATCGACGTCATCGATGAGGACGGTTATTACATTGGTGGAGCTATTGCGCCGGGCATCCGCATTTCGATGGACGCGCTCGCCGCCCGAGCCGCCAAGCTCGCCAGCGTTCCGCTCGAGGCGCCCGAGCACGCCATCGGCCGCGATACCGAGGAGTGCATCAAGGTGGGCGCCGTAACGGGCGCCGCCGCCATGGCCGAGGGCCTGGTCGCGCGCATGAAGCGCGAGCTGGGCCGCGAGGATGCCACCGTTATCGCCACGGGCGGTCTCGCCAGCATCGTCGCCGATTCGACCGATGCCTTCGACGTGGTCGACGGACAGCTCACCATCAAGGGTATCTGCGAAATCTACCGCCGTATGCAGGAGCTGGGATAGAGCAGGGGCTTAAGTCGAGCACGCCCGATGCCACAGCCCCCGCAAACGTTCGCCAAGCCTATTCCTCAAAACTGAATAATTTTCAATTTTGAGGAATAGGGCGCTGGCAACCCATTCCCCAGATAGGCGAAACCCTCCCCGGCACAGGCCGAGGAGGGTCTTGTTGTCATCGTTGTCTTTGAGCGCTGGCGCCCCGCGCTACAGCCCGCGAATTCGTACGGCCTCGGGCGGAAACTCCTGCTCGCCGGCATCGGTCTTGATGGTCGCGCGGCCCCAGATGTCCAGGCCCGCAAACACACCGACCGCAAGCGGCAAACCGTTGGGCGACACCGCCGCAACTTGGCGGCCCAGCAGCGGCACCATGTCGAAGTACTCGCCCAGCACGGGAGCCAGCGGCCCTGCGGCGCCCTGCGGCGTGTTGGCAACAGCCGCCCAGGCATCCACACGGGTCAGCACGGCGGCGGCCAACTCTTCGACCAGCGCTTCGTCAGCTACGTCCACACCAAGCTCGCTCAACGCCGAATGCTCAATATCCACCGTCACGGCACCGAACATGCCCGCAGCACCGGCACCACCGTTGACGGCGACGCGCGCGAACGACGTCTCAAACGCGGGCGCACCACACACGATATCGCTCGGCCACTGGATACCCACCTTACCGGCAAGGCCCAACCCCGGCGTCGAAGCCGTGCCCACGAGCGCGTCCATCATGCCCATCGCGGCCACAAACGGCAGGCCGTGGAAGGCATGCATGTTCACATCGGGGCGCACAACCAGCGAAAACGTCAGCGATGCATCGCCCGCACTCCACGCGCACCAGCCCGCGGATACGCCCTCGCGGCCCGCGTCACGCGCCGCGTCGAGCTCGGTGCCGGCGGCAACAGCATTCATCTCGATCATCTACATACGCCCCAATTCGCCCACGATATGACCCACACGGTCCTCGGGCTCCTTGACCTCGACGCCGTTGTAGCGGAAGAACCGCGCCGGGTCGTGCATCAAGTCCTCGAGCGGCACCAGCACAAAATCGCGCTCGCCGATCAGCGGATGCGGCAGGCGCAGCTTTTTGCCGCCGTGGGTCTCGCCGTCCATCCACAGCAGGTCCAGGTCGATGGTGCGCGGGCCGTTGGCCTTGGCCTTTTTGGAGCGGTCGCGCCCCAGCTCAGCCTCGATCTTCATAAGCTCGTCGAGCAGCACCAACGGCGCCAGCTCGGTCTTGATCTCGATGACGGCGTTGGCAAACGCGTCCTGGCGCGTCTCGTAGGCAGGCTCGCTCTCGTAGATCTTGGAGGAGTTGGACACGCAGGTGAGTGGAATCTCGGCGATCATCTCGCGTGCAGCGCGGATGTTGTCGCAGCGATGCCCCAGGTTGGAGCCCACAGCCACAAACGCGCGGCGCGGCTGCGGCTTGGCAACCGCCCAGTAGCCGTTCAGGAACTGCGCAAAACCCGCGGCGTCGTGCACGCGCACGATGTTGGCACCGGCCTGGATGGCGCCCAGGCACACGCCAAACGTAGCGGCATCGCGCTCGGCGGCCTCGGTCACGCCCGAGACGGCGCCCACAAAGCGCTTGCGCGACACGGCGCACATGAGCGGATAGCCCAGTGACGCCATCTTGGCAGTCTCGCGCTGGATGACGATATCCTCGTTAGCCGACTTACCAAAGCCCGGGCCAGGATCGATGCAGATGCGGTCGCGCGACACGCCGGCATGGATGAGCGTGCGGGCCTGGTCGGACAGAAAGCCCATGACGCGGCGCATGATGGGCGCCGAATCGGGCAGGGTGAAGCGGCGGAGCTGCGAGGTGGGCACGTAGGCTTCCTCGCGGCGGGCGCTGCGGCGCATCATGGCGGCCAGGCGGTCATTGGACTCCGATTCGGCCTCGGTGGCTGCGGGCGCGGCCTCGGGCGCGGGCGCGACGGTCTCGGCGGCAGCAGCCTGCTCGGCGGCCGGCGTCTCCTGCTCGCTTGCAGGCTCGGACGTGGGCTCCGGTTCGCCAAACGGCAACGAGGGCTGCACCACGCCGCCCGGAAGCTTGGCCTCCGGCTTAGGCTCGCCCAGCAACTTGCCGCGACGGCGGCGAGCCGGCTTCTCGGCCTCACGCGCGGCCTCGGCAGCCGCCTCGCGCGCCTTCTCGGCAACAAACGCCGCTGCCGAGGTATCGAGCTGCACCGTTGCGTGCGTGCGTGCGGGCGCGGCGACCTCGCCGGCATGCATCACGATGACGCCGCAGGTACTCGTCTTAACGAACTCGACCATCTTGGGATCGGTGAAGCCCGTCACGTCGTTGACGATCGAGGCGCCGCAGCGCACGGCCGCCTTGGCAACCGCCACATGACGCGTGTCGATCGAGACGATGGCGCCCTCCTTGGCCAGCGCGCGCACCACGGGCAGCACGCGGCGAGCCTCCTCGTCGGGGTTGACCGGGGTAAAGCCGGGGCGCGTGGACTCGCCGCCCACGTCGATGATGTCGGCGCCGGCGTCGAGCATCGCCAGGCCGTACTCGATGGCGGCATCCGGGTCGAAGTGCTCCCCGCCATCGCTAAACGAATCGGGCGTCACGTTGAGGACGCCCATGATGCGCGGACGGTCAAAGCTGAGCTCATACTTTCCGCACCGCCATGTCTTGCTGTCGTTCGCCATGAACATCCTCCTAAAATGCCCACGCCGCCGAGCTTGGGGAGCTGGCGGCGGGGTCGCTTTGCACTCAGTCTTTCTATTGTATCCGCGCGCGCGGGCTAGAACGCAAACGCGGCCGCGATGTCGCAAGAAATCAGCAGGTCGGCATTTGCATCCTGATCGGTGGGAGCAAGGTTGCATATGGCCAGCGTATCGCCGGTAAAGTAACGCGTAAGGCCTGCCGCCGGATACACCACGAGCGAGGTCCCGCCCACAATGAGGGCATCGGCCGCGGCGATGGCGGCAACGGCACCGGTCAACACATGCTCGTCGAGCGGCTCCTCGTAGAGCACCACATCGGGCTTGATGCGACCACCGCACGCGGGGCACACGGGCACGCCCGCGGCATCCTCGTGCTCGCGCGAGCAAATCCACTCGGCGCTATAGACCGTGCCGCACGACTGGCAAATGTTGCGATGAACCGATCCGTGCAGCTCGAACACGCGCTGTGAGCCGGCCATCTGATGCAGGCCGTCGATGTTTTGCGTCACCACGGCGTCGAGCTTGCCGGCGCGCTCCAGCTCGGCCAGCTTGGTGTGGCAGCGGTTGGGCTTAGCGTTAAGCGCGATCATCTTGGTGCGGTAAAAGTCGAAGAACTCCGCAGGATGCGCCTCGTAAAAGCTATGCGACAACATGGTCTCGGGCGGGTAGGCAAACCGCTGGTGATACAGGCCGTCCACACTGCGGAAATCGGGGATGCCGCTCGCCGTGGAAACACCAGCGCCGCCAAAGAAGACCACGCGCTTGTGGGTGTCAAACAGATCCGCCAGCGCGGCGGAGGCCTGCCTGGGGTCCGATATTGCCTGCGTCATATGAGTCCTCCGTCCTTGTTAGTCGGGCAGCGTTGGGCGACGTCCCAGCATGCGGCCTTTAAGTCAGCATGCGCGGAGCCCACCCCGCCCCTGTTGCGCTAATCTTAAGCCTGCCAACCCCGTCGAAAGGACACCATGCCTCAGACTTACACTTTCGCCTCGTGGAACGTCAACGGCCTGCGCGCCGTGCTCAAAAAGGACCCGAGCTTTATCCAGATCGCGCAAGAACTCGACGTCGATATCCTGGCGCTGCAAGAGACCAAGCTGCAAGAAGGCCAGGTCGATATTGACCTGCCCGGCTATCACCAAACCTGGAGCTACGCCGAGCGCAAAGGCTATTCGGGCACCGCGGTCTTTAGCCGCCAGGAGCCGCTACGCGTGCTGCGCGCCGATGCGCTGCTGCCCTACGCCGGCGAGGGCGAGGCCGCCGAGCTCGTTGCCCAAGCCGCAACCGAGGGCCGCGTCTGTGCGCTCGAGTTCGACAAGTTTTGGCTTGTGGATGTCTACACACCCAACGCGCAAAACGAACTCGCGCGCATCGATGTGCGTATGGCCTGGGACGATGCCTACCGCGGCTTTTTGAGCGCGCTTGAGCGCGAGACCGGCAAGCCCGTCGTAACTTGCGGCGACTTTAACGTGGCACACGAGGAGGTCGACCTTAAGAACCCCAAGTCCAACCGCGGCAACGCCGGCTTTTCGGACGAAGAGCGCGGCAAGTTTACCGAGCTGCTCGACGCCGGCTTCACCGATACCTGGCGTGCGGCAAACCCCGACGTCGAAGGCGTCTACAGCTGGTGGAGCTACCGCTTTAATGCTCGCAAGAACAACGCCGGCTGGCGCATCGACTACTTCCTGGTAAGCGACGCAATCGCCGACAACGTACGCGACACCGGTATCCGTGGCGATATCTTCGGCAGCGACCACTGCCCTGTCACCCTCACGATAGAGCTCTAGCCCCAAGTAATTCCTGGGGGACAGAGAAAAACAGATCATGTGACCCCTCTCCCCCTATAAGTTGCGGTGGAATAGTTCCTGTTTGGGTAGCAAATAGCCAAAAACGAGAACCATTCCACCGCAAGTTCGTGAGGGAACGTGAAATGCCCTACAATCCGTATTTCACGACGACTCGGTTGATGCGGCGACACCAGGGCTTGTACAGGGCGGCCAAAAACACACAGGTCGCGAGTCCGTGCGTGATATCGAACGGTACGGCGGCGGCAAGACGCGCCACGGCTCCCGCCCACGTGAGCGGCTGCACAAATCCAATGATGTCATACGCGTTGATCACTACGCCGTACAGCAAACCCGAAGCAAAGCCGTAGGTCAGTAGCGCCGGCATGCGCACGGTGCCATCGGCGCGGCCGAATGCACCCGCATACGACAGCGCACCGCCAACGTACCCCACGAGCCCCCAGGCATACATCTGCCACGGCGTCCACATGCCCTGTCCAAAAAAGAAATTGCTGGTCAGCGCCGCCAGCGCGCCAACCATAAAACCATTGCGACGGCCAAGCGTCGCCCCCGCGATAATGGCGATAGCGCTCACCGGTTTAAAGTCGGGAATGGGCCCAAACAGGATGCGCCCCGCCGCCGCCAGCGCCGCCAGCACCAGCGTGGGCATAATCTGGCGCAAACCCGGACGAGATGCCTCGTAACCCGCAAAGAACAGTGCGAGCACCAGCGCCACCACAACCAGCATGGCCAACGCTGCCTGCCCAACACCCGACAGCAACGCCGCAGCCATCACCGCCGGCACCGCCAACAGCAGCGGAATCTCCAGTTTTGCAAGCAGGCGCAAGCCGCGATAATCCGCCATTCCATCACGACCTATAAAACACGTTGTCGGCAAAGAAGTCGGCCGGGGGCTCCATGCAGGCAATCTCGCCGTCAAACATCATGGCGACGTCGTCGGCTACCTGCTCGGCAAAATCCAGATCGTGCGTGGCCATGATGACGGTGCCGCCAACCTTCGCATGGTCACGCAGGGCGCGGGCGATGATGCGGCGGCTGAACAGGTCTAGACCCTTGGTGGGCTCATCGAGCAATAGCAGTTCGGGGCCAATCAGCAGCAGCTTTGCCAGCGCAAGCAGCTGGCGCTGTCCGCCCGAGAGGTCGTAAGGGTGGCGCGTCTCCAGGCCGTCCAATCCCAGTTGCGCCGCACGCTCCCGCGCCAAGTTCTCGTCATATCCGCAGGTCGAGGCCCATTCCATCAGCTCATCGCGAACCGTCTCGGCAACCAGCAATGCTTTGGGGTTCTGAGGCAGCAGCGCCGCCGAGGCCGCTCCGCGCGCCATGCGGCCGCGCTGCAGCTTGGCGGTCTTGGCCAGCACCGAAAGCATCGTCGACTTGCCGCAGCCGTTACCGCCCACAATCGCATGCACCGCACCGGCGGAAAACGTCACGTCGAGCCCGCGCAGCACCCAACCGCCCGCGCGATCGTAGCGAAACCAGCCTTCCGACAGGGTGGTAGCCGACCCGCCGTGCATTTTTTGGAGTATTCTGCTTCCATCCGTGCGCGAGAAGGCTTCCGAGCCGTTCTCGAGCGACGTTTGCGCCACAAATTCGGACGATTTGTCCAATTCCGAACTTTTTTTCGCGCTCGATACGTCCCCGGGCGGCTCCAGAGAGCCCAAATTGTCCTCACGCCTGCTGAATACTCCGTTTTTTGCACATCGGATGGCACCCCACCCCAACGTGTCATCGGAAAACAGCGATTCTCGGCGTCCCAAAGAAGCCATATCCGCCGCCTCGTGCACGCGGCCATCCTCAATCCGGTACGCACACGTCGCGTATTCGAGCATTGGGCGCGGCTGATGCGTCGCCACAACAACCGTGCAGCCCAGCTCGCGATTCACACGAAACAGCGCGTGCAGGAAATTCTTCTCGGCAACGGGATCGAGCTGAGACGTGGGCTCGTCGAGCAGCAGCACGCACGGGCGCAGCGCCAGAACGGCCGCCAACGACAGCAACTGTTTACGACCACCCGAAAGCGTGTCAGTATCGCGGTGAAGCCAATCTTCCAGCCCAAAGAAATAGCTGGTCTCAGCTACGCGACGGCACATCTCATCACGTGCTAGCCCCAAGTTTTCCAGGCCAAACGCCATCTCGTGCCACACGGTTTCGCACACGATCTGGTTCTCGGGATCCTGGAACACATAACCCACGCGCTCCGCCGATGCCCGCACATCCATGTCGGCGACGGGCTCGCCCAGCACGCGCAGCTCGCCGGAGCGCGTACCCGCCGGCGCGATCTCGGGCTTGAGCAGCGACAGCAGCGTCGACTTACCCGATCCGGTACCGCCAACAAGCAGCGCAAATGCACCTTGGGGAACAGACCAGTCGAGCCCCTCGAGCACCGCAGCATCAGCATCGGGGTAGGCAAAGCTCAGGCTCCGCACCTCAATCGCCGGCATATCCGGGCCGTATGCCGCGCCCGACACCGGCCCCCTATCCAACCGAGCCATCAGCCGAACCTCTTCTCATCAATCGCGTGCAACGCGCAAGGCAGCACCATCCAGGCAGCGTACACGACATAGCCCGGCCACGGCGCCGGCACCGAGAGCTGCGGATAAAACGAATACTGCGTCGTCGCGGTCCACGCCACCGCCACCGCGGCAGCACCAAACAGCGCAAGCCCAACCAGCGCGGCAACGTCGCCGCGCCCCAGCCGATACCGCGCGTACGTCGTGCGACGCGTCGCGGCGCCCCACCCACGGGAGCGCATGGCGTCCGCGCGCTCCAGCGAATCTTCCATGCCCCAGCCCATCAACACGCTCGACGCCCGCAGGCGCGATCGCACGGGATCGGTGGGCACGCGGCCCGGCACATCAATCGCATCCTGCACCGCCAGCACCGTACGACCGCGGCGTAAAAACTGCGGGATAAGCCTCATGCACATCGAGATCATGAGCGCAATCACCGGTGCGGCATTGCCCAGCAGCGCGAGCACCTTGTCGTATTCGAGCATCGACGCCGCGGCCTCAAACCACAGCACGCTCGCCACAAACAGCCCGCCCATGCACAGGCCGTATACCATGCTTTCCAGATACACCGCGCGCATGCCAATACGGAACAGCTCCGTCGAGCCCGAGGCGCTAAACAGCGGATTGACCAGCGCGATAATCAAAATCACCGGCAGCTGCCAGCGGAGTGCGCCCAGCGTGCGGGCAGCCCCGCGCGTCGCAAATCCATACGCCAGCCCGCCCGCAAGTGACAGCGCAATCAGCACCGGCTGCATCGAGAACATGGTGAGCCCCAGCGTCAGCACCATGTAGAGGGCCGGCACAGCCGGATGCGACATCGAGAATGCCGCGACGGGCTCGCCGCCAAACTCCTCTTGTATGTTGTCCACGGGCACCCCCGTCCCCTCGCTCAAACGACAGCTCCGCAGCACCGCCAACGCCGCACGCAAGCAGCGCAAACGCCACGCCGGCGGCACCGACATCGGCCGCCATGAGCCAATCGCTACGCGCTCAACATATGCCTGCGGTATCATATTGCGCCGTGTATCGTTTCCAAACACACGTCTCTATAACGTAACAGGAGATCACATGGACGCAACCGCAATTATCCTCGCTGCCGGCGAGGGCACCCGCATGAAGTCGAACCACTGCAAGGTTTCGCACAAGATCCTGGGCAAGCCCATGGTCCAGTGGATCGTCGACGCCACCATCAAGGCCGGCTGCAGCCGCGTCGTGGTCGTCATCGGCAGCCACGCCGACGAGATGCGCGCCCTCATCGATGGCGCCTACGACAACAGCGCCACCAAGGTCGAGTGCGTCGAGCAGATCGAGCGCCTGGGCACCGGCCATGCCGTCAAGGTCGCGCTCGAGGCCTGCGGCATCACGCAAGGCCCCGTCGTCGTGCTCAACGGCGACCTGCCGCTCATCACCGCCGACACCGTCGCCAAGTTCGCGCAGACCGTCGCCACCGGCGAGCTCGCCTGCACCGTCATGACCATGACCCCGCCCGATCCTTTTGGCTACGGCCGTATCAAGCTGGGCGCCGATGGTCAGATCGAGCGCATCATCGAGCAGAAGGACTGCACGCCCGAGCAGGCCGCCACGCTGCTGGAGTGCAACGCCGGCTGCTACGCCTTCGACGGCGCGCAGCTCGCCGCCCACATCAACGAGATCGGCAACGACAACGCGCAGTCCGAGTACTACCTGCCCGACATGCTCGAGATCCTCAAGGGTCACGGCCAGGCGGTCTCCATCTTCCACTGTGACGACTACCGCGACGGCCTGGGCGTCAACAGCCGCATCCAGCTCGCGCAGCTCACCGCCATCGCGCGCGACCGCATCAACGAGCACTGGATGGCCGAGGGCGTCACGTTCATCGATCCCACGCAGGCCTGGATCGGCCCCGATGCCGTCATCGGCCGAGACACCATCGTGTGGCCGCAGACGCATCTGATCGGTCACGTCACCGTGGGCGAAGAGTGCCAGCTCGGCCCCAACAGCCGCCTCACCGACACCACCGTCGGCAGCGGCTGCATCATCGATGAGACCATCGCCATCGAGGCCGTCATCGAGAACGGCGTCGACTGTGGCCCGCGCGCCTACCTGCGCCCGGGCACCCACATGCTCGACGGCTCCAAAGCCGGTACGCACGTGGAAATCAAGAAGTCCACGATCGGCGAGGGTTCCAAGGTGCCCCACCTGTCCTACATCGGCGACACCACCATGGGCTCCGGCGTCAACGTGGGCGCGGGCTCCATCACCTGCAACTACGACGGCGTCCACAAGCACAAGACCGTCATCGGCAAGGATGCCTTCATCGGCTCCGACACCATGATGGTCGCGCCCGCCCAGATTGGCGACGGTGCACTCGTGGCCGCCGGCTCCGTCATCACCGAGCCGGTCCCGGCCGACGCACTCGGTCTGGGCCGCGCCCGTCAGGTAAATATTGAGGGCTGGGCCGCCGATTATCGCCGCCGTCTGCACGAGGACGACGAGGCATAACGTTTTACCAAGCACAAAAGGAGCTGTTCCATGGGGACGGCTCCTTTTTCTATCGTGACCTGCGTGACCGGATGAGTGGTCGGTTCGTGTCCGTTGGCGGTAAAGACGTTATCAAGACTCGATAAACCCCGCCGCGCGGTTACAATGCAAAAAGGCATCTATATGGCATTCGATGTATAAAGGAGAAGGGTAATGCCGATTAATGATCCCGAGAAGTCGGAGAATATGCGCAAGTCCATCCGCGTGTATTCCGGTTCCTCCAACCGTCCCCTCGCTCAGAAGATCGCTGAGTACCTTGGGGTCGAGCTTTCGGGCCTTACGCTAAAGCAGTTCGCCAACGGTGAGATTTACGCCCGCTACGACGAGACCGTCCGCGGCGCCGACGTCTTCCTGATTCAGTCCGTGGCCGGCGGCAACGTCAACGACATGCTCATGGAGCTGCTCATCGCCACCGACGCCGCCAAGCGCGCATCCGCCCGCTCCATCACCGCCGTCATCACCCACTACGGCTATGCCCGCCAGGACCGCAAGGCCGGCCCGCGCGAGCCCATCACCGCCCGCCTCGTCGCCAACCTGCTCGAGCGCGCCGGTGTCGACCGCATCATCACCCTCGACCTGCACCAGGGTCAGATCCAGGGCTTCTTTGATATCCCGGTTAACCACCTGTCCGCACTGCCGCTGTTTGGCCAGTACTACAACGCCATGAACTTCGACACCGACAACCTGGTTGTCGTCTCCCCCGACGTGGGTCGCGCCAAGGCCGCCAAGAAGCTGTCCGACATGCTCGGCTGCGACCTGGCCATCGCCCACAAGGGCCGTCCGCGCCACAACGCCGCCGAGGTCATGGGCATCATCGGTGACATCAAGGGCAAGACCTGCGTCATCAATGACGACATGATCGACACCGCTGGCACCCTGTGCGCCAACGTCAAGGAGCTCAAGGCCATGGGCGCTGGCGACATCTACGTCTGCGCCACCCACGGCATCTTCTCCGGCCCGGCTATCGAGCGTCTGAACGATGCCCCGATCGTCGAGTGCGTCGTCACCGACGCCATCCCCGTCGAGGTCGGCGGCAAGATCAAGACCATCTCGGTCGCCGAGGAGTTCGCTCAGGCCATCTCCGCCGTTTACCACGAGGAGCCCGTCTCCACGCTCGTCGGCGGCGACTTCGCGCTGTAGTCGCTCGACCCTCGCATCCCTCCGGAAGCCCCGGACACGCCTGCGGGGTTATCACGCGAACGTCCTCGCCGCTTTGCGGCTGCGGGATGTTCGCTTTGATAACCCCTCCCGGCGTGTCCGGGGCTTCCTGCTGTCTCGGGGCAGCTGTCTTCTGAAATGACTTTGCTGCAACCTTTCCTCGCCTTCGGCGGGCGTGGTAGCCTTTGTCGTTGATTGAACTTTTGTGTAACGAAAGGAAGCATATGGCAGCTGCGCAGCCGCTCAAGATTCGCATGGTTGCCGGACTTGGCAACCCGGGCGAGGAATATGCCGAGACCCGCCACAACGCTGGCTTCAAAGCGATCGACGAGCTGGCCCGTCAGGCCGGCGTCACGTACTGGAAAAACCAGGCCGGCGCCGAGGTCGCGCTCATCAACATCAACGACCCCGAGGAAGAGGGCGGCAAGCGTCAGATTGTGCTGGTCAAGCCGCAGTCGTACATGAATACCTCGGGCGGCCCCATCTCCAAGCTCTGCCGCGAGTACAAGATCAAGGCCGAGGAGCTGCTCGTAATCCACGACGAGCTCGATATTCCCGCCGGCGACGTGCGTGTTAAGGTGGGCGGCGGCCATGCTGGCCACAACGGCCTGCGCTCCATCATCGACAAGATGGGCAGCCGCGACTTCAGCCGCATCCGCACCGGCATCGGCAACCCTCCCGGCAAGATGGCCGTCGCCGACTACGTGCTTAAGCAGCTGCGCGCCCGCGAAGCCGAGGACTTCCAGGACACCTGCGCCCGCGCCGCAGATGCCGCCGGCCTGGCAATCGTGCACGGCGTGATCTATGCCCGCGACCACGTCAACGGCGCCGCCTCCGCCAACGGCAAGCACTAAAACCTACCATTTAGGGATGTTTATTTTGGCAGGTTTTATCTGCGGAAACGTCACAGTGAGCGCATCGCAATAAACCCTGCGCCGCCATATGCACGCAACGCCCCAAAGGAGGCCGGCCTCATCACAACCCGAGGCCGGCCCCCTTTGCCGTTTTACCCGATAAGACTGACCAAAATAAACCTGCCCCTATTTGGTAGGCCAAAGTGGATAAACCCTGCTCCCAACCGCCGAAGACACACGTAAGTGACATGTTCATGAGGGTATAATTTGCACCGTATGTCTGCACAACGCCTGTGCGCGTACGGTTTTATTCGGGCTACCGTCCATTTCCGTGGAGGCACGGTTCGGCAGCCCTAACAAGAGAGGGGTTCTATGTATAAGATCCTGGAGAAGACGCAGTTCTCGGAGAAGGTGTTCAAGTTCCGCATCGAGGCGCCTGCAATCGCCAAGCATGCGCACGCTGGACAGTTCCTCATGGTTCGCGCCAACGAGACGGGCGAGCGTGTCCCGTTTACCCTGGCCGGCTGGAACGGTGACGAGGGCTGGGTCGAGTTCATCTTCATGGTGATCGGCAAGACCACCGAGATGCTGTCCACCTACGAGGCCGGCGAGTCGCTGCGCGACGTCGTGGGCCCGCTGGGCGTTCCCACCGAGATGGCCGAGGGCCCCTGCGCCGTCATTGGCGGCGGCGTCGGCCTGGCAATTGCCTTCCCGGTCGCCAAGCACCTGGTCGAGACCGGTCATGAGGTGCACGCCATCATGGGCGCCCGCACCAAGGACCTCCTGCTCATGGAGGACCAGTTCCGCGAGCTCCTCGACGAGGACCACATCCACATCACTACCGATGACGGTTCCTACGGCGAGCAGGGCGTTGTCACCGCTCCGCTGGAGCGCCTGCTGCAGGACAAGGCCGTCAGCCAGGTCTTCTGCGTCGGCCCCGTTCCGATGATGAAGTTCTCGACCCTCACCGCCCAGAAGTACGACACCCCCATCACCGCGTCGCTCAACCCCATCATGGTTGACGGCACCGGCATGTGCGGCTGCTGCCGCGTCGAGGTGGGCGGCGTGACCAAGTTCGCTTGCGTCGACGGCCCCGACTTCGATGCCACCCTGGTCGACTGGGATGACCTTCGTGCCCGCCAGGCCGCTTACCGTTCCGAAGAGGGCGCGTCCCTCAAGGCCTATGAGGAAAAGAGCTGCGCATGCCACTAGTTAACGGTCGTTTCGTTGCCGATATGAAGTCGCCCCGCACCCCCGATAACGAGGAGCCGGCTGCCGAGCGCGCCTGCGACTTCCGCCCCGTCGACAAGGGCTTCACCGAGGAGATGGCGCTGGCCGAGGCCGAGCGCTGCCTCAACTGCAAGAAGCCGTTCTGTGTTGAGGGCTGCCCCGTCAACATCAACATCCCCCGCTTTATCGAGCAGATCCGCGAGAAGGACTTCGGCGGCGCTCTCGATACCATCCGCGAGGACTCCATGCTTCCCGCCATCTGCGGCCGCGTCTGCCCGCAGGAGAACCAGTGCGAGGGCAAGTGCATCCGTGGTAAGAAGTCCGAGCCCGTGGCCATCGGCCAGCTCGAGCGCTTCCTGGGTGACCGCCCCGAGCTCGCCTCCACGCCCAAGATGGCCCCCAAGAACGGCAAGAAGGTCGCTGTCGTCGGCTCCGGTCCGTCCGGCATCACCTGCGCCGGCGAGCTCGCCCGCAACGGCTTTGACGTCACCGTCTTCGAGGCATTCTTCACCGGCGGCGGCGTGCTGGTCTACGGCATCCCCGAGTTCCGTCTGCCCAAGGCGGTCGTCAAGCGCGAGATTGACGGCCTGGAGGACCTGGGCGTCAAGTTTGAGTACAACTCCGTCGTGGGCAACATGGCCACGGCCGAGGAACTGTTCGAGCAGGGCTTCGACGCCATCTATGTGGCGACCGGCGCTGGCCTGCCCAAGTTCCTCAACGTCCCCGGCGAGAACCTGCCCAACGTCTTCTTCGCTAACGAGTACCTCACCCGCGTGAACCTGATGAAGGCCAACAAGTTCCCCGAGTACGACACCCCCACCAAGCACGGCAAGAACGTCGTCGTCTTTGGTGGCGGCAACGTGGCTATGGACGCCGTCCGTACCGCTAAGCGCCTGGGCGCCGAGCACGCCATCATCGCCTATCGTCGTACCGAGGATGAGATGCCCTGCCGTCGCGCCGAGCTGCACCATGCCAAGGCCGAGGGCGTCGAGGTTCTGCCGCTCGTCTCCCCGCTCGAGTTTGTCGCCGGCGAGGACGGCTCCGTGTGTGCCGTCAAGGTCCAGAAGATGGAGCTCGGCGAGCCCGACGAGTCCGGCCGTCGTCGTCCGGTGCCCATCGAGGGCGCCATCGAGGAGATCCCCTGCGACGTCGCGATCTCGGCTATCGGCACCAACGCCAACCCCTTCGCTGCCAAGATCGGCGGCAAGATGGAGCTCAACAAGTGGGGCTACATCGTCGCCGACGAGGAGACCGGCCAGACCACCGATCCCCGCATCTGGGCCGGCGGCGACATCGTCACCGGTGCCGCTACGGTCATCCTGGCGATGGGTGCCGGCAAGAAGGCCGCCGCTTCCATCACCAAGAGCCTGCTGGGCGAGTAATCACCTGCAGCGCTAGCCACCAAACGGCAAAGTCCCCGTCGAGCACGCGCCCGGCGGGGACTTTTTCTATACCGGCCGCCCGACCACCACGATGGGGACAGGCACCTTTGTGGTGGTTTGGGACCTGGTCGGTCGTTTTGTCTCAATCTGTAACACCTGGAGCCCGTTGAGCCTTGTAGTTGTTACAGATCGAGATCTTGCGCCAGCCGCCTCCGCTTTGTCTCAATCTGTAACAGTTAGAGACCAAATTCCCCGCTACGTGTTACAGATCGAGACATTAGATTGGCGGCCGAGCAGTTCATCTCAATCTGTAACACCTGGAGCCGTTTTGAGCAGCTTGGTGTTACAGATTGAGATTTTACTAAAGCCGAGGATGGGCGCTCGCCAAAACCTAGCGCTTGCGACGCTTGGTCGCGGCGATGCCGGCAGCGGCGACGGTCGCACCGGCGATGCCCAGGGCGGCGACCGTCATCGCGGTGGAGTCACCCGTGCTGGCGAGCTCCGTGCCGCCGGACTTCTTGCCGTTCTCGCCCTTACCCTTGGACTTGTCCGTCGTCACCGTGGTCGTCGTCGAAGTCGAACTGCCCGCAGGGACCCCGGCGCCACCAAAGCCGTCCGTACCGCCGCCCTGCTCGCCGTCGCCAGGCGTCGGGTCCGGCTCGGGCGTCGGCTCAGGCGCCGCCTCATCGGTCACCGCAATCGTAATGTTCAGACGCTCGGAATACTCGCTGTACGACATGCCAGGGCGCTGTGCCGCAATGCGCACATACATGTTGCTATCGAGCGCAATAGGCTCGGTGTACTTTACACGGCCTTCGTCACGGCAGGGGCAGGTGTCGTTGGTGGTGTACCAAATCGTCGCGCCATCCTCGGCCGAAAGCTCCAGCTTCGTGCCCTTGGGCACCGTAATGTAGTTCTCCTTGGGCGACCATGCACCAAGCGTCGTCGCACCAATCGTCGCCACCGGTCGCGCCGGTCGCACTGCCTCGGCAGACACGCGAACGTCAACCTGCTTGGACAGCGCCGTGCCTTCCACCGCCGCCGTCAACGTCGTCAAACCAGGCAGAGCACCATGCAGCACAAACGTCGCCGCGCCGTCCTCGCCCGTCACGGCCTGGGTGGCATCGACAGAGCAGATAGCCGAGGACTCCAGCCCAACATTAACCTTGGCACCCGCAAACGGCTTGCCCGCCTTATCGGTCACGTGCGCCACCAGCTCAAAGTCACCGCCCTCAAGCATGGTCACGGCCTGCTCCACATTGAGTTTGAGCTTGTCGGCACGCACGCCCACGGAAAGCTCGCCACTCGCCCAGCGTGTCATGGCCGTGCCGGCGTAGTTGCGAGCACCGTTGAGCTCAAACGCCACCGTCGAACCCACCTCACACGCATCGGCATACCGAATACGCAGCGCGCGCGACAGCGGCTTGCCATTGGGATCGTCCTGTTTGTCGAGCCACTTATACGTCACGTCGCCCAGCCCCTGCGCACCCAGCGCGGCCACGGCATCGTCGCTCGCATCCATATATTGCGTAAACTCAATCTCGACGCAATCGGTATACGCGTGAACCGACGCTACCTCGGGCGCCGCCGTCGACACCAAGCCAATGTTCACCTCGGTCTGGATCGGCGGCACGCGCAACCAGGCCGAACGCGCCTCCTCATACCCGTCCTTGGTCACGCGCACCTGATACCAGCCGGTCGGCGTATTCCAGTTGTACGCACCGTCCGCACCCGTCGCAAGCGGATTGTCCTGCTCATACTCCTCGGCATCCCAACGCACTGCATTGGTACCGGCCGCATCGTCGGCGCTCCACAGCTCAACCGTCGCGCCTTCAACCGTATTGGACAGCAGGCCCTCGTACACCACGCCCGCAGGGTCGGGTGCAGCCTTGGCAGCCACATTGCGATAACGCGCCTCGAAGATCGACTGCATCTTCTCGTCCGAGATCAAGCCGTCCTTGTTGGCCTTGTAGATCTCGGCATCGGTCAGCTCGCCCCAGTTGACCGTAATACGATTCTGGCACGCGCGCTCCACCTGCTCGCAGGCAACATCGTAGGCGCATTCGGCATTGGTCAGCTTAATCGCGCGCTCCGAACCTACGCTGGTCGAAGCCGCGTCATAGGCAGCGCCCACCACGGTACCCGCCGAACCGGCCGTCAGCACACCGGCGATTGTCATAATGGAGCCCACCGCCACATCGGTGCTGTCGTGGCAGAGCTGGCGATACAGCAGATCCTCAAACGCACGCGCCTTCTCCATGGCGTCACGCAGCGCGTAAATGCACTTCCAGTCGTCCTCGGTCTTCTCGGGCTTGGCAAGCAAGCGCGTATGCTGAAGCTCATAGCCCTCGCGCTCGCCCTTCACCTTCTGCATGCGGACGTTCACGTTCTCCCAGTTCTTGCTGGCATCGTTCACGCCGTAAATGCCGGTAAAGATGCCGATGCCCTGGGTCGCCGCGGGAAACGCCTGGCCGGCCGCCTTCCACGCATCGGTCTTAAAGACCTGTCCGAACATCTCGCACTCGATCTTATAGCTCTTGAGCGAACGGATCGTGCGGATGAGCTTCATATGGGCGCTCACGTCGCCGTTGCGCTTCCAGGCCATGAGCCATCCGCGCACCTTGGAGTTGTTGAGGCTATGGACCACATTCCAGTTGTCGTACAGGTTGTCCAGAATGTCGCACTGCATGGCGATCGAGTTAAACAGAAGCGCCTGGTTCTTGTTGTTATTGGAGTTCTCGATAAACTCCGACTCTATATAGGCCGTCTGCTCGCCATCGGGCGCGGCGACCTTAAAGCCTTTAACGGTATCGTCGTCAGCCGCCTTGTAGCTCAGAGAGCTGCCGAGCGCCTGGCCCAAATCGTTAAACCCGCTCGTCGACTGGCCGTTGTACTCGCTGGCCTTAATGCCCGCACACTTGTTGAGCGCCGCGGCGGTTGCGTCATTCCAGCTTCCGTATTGGTTGAGCTGGCCGATACCCATCGACTGGCCCACCAGATCCTCGGCCTGCTGGGCAATAAACTCCGCTCGCGATGCATGGTCGACGAGCTCCTTGATGGCGGCCGCATCCGCAGCGTTCGCGCCCTGGGCTGCCGCGAGTTCCTGATACCAATCCTCGCTGGTGCCGTAAGCATCCTCAAAGATCATCTTGTCCACATTGACGCCATAGCTGTCGCCCTGCTGGGTCAGCAGCGCCGACGACCCGCCGACCGCGGCCTTGAGCTCAGCCGCAAACTGCGCGGCCTCGTCGTTGCCAGCACCATCACCCTCGCCGTCGCTGGCGGCAGGGGCGCGACGAGCCTTACGGGCAGCTCCACCTTGGGCTTCGTCCTCTTTACCGTCCTTATCCTCCTCGGCAAACGCATCGGCGACCATCTGGTCAATCGCGTCGTTAAAGGCCTCGTCGACATCATTAAACGAGTTGTCCATCATATACTCGTGCCACTGCTGCACGGCATTCGAGAACTCCTGTTGGCGCTCCTCGGCCGCGGCGGAATGCTTTTTGGCCGAAGCGTTGGCGTCAAAACTCAGCATGGTCATAAGCTGAGCATTGGAGATGCGGTAGGTCTGCGGCATAAAGATCTGCTCAAAGTTGCCGCAGTTCACATAGGTCGAGTCGTTTGCCTTGTTGAACTCATCGAGCAGTTTGAGATAGCCCTCGTCCACATACTCCGCCACATAGCGAACACGGGTGCCCTCGCGCGACTTTTGAGTCAGAGGAATCGTCACCGTCTTGCCATCCACGCAGTCCACGTACAGGTCGAGCGTGTCGGCGGCCTCTTCGTTTCCCACCTCGAGCGTGATATCGAACGTCCAGTAGGCGTTCTTCTTTTGCGGCAGATGATGGAAGGTCCACAGACTCTTGCCGGTGTCCTTGCCATCCTTGACCAGGTTTTGCGTACCGCCACGATACGTCACATCAAAGTTCCAGACCGAAGCACCCGGAACATAGCGCACATAATTGCGAGCCGTCACCTCTGCGGCAGCGGCGGCGACATTGGTCGAGCCCACGCGCGCCTCGAGCGTCACACGCTCGGCGGCAAGCGTGTCCTGCGGCAGGTCGTATTCAATCTTGGCACGGCCGAGTTTATTGGTCTTGCCGGTGTACTTTGCAGCCGACGAGCCCGTCCCCACGGCGAGCTGCACGCTCTTGCCCGGCGCTGCATAAACGTAGGCCACATTGCCCAGCAGGCTGTGAACGTCGGTGTTGTCGACCTCGATGCGCGATCCGCTAACCTCGAGTGTGGTGCTTCCCAGCGGCAATGTCACCTCGCCCAGCGTAATGAGCGGCGAGATGGCATAGGTGCCCGCGGCCTTAGGCTTAAAGCGCACAAACACATCGGCGCCCGCACTCTTCTTCATATCGAGAACGAGGTTGTCGCCCTCCCAAGTTGTGCCAGCCCACATGGCATCGGAGCTGGCGCCGGCTTCGCGAGCGCCTGCGGACACATCCTCGACGGCATCCTTGGCCAGCGGAATCTCAATCTTGGCAGCCTGGCTGTCCTTGAGCTCGTAATGAATGCGCAGCTCGGTCTCCACGCCGGTAACTGCGGGCGACTCGGCAATAACCGAGCCCGCCGTCAGCCCGCGCTCGACACGATACGTCTCCACGTCAAACGCGGGAACGTCGAGCGTCACGTCGAGCTGTTTGCCGTCCTCAATCTTCACCTGCTTTTGCGCGATATGCTTACCCACGGTCAGCCCTAGGCGGCTAAACGTGGAATAGCTCGTCGCTTGGATGTCGTAGCTCGTCTTGTTAAAGGCGACGATGGTGTACGAACCGGCCTTAAGGCGCGGCGTCTCGGCCTTCATGATAGGCGTGGTGCCATCGTCTTCGTAACCCATCAGATAGGTGACGCCGTCGGCGACCAGCTTGCCGTCGGACGTACGGAACACCAGCACGCGGTTGGCTCCCTGGTAGTCGCCCTTGGTCGTGACCGTCGCCGTGCCCCAAGGCTTCAAGTCGATATCGACCTTGCCGGCCGAAGGCTTCACCGTCGCCGTCGCCCCACCCAGCTTGAGGCTGTCTTTGGGCTCGAGCGTTATCTCCAGATCCTGGTCCGCGTCGGCAATGGCCTGCGACACCACGAGCGCTGTACCCTGGATACGGTAGTCGTTTTCCTTGTCGCCCTTGGCAGGTTTGAGCGTCTTGCCGCCGTTCTTCACCGTCAGATCGATGTTATCGAGACTATCGAGCTCAATGCGTTCGGTCTTATCCTGGCCTGCGACCGGTTCGAGATAGGCCACATTGAGTTCAATCGCGCGCGAAGCCGGAATCTTGGTAAAGTCCTCCGCCTTATTCTCTCCGATATTCCATGCGCCCGTCATCTGGTCGCCCGGGCGCGCCAGCACCATGTCATAGTAACCGCTGAGCGAAATGCGCAGGGTGGCTGCTGTCTTGGAGAGAGCGTCCGCTGAAAAGCTGCCGTCATCGCCAACCGGCAACGGCGTGGACTGCCCCGCCTGCACGAGCACGGCCGCCGCGCCCTGGGGAAGTTTGCCCGTGATCTGGGCGGCCTCGCCCATCCACTCAAACGTGTAGGCAGGCTTCGAGGAATCGACGGAGTCCTTGCGATCGGCCACGGCATCGGCAAGCTTTTTGACCATCGAGGGGTTGCCAGCCGAATCGGTCGCATAGGCATAGATGGTCTGGCCTTCACTAAAGGGAATCGCATACGTTACGCCATCGATTGTCACGCGCTCATTATAGTCGCCCGGATAGCCCGCCTCACCAAACTGAAGATCGGGGTTCATCACGCGCAGGGCAACGGCATTATGGTTCGTCTCGTTTCCGTATCTCGTGTTCTCAAAAGCTCCCCACTCTATCATTTCCACGCTTTTGGGTAGCACAATCTCTTTGCCGGCAATCGCAGGATCAAGAGAGCCTTGAATATCAACTTCATCCGAACACCTCCCATATTCATCCGTACATGTAC
>URIA01000038.1 GCA_900547765.1 uncultured Collinsella sp. | reverse complement strand
GCCCGTGGGTTATACCCTAAGAGCAAACCACCCTTTTTAAGGGTGGTTCTGATTTGGAGGAGAACGCATGCGGCCCGGTGGCACTCAGACAAAGCGCGGCGCCGCGGTGCGCATACGACGCCGACTGGGCTTGGCGCCGCGGGCGTACGCACTGCTATCGTGCTCGCTGGTGCTGGTCATAGCTGGCGTTTCTGCCTATGGCATGACCGTGCCGTCCATGATGCAGGCGCATGCCGCACGCGAACCGCGCGTGGGGCATGAGGCCAAAAGCGATCTGGGCACCACGACTGGATATGCTTGGGCAAGTGTGGTCGGGCATATTGTGTTTGGCACCGACGATGCGGACGGCGCCGAGGCCCCGGACAACGAAGTCACGCTTGCCAATGGCAAAACCATCGTGCTCACCAACACCAAGATCATCGATCGATTGTCCAACAATAGCGTGGCGGCAACGGTGAATAAGGTCGAGCAGCAAAAGGAGCAGGACGCCCAGCAGTCCGGAAAGCCCGGTAGCTCGGATACTTCTGGCTCCGGCTCGGATTCGCCGAGTTCGGGCGGCGGTTCTGGGTCGGGTTCCTCTGTCGGAGGGTCTGGAAATGGCGCCTCGACGGGCGGCAACACTGACAACGATGCAAACTCCGGTGGCCTTTCCGCTGCTGAGGAAGAGAGCATTCACAGTTGGCTTGTGGCCAAGTACAACATGCTCGACGGCTATGTTTCTCGTGCCAATGACGTGGTTTCGACCTATAACTCTACGGGAGATCCCAGGCCGTGCGACAGCTTGGTCGGGGAGATGTTTGTCATTCGAGCCGAGTTCGGTCGTCAGACATTCTCGCCCCGGTCAAAGTGGTATCAGCAGTATGCCAATCTGTGGGGCTGTTACACCAACCTATGTCAATGGGTCGGCCATTACGGCGATGATGACGTCGCGCTCGGTAACTTCAACAATAACGTGGCGGCGCTTGCCCTATGATGACCGATCTTGCATCCACCACACCACAATCGCTCGGTCGCGATCCCATGGTCGGCCTGCGCCTGGCGCGTGTCGACGGGTTTGAGCCGGCCATTGCGCTCGGTCAGGACGAACTGCCTGCCTATCTGCGTCGTTTTACGATACTGTTTGCCGACGATGCCACCATGCGCCGTGGCGGTATCGGCCGCGTGACGCGTGCCGTCAACGCCCAAGGCGAGGCCGTAGCACTCAAACAGCTCATCTTGCCGACGCGCGATGAGTTTGACGACGATGCCGCCCATGAGGCGCTGGTCGCCAAGTTCAAAGCGGCATTTCGCGAGGAATATGAATGCCATCGCGCCCTTTCGGGCCTTAAGGGCTTTCCCCGCCTCTATGGCTGGGGCGAGGTTGACGGTGTGCCTGCAATTGTCATGGAATGGGTCGAGGGCGAGACGCTTGCCCGCTTGCGTTCGCGACTTGCCGTGGACGATGCCGGACGCCTGTCGCCGCTTGTGGCGGCGCGTCTGGGTCGCGACCTGTTCGATCTGCTCTGCCGTATGAGCCTGGTGGGCGAGGGCTTTGTCCATCGCGATATCTCGCCCGCTAATATTATGGTGCGCACGGCGCGTCTACCGCTTGACCGGCAGCTTGCCGAGGGCACCTTTGACCTGTGCCTGATCGACTTTGGCTCGTCGCTGGCGCTTGAGCCTGCGTCGGCCGTGGCCGGTACCGGCGGCAAGGCGTCGTTTACGGAGCGTTATGCCACGCTGCGTCGCGCGACGGTTGCCTACGCCCCGCCCGAGATGCTCACTGACGATATTCCCGACCTACGCGCTTTGCGTATGTCGCCGGCGATTGACGTCTATGCCGCGGCAAGCACGGTTTACGAGCTCATTGCCGGCGTCGCGCCATACGAAGCCGCGCCGAGCACTTCGGGCACCTCGGGTTCGCGCAAAAAGACGCGCGACATCGCGAGCCCCTACCGTCTCAAGATGGACACGCGGCCCGACTATCCCATTGGTGCCCATGCGCCCGGTTGCGATTTGACTCAGCTGCTTCGTCGTGAGCCCGATGTGGCGCTCGCCGCGGCCGAGCAGGCCCAGCAGCTAGGGCTTGAGCCGGATTCCGAAGAGCTACGCGATGCGCTGGCGTTTGTCGATGCCCAGCTGTTCGACGTGGTGATGGCCTGTCTGTCCAGCCATCAAAAAGATCGTCCCGAGCCGGCGGCGGTCGAGGCGGCGCTCTCGGCGTTTTGTGACCACTATGCGCAAAATGTCGGTCGTTCGCTCCGCGGCGAGCCGCTCACGCCGTGCCCCATGGATGCGTCTGGCCGCGCGGTTCGTCGCGCGCTGATGGTCGGCGCGACGGTCGTCTGTGGCGTGGTTTGGGCTGTGGTCGTGGTTTCGGCCGCGCTGCTGGCGTCGGGCGCTCGCGTGACGGCGATTTTGGGATCGCTCGTGTGGTCTGGGTCGCTACCGGGTATTATTGCCGCACTGGCTTTGGCGCTGCCAGGCATAGCCGGCGTTGCCGCGGGGGCACTTGCGCGCAATCGGCGCTCGGGGTTCCTGCAGGGTGTGCTTGCGCTTTCTGCCTGCGAGGTTCCGGTGCTGGTTGTGGCTGCATGTAGCGTATTTTCCCAACGCGCCGTGATGGGCGGCCTTGTTGCCGCTCTGGTTGCAACCTATACGCTTACGTGGTTTTTGCTTGCGATGGGCTTTGCCTTTGAACTTCCCGTTTCGGCACCGCGACGCACAAAAGCCCAGATGGCGACTCCGCTTGCCGGTGGAGCCGCAGCTGCCCGTACTTTTGGCGGACCTGTCGAAGTATCGTCCGATTCTATTTCTACGACCAAGGAGGCCTAGGTCATGGCATCTCAAGTTGAGCTCACCCCATGCGGGGCCATGTTTGACATCTTTAAGCGCGCGGCGCATCTGAGCCATATCGAGCTGTGCGGCTTGGTGCTTTCGTCCCGTCCGCTCGCCGACGGCCGCAGCCCGCAGAGCCGAGCCGCCGATCGCTCTTGGGTTTCCCGCTTTATCGTTCGCGCGCCGGTCGGCACGCTTCAGCAGCGCTACTTTGCCGAATACGGTACCTCGGCTGCGCGTATTATGTCGCAACTGGCCCTGCGCCAGCGCAATCCCATGGACTCCACGGCTGTGATCAATATGGTGTGCGGTCCTGCAGGTGAACCGATGGTACGCGCGCTCGAAGAGTGCCACCAGGACACGAATCTCTATCGCAACGCGCTCGATCGCCTGTCCCAGGCGGCGGAACTCATGCCCGCCGAGCGCGCCGAGGCCGTGCTGGTGCTGTTTGTCGCCGTCGGTTGTTCGGCGGATGTGCGGTCCTCGGTGAACTATGCCATCGACTACGCGCACGCGACCTGTGGCGGAGGCACCTCCACGCCGCGTTCGCTTGGCATGTCGATGACCGCGGGCGAACGCGAACCCGCCCCGGCGCACCCCTTGGGCTTGCTGCGCGTACAAAACAGTTTTGTCGTGAGCGCCCCGCGCTGGATTCAGCCGAGTGAGCAGGGTGTTGAGATTGGCGCGCTGGCCACTGGTGAGGGCGATATTACCGACGTCGGCGACGATGTCTCGGCCCGCCATGCCCATATCTGGTGCGATGCTCAAAATATCTGGCACGTCGAGGACTTGTCGTCCACCAACGGAACCGTGGTGGTAAACGGGGCCACGCGCGTCTGCATTCAGGTCGAGCCCGGCCGTTCCGCCCAACTCAATCCCGGCGACGAGCTCAAGCTCGGCGAATCCACTACCTACGCCATCCTCTTCGGTGCTCTCTAGCCGGCAGATGGGGACGTTTCTTTTCTGCCGGCACTTGGGGACACTCCTCGGCGCGCCAGAGCCAGTCGCCTGGGGATGGAGAGGCCATTTTGGCCCTTGGCGGTCAGTCGGGGCGAAACTAGAAGATCTTTCCGATTCGCGGCTGTTCATGCTTGTAGAGCATCTAAAACAATAGGATGTTATTCTGGAATATGCCGGGTGCGTGAACTTGCCTGTCTTAGCCTTAATAAGGTATAGGGGAGTTTGGCTCAGGGGTTCCGTCTTGTTCTTCAGCGCAGTATTGTGGGACAGATTTGCTGAGATTGGCGCCTTACACCGCAGAGCGCACGGAAGGCTCTCGATTTGTGTTCTGGCCCCAGAATACAGGGCCTGATACTTACCAACTGTGGCATGGATGTAACATCTGTAGAAATCAACCCTTTTGTTGTCGACCTTTGTAAGAAAAACACTGCCATCAACTCTTTGGATGACGAAACTAGGGTGCTTGAGGGGAGCCTTTACTCCCCTCTGAGAGATGACTCATGTTTTTCGCTTGTCGTTGTGAATCCTCCGTTACTGCCGATTCCGGATGAGATTCCTTATCCCTTCGTTTGAGATGGAGGACAATCGGGTCTGGATAAAACACTTTGTATTCTTAAGGGTGGCGATACGCATTTAGAGAAAAACGGTAAATACTGCTAATAGGGGTGACGACGATGGTGCAGGGGCGACCCGCGATGCTCTCATCAATACGTCGGATACTTGGGAAATCAGGTCTAGATGCATGTATGATGATGCTGTGTGGCTATTCAATTAATCCGCGTTCCGAATGGGTGCAGGATATAGCTGCGACATCGTATGCTTTTGACCCGGCGCGATACTCAGATATTTCTGAGGCGGTTGACGAAGTTTATACGCACTATGCCGCGCAAGGCGTTTCGGAAGTTTGCACATCTACGTTACGGGCTTAGGTTTCTTCAAGCGAGCAGGCCGGTTGCGTTATTTCGAGCGATTTTTCTAGTCTAGACGACAAAAGGCAAAGGATTTGATGGGTATAAAACGCGGACGTTTGTGGGCGGATGCTCAAATCTATTGTGGCAATCGGGCGGTTGAAAAAGATATTACAACCGCCCGATTGCCAGGTTCGTCGGAGGAGATGTCCGATTCCGACTCTCTTGTAGGAAGAGCTTGAGATCGTATTGGCCCAAGGCAATCTTAAAGCAGTCTCATTGGCAAATCTTCGCTCCTGTTGTGTTGAGGTGTAAGGTATCAGTGATTGATGTTTTGTGGCGGGTAGATTGGGGCCTTCCTTGATTCGATGCGTTCTCTCGAGGTTCATCAGAGCAAAAGGGGCTTTCGTCTTCATTGCTATCACGGTGATTGGAAACGCTCTCTCCTATGCCATGCCATACGTGAACGGGAAATTCTTAGATTTTCTTCTCGGTAACCGCAGCGAAAGAGACGCCGTACTCTTCGCGCTCCTGGTTGCGTCAATAGGAGTTTTCTCCACCCTCTTTACTTATTTTGCAGGAACACTTTCCATTCGCATAACCACGAGACTTTCCTTTGATCTTCTCAGGGAGGCCGTCTTGCGTTTTGAAAGAGACGATTACTTGGTGAGTCGGACCATCGATCCAGCCTATACAACGCAACGGATTATTTCCGACTCCAGCGTGGTCTCATCCTTCGTTTTGGCGAATTTTATCAGTGCGCCGCTGTCCATTGTAGCCATTCCCATCGTATTGCTTATCATATGGTCAATTGATTCAACTCTCGCGGTGTTTTCCATCATTCTCCTCATCGTGTATTTCTGTGTAATTACTGGGTTGAGGAAACTCTTGTATAGGGTCACGTATGAGAAGAAAGAGGCGGACAGCGCCTTTTACGCCGCAATTGCATCGCAGCTTAATCAGATTCTCAACATTCAACTGACATCTTCGTACGGCAAGAGCGAACAAGCGCTCGACGCTGGGTTTAAGAGCTATTTTCCCAAAGTTTTGCGCTCCGGAAAGCTATCATATTCTCTGACATCGCTCGATGGTCTTTTCGCAGCGTTGTTTCAAGCGGTGATACTTGTTGTTTCCGGAGTACGAATCATTAACGGAACTATGTCAATAGGCGAGTACACTATCATCGGTACATACTTCGCGGTTCTCTTTAAGACTTTGAAAAGTATGATGTCATTGTTCAAATCCTATCAAGATGCCAAAGCATCATGGGATAGGACGGCTATCGCGACGAGAGAAAAGGAGAGATCGGGGTGGAATCGGACCGATTTAGCTAAACTCGATGAAATAAATGACATTTCGGTATCTGATTTGGAATTCTCGGTTGCCCTTCCAGACGGATCTGTCCGAGAGGTCCTCGGCGGGTTTTCTTTCAAGTTTTCCGGTCCTGGTACATATTGCATAGTTGGGGAAAACGGAAGAGGCAAGACGTCACTTCTTTACTTGATGCTCGGGCTATACTCATCGAAAGGCAAAGTAAAATACAACGGCGTGCCAATCGAAGAATGCGACTTGGATTACATACGTGCGAGAGAGATATCGTGCTGCCCACAGTCGTGCCTCGCGCCGGACGAAACGGTGAAAGAGCTGTTAGAGTATTTCGACACGCCCTTTTCTTCCTATCACCGGGGTGTAGATGGCCTACTTTCGCTGGAAAACAGCGTGAAGGAGTTGCTCGGGAAACGTTGCTCCGCGCTTTCGGGCGGTGAGCTGCGCCGAGTGTACTTATGGTCGGCGATTTCACGCAAGTCGTCAGTTTTGGTACTCGACGAGCCCACGACTGGGTTAGACGCTGTAAGCCGCGCCGAGCTTGCGGCCTATGTTAAGCGCAACAAGCAAAGCCAGCTGATCATCGTTGTCTCTCACGATGACGAGATGGTCGGCGCGGTAGAAGGGGTAGTGGATTTAGGCAGCATGTACCAGGGTAAATGATGACAAGTGTAGTGCTACCCAACTGGCAGAGATAACAAAAAGGCGATGCAGATGCACGTAGCATTCAGGCGGTTCGGACTCGGTGCCTTCACGCCATCGCAACGCTTTCAGATATGGTTCTCGTTCTCTTACTAAAGGAGACTTTAGTCTACGTCATCTTGTCGAGACAGAGGTGAAGCGAAGTGTTGTCGCGACGTATCTTATTCCAGGTGGCTCAGTATCAGCGTGAGAATCGCACCAAAGTGTACTTACGATTCTCGTGTCCCACGGACAACATGGGCTGAGCATTGAGGTTCCACCCTTTGCTGCAACTACACGGGGTTGGACGGCAATGAATATGCCGGGCCGCATACCACGCGCAGCGGGGGTCCATGTCCCAGTATGTTGCCTACAGCAGCCTCGATGTCCACGCACACATCATCTCTGCCTTCGCGTTCAATCCATTTGCCGGAGAGTGCGAGGGTTGCCAGGCCGTAGAATTCGAGCCGAACAAATGAAATGCGGTATCAGCGCATAGGATTAAACTGACGATTGCTTTGCACTGAGAATACGCTTGGAAAGCCGCTATGGGTGGCGGCCCGGGTTAAATAGAGAAGCCCGTCCGATCACTTTCATGTGGCGAACGGTCGGGCTTCTTATTCCACTTGCCAATGCTCGGCTCATATTGGAAGAAAGCTACGCTAATGTTTGCGTGACACTCCTATTTTCTCCGAAGAAAGAGTCGGATAATGAAGAATAGAATTAAAAAAGGTGCCAGATATAACGCAAGTATAAAGGCTAATCCAACGAGACCTTGCAATAATGGCATAACTCCTCCCAGACACGAGATTTTGGTATTTGTTCCCATCTTATTCTGAATTGGACCAAATAGTTCCTAGCCACAAAACTACTCGTCAACTGGATCGCACCAATCTGCTGGCAAAACACAGCTTGATTCTTTATCGACATAGCACCAATCCGCAACAGGGCACTCGGCGATGTCGTAAAAATTGCATATATCAACTCCAAGACAACAAGGCTCAACGGGAGGATGTTCATTTGAACCAACAGGATGGATATGCTTCATAACAGCTCCTCACCTTAATCCAATTAGAGACTACGTTTGATCAATGCCACAGTGATCTACAACGCAGATGCTGCCGCCATCCATGTCATAGTCGCAGTAATCGTATGCACCACAGCCATCTGCTTTATCATAAACAGTACAGATGTCAGTAATGCCCAAGAGGCAGTCAAAAGACATCGGCTTCACGCCTGCCTCGCCGCCACTTCCTGGATTAATCGGATGAATATGCTTCACGACTACCTCCCTTTGAGTGCAGAAAAACCTCAATATTGTGTATAACAAACCAAGATGTCTAGTTCACCATATTTCTAGAATGGTTTCGGCGAATGTAGCAATAAGCTTCGCAGACGGTAATCAGAAGAACGAACACCTCCACAATGGTGACAGCAATGCGCTGAACCGCTTATTCCGATACAGTAGCTTCTCGTTGATTTTTCTCCTGCGAAGATGAGTGGCGGGAAATAAGGTCAAAAGCCATCTCGTAGCACATTTTTCTATATTCACATGATGCAGGGTGTAGACTCTTGGGCAAGTAGCCGTGCTCGTCTGCAGCCTCCCAGCTACAGCCCCCACCACAGAAAGACCGAGCCCAACAGTCCGTACAGTCAATTCTTTTTTCGACACCCTGACTCCAGTTTTCAATATACCTAGTTTCGTCAATTCCGGTGACGATGTTGCCCATTTTGAATCGCATCATCCCGACAAACCTGTGACAGGGGTATACGTCCCCTTCGGGAGTCACGGAAATAAAACGCCTGCCAGCCCCGCATCCGACAAAGGCGATCCTGTTGCTCATAATCAAATCAACTGCAGTTTTCAATGTTCTAAACAAGGGCTTTTCCCCTTGATCAATCTGTTTGAGATATTGATCCGCCAAATCTATTAGGCCCGCCCTGATTTTGTTTAATGAGTGTTCGTCGAGTTTGATATTCTCATCGAATGAGCTCACGGGCGAGAAGTAAATCCTTCTGAAGCCCATCTCTTTAAACTGAAGATAGTCTTCAACAAGGTTACAGTTATTATTTGTTAAGGTCGCTCTTGCGCCGAAGGGGAACGACTCGGAAAAACGACGAACGTTTTTGTCGATATCGGAGAAAGAGCCGCCTCCCGTCTTATACGGGCGCGATGCATCGTGCTTGCATCCTGTACCATCGAGACTAATCAGAACAGAAAACCCGTGCTCCTTGAAAGAATTCACAGCAGTGTCATTCAAAAGCGTTCCGTTGGTCGTAATAGAATAGGTAAAGTTTCTATTGGGGTATATTCTTTTTGAATAGTCGACCGTTTTCCATATCAGCGGCTCGTTAATCATGGGTTCCCCACCAAAAAAGACGATCGCAAGCGTTTCGTTTTCCGATGAACTTGCGACGAGGTAGTCGACCGCCTTGAAGGCTATCTCGTCTGTCATCAGCAGAGGAGACGTTCCATAATCTCCTTTACCGGCAAAACAGTAACTACAACCAAGGTTGCATGCATGTGAAACGTGGAGTTCGATGGATCTAAGTTTTCGAGGCGTGTCTTTTGTTAAGAAAGTCCGCTCAGACAATCGTTGATACTCATCAATGTCGTCTTCAAGTTCTGCTATGGTCGTTTGGTCGTAGCCTTTCGCAGCAAGTGACTTTGTTAGCAACTTCGAGTTGACCGTTCTTCCCGATGCTTCAAATATGCGAAGCGCATCTTCTGATGCTTGGTCAACCTGAAAGCAATTGCGAGTGACCTCATCGAAGCAGTAACGACGATCACTTACTGAGAAAAAATGCATACGTTCCTCAATTTCATGCTGGACTGGCACTAACCTTGTTTATTGTTGCGCAGCTATAAAAAACCACCAGCGGGGATTCGGTGTGCGGCCCAATCGGACTCCCAAAAGGTTCTATTTGAGACTGGCAAGCTTTGTGTTGTTGGCACTTCGACAGCGCTCTTTATTCCAACATGGAGCCTCGCAGTTTGAGTCGACTTGCCTCTGGAAGGTCCGATCTTAACTTGATTTAGGATGAAAACAGATTACAGGCGCGCTCCTCTAGAAAGAAAGGAAACCAATCGCCGCCTTTCACCAGGAAAGTTTTTATAGCCCACCTCGAGCAAAATGAAAGATGCGAGAGCGATTGGGGAACAACGCGAATCTCCCCTTTTGGGTGGGAGCGAGCCTTCAGCCACCGGCGAACGACTCGCCCTGGTCAGAATCTGGAAGTGGTGCCGGGCCGCTTGGGCCTCCCCGGTGACTTCGTGGGGCTTACCTGCCTGACGTCGAGGAGTACATCCGCAAGATTCGTTCCCTATGCCGTTTGCTCTCACGCCCGCCTTAGTTCCAAGTCGGGCGAGCCGCCGCGCTCATGCGACCCGTGGCGGCGACACGTCGACGCCGCGCTCGCTGAGCACATCTTCGGTCGCGGGCGAGCACGAGGTCGCGCCGGCGCATCCGCTGGGACTGCTGTGCGTGCAAAACGGCTACGTGGTGAGCGTCCCGCGCTGGATTCAGCCGAGTGAGGAAGGCGTTGAGATCGGCGCGCTGGCAACGGGGGAGGGCGGCATCACCGACGACGTCTCGGCCCGCCATGCCCATATCTGGTGCGACGAGTCTGGCGCATGGTTTGTCGAGGACCTGTCGTCCACTAACGGCACCGTGGTGGTAAACGGGGCCACGAGTGTGTGTATTCAAGTAGAGCCCGGCCGCTCCGCCCAGCTCAACCCCGGCGACGAGCTCAAACTCGGCGAATCCACCACCTACGCCATCCTGCTCGGCGCCCTCTAGCCGGCAGTTAGGGACGTTCCTTTCCTGCCGGTACTTGGGGACACTCCTTGGCGCGTCAGAGCCAGTCGTCCGGGGATGGAGGGACCATTCTGGCCTTTGGCGGTCACCCGAGGTAAACCTTTACCGCCCACCTATATTTGCCGAAATATGGCCTGACGGCGGGGTACAATAAACCCGCATGCGGATTTCCGTTGCGGGCGCTTCCCATCGCCGGGGCGTGCCCGGGAGCATCCGGCATGCGGTCTTTGCGGCGCTCGGTCATGTGCAAGACGGGTAGCTGGGCCTGTGGAGCGCGTGCAGCTCTCCTCGCCTCGGCATGCCTTCTCTCCACGCCATGTACCTGCCGCTGAGTCCGCCTGTCAGATGATCGGAAGCAACAACGAAAATCCCATCACGCCAACATCCCGGCGAGCGCCGGGGCCTGTATACCTATATGAGAGGAGAGGGGTATATGGCGCGTAAGTTTAAGTCTATGGACGGCAACGAGGCGGCCGCATATGTTTCGTATGCGTACACCGAGGTAGCGGGAATTTATCCCATTACGCCGTCCAGCCCGATGGCCGACCATGTCGACCAGTGGGCGGCCCAGGGTCGCAAGAACATCTTCGGCACCCCGGTCAAGGTCGTCGAGATGGAGTCCGAGGCAGGTGCAGCCGGTACCGTTCACGGTTCGCTGAGCGCCGGTGCTCTGACCACCACCTACACGGCTTCTCAGGGTCTGCTCCTGATGATCCCGAACATGTACAAGATCGCAGGAGAGCAGCTCCCGGGCGTTTTCCACGTCTCCGCGCGTTGCGTCGCTTCGCACGCCCTGAACATCTTCGGTGATCACTCCGACGTCATGGCCTGCCGTCAGACCGGCTTCGCCATGCTCGCCGAGGGCAACGTCCAGGAGGTCATGGATCTCTCGCCGGTGGCTCACCTTGCCGCCATCGAGGGCAAGACCCCGTTCCTTAACTTCTTCGACGGCTTCCGCACTAGCCACGAGATCCAGAAGGTCGCCATGTGGGACTACAAGGATCTTGCCGAGATGTGCGACATGGACGCCGTCCAGGCTTTCCGCGACCACGCGCTCAACCCTGAGCACCCGCACACCCGCGGCAGCCACGAGAACGGTGACATCTTCTTCCAGAACCGCGAGGCCTGCAACAAGGTCTACGACGAGCTTCCCGCCGTCGTCGAGGGCTACATGAAGAAGATCAACGAGAAGCTCGGCACCGATTACGGCCTATTCAACTACTACGGCGCTCCCGATGCCGATCGTGTCGTCGTGTGCATGGGCTCCTTCTGCGACGTGCTCGAGGAAGTCATCGACTACCTCAACGCTCACGGCGAGAAGGTCGGCCTGGTCAAGGTTCGTCTGTTCCGTCCGTTCTCCATCAAGCACTTCGTCGACGTTCTCCCCGAGACCGTCCAGAAGATCGCCGTCATGGACCGTACCAAGGAGCCGGGTTCCATCGGCGAGCCGCTCTACCAGGACGTCGTCTCCGCTCTCTACGAGGCCGGCAAGACGGGCATCAAGGTCGTCGGCGGCCGTTATGGCCTGGGCAGCAAGGACACGCCTCCCGCGTCCGCGTTCGCTGTCTTCGAGGAGCTCAAGAAGGACGAGCCCAAGCGCGAGTTCACCATCGGCATTGTCGATGACGTGACCAACCTGAGCCTGCCCGAGGCCGAGGATACGCCCAACACCGCAGCCCCCGGCACCATCGAGTGCAAGTTCTGGGGTCTGGGTGGCGACGGTACCGTCGGCGCCAACAAGAACTCGATTAAGATCATCGGCGACCACACCGACAAGTACGTCCAGGCCTACTTCCAGTACGACTCCAAGAAGACCGGCGGCGTCACCGTCTCGCACCTGCGCTTTGGTGATTCCCCGATTCGCTCGCCGTACTACGTGACCAAGGCCGACTTTGTCGCCTGCCATAACCCCAGCTACATCGTTAAGGGCTTCAAGATGGTCCGCGACGTCAAGCCGGGCGGCACCTTCCTGGTCAACTGCCAGTGGAGCGACGAGGAGTTCGCCGAGCACATGCCCGCCGTGGCCAAGCGCTACATCGCGAACAACAACGTCAACGTCTACCTGATCGACGCTATCGACCTGGCCGCTAAGGTCGGCATGGGCAAGCGCACCAACACGGTGCTCCAGTCCGCCTTCTTCGCGCTGGCCAAGGTCCTGCCCGCCGAGGACGCCCTGCAGTACATGAAGGACGCGGCTACCAAGTCCTACATGAAGAAGGGCCAGGCCATCGTCGACGCCAATCACAAGGCCATCGATGCCGGCGCTACCGCTTTCCGTAAGTTCGAGGTTCCGGCCGACTGGGCTACCGCCGAGGATGTTGCTCCCGTCGAGCTCTCCGAGGAGACCAAGTCCGCTATCGCCCAGCAGGTCAAGAACCTGCTCGAGCCCATCGATCGCATGGACGGCGACAGCCTGCCCGTTTCCGCCTTTGTCGATTGCGCCGACGGCCAGTTTGAGCTGGGCGCCTCCGCATACGAGAAGCGCGGCGTCGCCGTGGTCGTTCCTCACTGGGACGAGACCAAGTGCATCCAGTGCAACCAGTGCGCCTACGTGTGCCCGCATGCCACCATCCGTCCGTTCGCGATGACCGAGGACGAGGCTGCCGCCGCGCCCGAGGCTACCCGCACGCTCGACGCCATGGGCCCCAAGGCCAAGGGCATGAAGTTCACCATGGCTGTGTCCCCGCTCGACTGCATGGGTTGCACCAACTGCGTCAAGGTTTGCCCCAAGGGCGCCCTCGAGATGGTTCCCACCGAGCAGGAGATGGACCAGCAGCCCGTTTGGGACTATATGGTCGAGAACGTCTCCGAGAAGAAGGAGCTCATCGCGGCCAACGTCAAGGGCAGCCAGTTTAAGCAGCCCTACCTGGAGTTCTCCGGCTCCTGCGCCGGCTGCGCCGAGACCGCCTATGCACGTCTGGTGACCCAGGTCGCCGGCGACCGCATGTTCATTTCCAACGCCACCGGCTGCTCCTCCATTTGGGGCAACCCCGCTGCCACCGCTCCTTACTGCAAGGACAAGGACGGTCACGGCCCGGCGTGGAACAACTCCCTGTTCGAGGACAATGCCGAGCACGGTCTGGGCATGGCCGTCGGTTACGAGGCCGTCCAGAAGAAGCTGATCGCCGCTACCCAGGACATCATCGCTGCCGATGGTCCGTCCGATGAGCTCAAGGCCGCCGGCCAGGCTTGGATCGACTCCGTCAACGACGCCGAGGCCTCCAAGGCCGCTGCCGCTGCCTACGTTGCCGAGCTCGAGAAGTGCGGCTGCGACGCTTCCAAGGCGATCCTCGCCGACAAGGCTTACCTCACCAAGAAGTCCTTCTGGATCTTCGGCGGCGACGGCTGGGCCTATGACATCGGCTTCGGTGGCCTGGACCACGTCCTGGCTTCCGGCCACAACGTCAACGTCTTCGTCTTCGACACCGAGGTCTACTCCAACACCGGCGGTCAGGCCTCCAAGGCCTCGAACCTGGGCCAGGTCGCTCAGTTCGCCGCTGCCGGTAAGGTGACCAAGAAGAAGTCCCTGGCCGAGATCGCCATGAGCTACGGCTACGTCTACGTGGCGCAGGTCGCCATGGGCGCCAACCCGGCTCAGACCCTCAAGGCCATTCACGAGGCCGAGGCCTACGACGGCCCGTCCCTCATCATCGGCTACAGCCCCTGCGAGATGCACTCCATCAAGAAGGGTGGCATGCAGAACTGCCAGGCCGAGATGAAGAAGGCTGTCGAGTGCGGTTACTGGAACATGTTCCGCTTCAACCCGGCTGCCGAGGAGGGCAAGAAGTTCTCCCTCGACTCCAAGGAGCCCGCGGGCGGCTACCAGGAGTTCCTGATGAACGAGGCTCGCTATGCTTCGCTCACCCGCTCGTTCCCCGAGCGCGCTGAGGAGCTCTTCGCCGCTAACGAGGCTGCGGCTATGGATCGCTACCAGCACCTGCTGAAGCTGAAGACCCTCTACAACGAGGCGTAAAGCTTCGGTTGGGATAGTCTGGCTCACCGGGAGGCCCCGAAGGGTTCCCATGTGAACGTCCTCGCGCTCGCGCGCTGCGGGATGTTCGCTTTGGGAATCCCTTCGGGGCCTCCCTTCGTTTCTCCCGTCTTCGTTTCTCCCGCCTGCGGTTTTCTCGTCACTCGGCTTGACCTTGTTGCTTTGTAAGGGGTGTGTTGGATCGTCTTAACGGAACGTTGTTGAACCGCGGGCGTGGGCAAAATGCTGCCTTTACATTCGCTAGCTAGACTTATGAATGATGCATGCCGTCTCGATGTCCTGCGGGGGATCGGGGGGCGATGCCGCGCGGGCGCTGGGGCGTTCGCGTTTGATCGGTAGACGAATGTGGGAGGAAGAGGAATGCTACCTAGGTACGCCTTGGACATGAAGAAGAAAGGGGAGGGCCTGGGTCATGCTGCGCGTGCGGTGCTGACGGTCCTGCTCGCCTTCATCATGACCATGTCGCCGTTGGCTCCGGCTACGCCGGCCGTGGCGATGAGCCTTTCGGACCTGTTTGGTCTGTTTGATGCTCGCAGTTCTAACGAGCTGGCAGGGCGGGATGCGCGCGACCTCGAGATCGCGGTGGTCTCGGATACGCACTACTATCCGCTGAATTACGTATCCGATTGTCAGGATTATCAGACCTACGTGGGCGGCGACCCCAAGATGCTGGAGGAATCCGGCTCGATTCTGGACGCCGCCTTCGCCAAGGTCAAGGCCGACAAGCCCGACGTGATGCTCATCTCGGGCGACCTCACCAAGGACGGCGAGGTCCAGGGCCTGCAAGACATCGCGAACAAGCTTGCCGAAATCGAGACCGCGGGCACGCAGGTCTACGTGATCAACGGCAACCACGACATCTATAACTCCGACGCCTGCAGCTTCGCCAGCGGTAAGAAGGAGCAGGTGGAGAGCGCGAGCCCCGCGAAGTTCCGCGAGATCTTCGCCAAGCACGGTTATGACGGCAAGGAGGGTCAGACCTACTATAAGGACTCCGACGAGGCCCGCGAGGCCCGCAAGGAGTACGGCGAGGGCGAGCTCAACCGCGATGCCGACACGCCGGGCGGCCTGTCCTACAGCGTCGACCTGGGCAACTACCTGGTGCTCGCCATCGACTCCGGCCAGTACCTGCCCGAGGCGGGAACAGGCCTGGACACCAAGGAGCACATAACCGCGGGGCGTATCGACAAGCACGTGCTCGACTGGGCGACCAAGCAGGTCAAGGAAGCCGACCGCGCTGGCAAGACCGTCGTGGGCCTCATGCACCACGGCCTGATCCCGCACTTCAAGGGCGAGGACAACATCCTGTCCGAGTACGTGGTCGACAACTGGCGCTTCGCGGCCACCGAGCTGGCCGACGCCGGCATGCGCTACATCTTCACCGGTCACATGCATGCCAACGACGTGGCCGAGTTCACCACGCCGGCCGGCAACCACATCGTGGACCTCGAGACCGGTTCGCTTTCGTCGTACGGCACCCCCGTGCGCACGGTGAACCTCAAGAAGGGCGAGCGTCTGAGCGAGGACGACGCCCGCACCACCGAGGAATTCTCGGTTGCCAGCGAGTCTGTCGAAGAGGTCGCCCTCCGCTTCGCCAACGGCACCACGCAGAAGGTTGAGAGCATGACCGACTACGCGGTGCAGAAGCTCTACTCCGACAAGATGTTCAACAACCTGGCCGGCGGCATGATTCGCCCCATCCTGCAGCAGATCGGCGACACCGGCCTGCGCACGTGGCTGGGCGAGAACCTGCCGGAGCTCGACATCCACCAGATGGCGCTCGACGCCATCGCCGGCGGTCTTGCCGGCGGCATGGATATGGACCTGGGTACCGTGGGCCGCGTGCACGTGGATTACCGCGGCAACGCCATCAACATCGTGCCGAGCGGCGTGGCGGGCATCGTGGGCGCGACCTCCGTGTCCGACCAGCAGGTGGCCTCCATCATCGACGACCTGCTCGACGAGGTCGAGACCAAGTTCATCGACGACCCCACCTACCTGCTCCAGCAGGTCGACGCCATCGTGACCCAGGTGTCTGAGTACGGCGTAGCGAGCCTCGATGACGGCCAGAAGTCGCTCTACAACCTGGTGTTCGTCCTGCTGACGGGCCACTACGCGGGCCGCGAGGACGCGCCGGAGTGGACGGAGGCGGCGCTCGCCGGCATCCGTTCGGGCGATCTCATCCAGAATCTCATCAACACGTTGGTCGACAGCGTGACCGCCGAGGGCGCGCTGGTCGACACCCTGGTGGGTTCGCTGCATCTCAATACGGGCCTCGCGTTTAGCGGCACGTGGAAGACGATCGTCGACGGCGCCACCAACAACGGCAACCTTAAGAGCATCCTAGGCCTCGTGGGCCTGGATAACGCGGGAATCAAGGGCCTTATCAACAGCCTGATCGGCGAGTACATGACCCCGAGCTTCCTCACCGGCATGGGCGGCATCGCGGGAGACATCTGCGACTCGATGCTGCACGATACCGACGGCGGCGACAACACCGCCATCGACGGCTCCGCCGCGGTGAACGACGACAAGCTCAACGACCCGGCTGCGAAGTTCACGGCCTCCTTCGACGGTACGCTCGATCCGCGGCAGCCGTCCGTGGAGAACGGCCTGTACCCTACGCAGGTCACCATGACGCTGGGCAAGAACCCCAAGACCGAGCGCTCCGTGCGCTGGTTTACGGGCGCGCAGGTGCAAAACGGCGCCGTGCAGGTGTCGACCAGCACCGATTTTTCCGGCGCCCAGACCTTTAAGAGCGATTCGAGCGAGGTCGTGAAGCCGCGCACCAAGCTCAATCTGGGCCTGGTGAGCTCCTACGGAGCCCAGACGGTGCGCAAGCACTCCGCCATTGTGACCGGCCTGGCCGAGAACACCGCGTATTACTACCGCGTGGGCAACGCGGAGCTCGATATCTGGACCGAGCCCGTGCGCTTCTCGACCGGCGCCACCGGTGACGACGCGGACACCTTCTCGTTCCTCAACGTCAACGACTCGCAGGGCATGGTTAAGAGCGATTACGCCACCTACCTCAACACGCTGTCCCAGGCGAACGCCGCCTATCCCGCCGCCGCCTTCGTGCTGCATGCGGGCGACTTCGTGGACGACGGCGCCAACGAGGACTACTGGACGTGGGCGCTCGACGACGCCGCCAATGTGGCGCAGGGCCTGGCCATGATGCCGGCTGCCGGCAACCACGAGGCGCGCAGCGACGTGGCGGGCATCACCGACGCCAATCCCATCGTGTCTCACTTCAACCTCTCCGGGGTGAACGTCCCCGAGCAGGATCAGGCGAGCGGTGTGTACTACTCCTTCGTCTACAAGAACGCCACCGTGGTGGTCCTCAACACTAACGACCTCGAGGGCAACGCGTTGAGCCAGGCTCAGTACAGCTGGGCCGACGAGGTGTTGAAGGGCGCCGGGACCACGTGGAAGATCGTGCTGCTGCATAAGTCGCCGTATTCCAACGGCCCGCACCACGATGACGCCGACGTGATCGGCATCCGCCGCCAGCTCGACCAGCTCGCCGCCGATTGCGGCATCGACCTGGTGCTCTCGGGCCACGACCACGTGTACAACCGCACGGTCACGCTGTCCCGCGGCAACGAGCAGGAGGTCTCCAGCAAGACCGAGGCTTACAACGGCAAGAACTACGAGGTCCAGCAGTCGCCCAACGGCACCACGTTCGTGACCGCGGGCACCGCCGGCGTGAAGAACTACGAGCAGGCCGTGGCCCCCGAAGCCCACAGCGCCGTGACGCTCGACCTGGACGTCCCGGTGTTCACCGGTCTGCAGGTCGACGGCGACCACCTCTACTACGACGCCTACAAGGTCGAGGGCGGATCCGTGCAGCGCGTGGACAGCTTCGCCATCGCCAAGGACGGCGCCGAGCAGCAGGCGTGGGAGAAGGTTAACGACCTCATCGCCGCCCTTCCCGAGCAGTCCCGTGTCTCCCTTGGCGACGAGGGTGCTATCGTGGCTGCCCGCACCGCCTACAACGAGCTGGGCGAGAGCGACCGCGCCCGCGTGAGCGGCCTCGACCGCCTCGACGCCGCCGAGCGCGCGCTGGCTGCGTTGAAGAACGTTGCCGGCAAGGCCACCCGCACGGTCACCTCGTATAGCGACCTCAAGGCCGCCATCGCCGACGCCAGCGTGGGCACCATCGTGGTGAACGGCCGCATCGGGGGCAAGGACACCGTGATCAGCCCCGATCGCGACATCGATATCAACCACGACGTCGTGATCAAAGGCGAGGGCGAGCTCAAGTTCATTCAGTTCCACGTGAACGCTGGCGCCACCCTCATGCTGGGCGGCAACCTGTCGATGAACAACGTCCGCACCGCGGGCTCGCTGTACCCCTCGCTCAATCCCGTCGAGGTTCGCGGCGGAGCCACGCTCATCATGCGCGACACCACCAGCCTACGCACCGAGTACGGCACCGGTTCCGAGGGCTACTGCGTGAAGCTCACCGGCGCGGGCGCCACCGCTATCCTGGGCAGCAAGGGTTCCTTCCAGGCTTCCCAGGCCGCGGTGCTCGGCGACGTCGCGGGCACCTCCACGGTGATCGAGAACGGTACCTTCAACGCTAAGAACAACGACCGCTTCGTCGTGGACACGCGCGGCGCCCTCGCTATATCGGGCGGCACCGTGAGCAACGCCTGGGTGGGCCCCGAGGGTTCCTTCCGCATGACGGGCGGCACGCTGGAGCACCAGAAGTCCGACAACAACGTGAAGCCCACGCTGTCGCTCCAGTGCGCCAACGCCTACGTCACCGCCGGCGCCATCGTTCCGTTTAACGGCACGGCGGTCGAGCTGCGCGACGGCGCCCAGCTGCATATCCTCGCCAAGAAGGAGGGCGACGTGAAGATCGGCGACGCCGCGCCGTACGTGGGCGCCATCGCCACCTCCAACTATCGCGACGTCTCGGCCGCCTACGCCGAGCTCGCCGGCTGGGGCGACGCCGACGGTATCCTGCGTGCCGAGGGCGCGAGCAACACGTCATCGGTCGAGCGCATCGCCGCGCTCGCTCAGACGGCCGACAAGCTCGAGACCGGGCATGAGGACGGCTCGATGAGCGCCGTCATGGGGCAGGGCACCAACCCCGTCTTCGGCCGCTATACGCTGCACGGCGCCGGCAAGAACGGCAACGCCATGGGCCTGAAGGACTCCGGCGCGGCCTACGTGTACGGCCCGGTGCGCGTGGTGGAGAACAACCCCGTCACCGCCGTGAAGATCGACGGCGACCGGGTACGCGTGCTCGACCTGTCCGAGCGCGAGAGCAACAGCGTCCAGCTCACGGCCCGCGTCGAGCCGGCGAACGCCTTCGACAACGGCATCTCGTGGAGCACCTCCAACAAGGATGTGTCGACGGTCACGCAGTACGGCAAGGTGAGCTTGACCGCCGCCGGCGCCACCACGGTGAACGCCGGGAGCGCCTCGAACACCGACCTTACGGACGAGGTCGTCGTCCTGGGCGTGAAGCCCGCCATCGAGGGCTCGGACACAATCGAGATGGAGGGTTCCTCCAGCGAAGAGCGCACCTTTAGCGCGACCGACGGTCTGGCAGGCCTGTCTGAGCAGTATCAGGGCCTTGTCAAGTTCGTTTGGAGCACCAGCGACGAGTGCATGGCGACGATCGATGCCGAGACCGGCGAGCTCACCGAGCTCAAGCAGGCCGGCTCCGTCGACGTGATCGCCACGCTCATGGTCAAGTCAGGCGGCAGGGACACCGAGGAGTGGGCCGACACCGGCATCACGGTGCGCAAGAGCGTCGTGCTGCAGGGCGCCCCGCAGCAGGTGGCTACGGCCGACGTTAACCAGCTGCTTGACGTCGAGGTGGCCGACGCCTTCGAGACGGCCGGCGAGCCCGCCCATGCCAAGCACGTGTTCTCCGAGCTCATCGAGGGAGAGGACGCGCTGAAGATCGGCGAGGTCGAGCGCGTCGAGCAGCCCGCAACGGGCCTTGCCAAGTTGGCCCGGTTCTTCGGCCTGGCCAAGCCCGCCGTCGTGTGGCAGGCCGAGGTGACGGTCTTCGCCGCTCCGTATGCCAAGGCGTTCGATGCCCAGGCGGGCTTGGCCGCTGGCGCGCATTATCTGGCGAAGGACCAGGCTGAGAGCGTCGAGGTCGTCCTACAGTGGGACGAGGAGGCCGGCGCCTGGAAGCTCGCCGACGAGGGTGCTTCGCCCATCGCCATCAAGGTGGGCTGCGCACGTACGGTGACCTTCGACGCGGTCGCCGGCGCGTTTGCCAGCGGCGAGAAGACCGCGACACAGCAGGTCGCCTTCGGCGCCGTGGTCGCCCAGCAGGAGGAGCCGACCCGCAAGGGCTTCGACTTCGAGGGTTGGCAGACCGCCGCGGGCGAGTCGTTCCAGATCGGTGGCACCGCGGTTGCCGATAGCATGACGGTCACGGCTCGCTGGAGCCAGGACGCCACGGGCCTCAACGCCGTGGTGACCTTTGACGCCGCGGGCGGTACCCTGCCCGAGGGCGCGTCCGAACAGCTGCAGGTCAAGCTGGGCGATCGCATTGCCAAGCTGCCTGTTCCCACCCGTGCCGGCTTCGTCTTCGTGGGGTGGTTCAACGGCGAAGAGGCGTTTGGCCGCGAGGACGTCGTGGAGGACTCGATGACGCTTACGGCCCGCTGGCGCGCCGAGGTCGGCGGCCTGATCGAGCTTCCGGGCTCGCAGGCGGAGCCGCTCATCGTGTCCTACACGGGCGATCCCCATGCGGTCGAGCCTCGTTTCAACGAGGCGTTCCCCGTCGAGCTGCGCGATATGGTCAAGGTGAGTTACCGCGTCGCCGCTGCGAAGCAGGGCTCCGAGGAGGGCGGCTGGATCATGGACGCTCCCGTCCATGCAGGCACCTATGACGTGCGCGCCGTGTTCGCGGGCACCGATGCGTACGCGCCCGTCGAGGTTGTGGCGCCGGCCAGCCTCGTGATTAAGAAGGGCGTGCCCATCGGCACCGCCACGGTCGAGAATAACAAGGTCGAGCAGGGCACCAAGCTCTCTGCCATCGCGGTGGGCGGCGAGGTGACGCTGAGCGGCAAGAAGGTCGAGGGCGCGTGGGCCTGGGCCAAACCGGAGGCCGAGCTCGCCGAGAGCGGCGCGTACGAGGCCGTCTTCACGCCTCAGAACGCTGCCGATATCGAGGGCGTCGTGTCCGAGGTCGAGCTCGAGGTTGCCAAACCCGCCCCGCAGGTGAACAAGGCCGCGCTGCAGGCTAAGTACGACGAGGTCAAGGACTACAAGGTCGAGGACTACAAGACCATGACCTGGCACCCGTTCGCCGCGGCGCTCGATGCGGCCGGCAAGGTCCTGGCCGACGCCAGGGCCACGCAGCCGCAGGTCGACGAGGCGCTGAAGGCCCTCATCGAGGCCCAGGCCGGCCTGCAGGAGGTCGTGCGCTTCGCGTTCCGCGACGTGGACGATTCGACCTCTCATAAGGACGACATCTACTGGCTGGCCGCCAACGGCGTCTCCACCGGCTGGGACAACGGCGACGGCACGTTCGACTTCCGCCCCTACGCCACGGTGAGGCGCGCCGACATGGCCGCGTTCCTCTACCGCCTGGCCGGCGAGCCCGCCTTCGACGCCAAGGACGTCGCCTTCACCGACGTGGACGAGAAGACCCCGCACCGCGACGCCATCCTGTGGCTCGCCGCGGAGGGCATCTCCACCGGCT
>URIA01000037.1 GCA_900547765.1 uncultured Collinsella sp. | reverse complement strand
ACGGCGCCCCCGGACCCCAGGAGGGGCCGCGGGGGCGTTCGGCTAACTGCGGGAATGGCCTATTTGCTCAATGTGTTCGGCTGAGATCGGAAATCAACCCTTCGATGCGAACCGTGTTGGGAATGAGCTCCGTCGCGCAGGACCACCAGCCGTTTTGCAGGGCAGCGTCGGCAAGCCTTTCGGCCGTGGCGGCGGTGTCGCAAATGGCAAACGAGCAGGCGCCCGATCCACACACATCTACAGCAACCGTGCCGTCCTGTTTACGCAGCCAATCGAGAACCGTTTGAATCTGCGGCTCCATCTGTGCGGAAATGACGCCCAGGTTGTTATGGATGAGTGCATATGCCGTCTCGGCATCACCAGCACGCAAGGCAGAAGCTATCGCGCCGGGCTTGTCCGCAGGCACCGGGGCCTCGTCAAAACGTCGATAGGCTTCAATTGTCGAAACACTTGCCTCGCGCGGCTTGACCAGCACGACGGGCGTCGCGGGCAGCGCGGGGTACTCAGTTGCCAGCACGTCTCCCCCACCTACGTAGAACGCAGGACTCGCGTGCAAAAAGAACGGGACGTCAGCACCAATGCCCCGCGCAATGTCGTCGAGCGCTGGGTCGGTGCGATCAATGCCCCAGAGCTCCGCCAAGGCGACAATGACCGCGGCCGCATCCGTCGAGGGGCCGCCCAAGCCGGCGCACAATGGAATGCGCTTCTCAATCGTCACGCAGATGTTTGCCTCGCGACCATAATGCTCGGCCATAGCAACCGCAGCCCGATACGCCGTATTCTTTTGCATGGGAAAATCTGATGCCGGAACCGTCTGAACGGTCAGCGCCTGCGCCGGCGTGACCGTCACGGTATCGGAAAGACCGACGGCTGCCATCAGGGAATCGACCCTGTGGTAGCCGCGGTCATCGCGCTCGGTATGAACCCCCAGGTAGAGGTTAATCTTCGCCGGCGCGGAAAGAGTCAGGGACCGATCGGTCACCGTTAGTGCTCCTCGAGCTGATTGCCGAGCGGGGTAAAGATATGCTCGCCGCTCTCGGGGTCGAACAGCTCGACCTGACCGGTGAGGACATCGATATACTGGTAGGACTGACGCGACTTACGGCCACGGCGCTCGTCGACCTCGACAATGAAGACGGCGGGGTGGACGCTCTTGATGGTGCCCATGCGCTCGACAACGCGGGTGCGGCCCATGTTGGCCTTAACCTTGACGCGATCGCCCACCATATCGGTCAGCTTCTCGTGGATGTCGTCGACGTGATTGACTTCCATCTCTTCCATGAACAGGGCCTCCAGAAGGTGCAATTCAAAAAGGGGATAATACCCCTAAGATAGACAAAACTCTAATACTATAGCACCCTGCTGCCGTCATACGCAAGTAGCTTAAAAAGCCCGGTCCCAAATTGACTACTTACAGACTATCGGTGTCCAAGACGATGGTGAACGGACCGTCGTTGACAAGATCGACTTTCATATCGGCGCCGAAGATGCCATGTGCTACGTGCTCGACGTCCTCGCGCACAAGCGTCAAGAAGTACTCGTAGAGCTCGTTGGCAACATCGGGGGCGCCGGCATCCGTAAACGATGGGCGGCGACCGTGGCGGCAGTCGGCGAACAGCGTGAACTGCGACACCACGAGCACCTCGCCGTCGACATCGGCAAGCGCCAAGTTGGTCTTGCCGTTCTCGTCCTCGTTAATGCGCAAGCCCCGGAGCTTGCCCCACAGCTTGTCGGCCTCGGCACGCGTATCGTCATGGCCCACACCCAGCAGCACCAGGTAGCCGCGCCCAATTTTGCCCACGCACTCACCGTCGACCGTCACGCCGGCGTTGAGCACGCGCTGCACTACCGCACGCACGGCCTACTCCTCGCCCGTCAGTTTGGCGGATAGGTGCTCGAGCGCATGGAATCGATGGCTGATGGCGTTCTTCTCGTCCGCCGTCAGCTCGGCCATGGTCTTGCCCGGCGTGTCGACCGGCAGGAACAGCGGGTCGTAGCCAAAGCCGTGATCGCCGCGACCCTCGTGTGCGATAACGCCCTCGCAGGCGCCCTCACCATAGGTGACCAAACCATCCGTGTCGATGAGCGCGACGACGCTCATAAAGCGCGCAGTGCGGTCCTCGTCGGCCACGCCATCCAGATTCACGAGCAGCTTGGCGTTGTTGGCGGCATCGTCGCCGTGAACGCCCGCGTAGCGCGCGCTATACACACCGGGCTCACCATCCAGCGCGTCAACGACCAGGCCCGAATCGTCGGCAATGGCCATGAGCCCCGTCTCTTCGACGGCAGCCTGCGCCTTGATGATGGCGTTCTCCAAAAACGTCGTACCGTTTTCCTCGGGGTCCTCAAAATCGCCCAGCTGACCGAGCGCCACAAAGCGAACCTCGGGCATAACCTTGCCCAAAATGGCCTCGATCTCGGTGAGCTTATGGGCGTTGCCCGTTGCCACGACGATGGTCGCCGCCGGGTCGAGGGTGTCGATGTCGATCTTTTCAAGTGCCACGAGTGGTCTCCTTGTCTCTATAGCAATGCCGCGCCGAGGGCGACGAGGGCCTCTGCCTCTCCCCTCTCAATCAACGGCTGTCTTGTGCCTAGACGTCTCCGCAGATAAAACCTACCAAATTAAGCCTGTCCCTTTTTGGCAGGTTAGGCGATGGCTTGGCGCTGAAGCTCGATGAGCTCGGCGATACCCTTGTCGCCCAGGTCGAGCAGGGCGTTGAGGCGTTTGCGGTCGAAGGGCGCCTGCTCGCCGGTGCCCTGGAGCTCGATCATCTCACCGGTGTCGGTGGCGACGAGGTTCATGTCGACCTCGGCATGGCTGTCCTCGGAATAATCGAGGTCAAGCAGCGTATTGCCGTCGACAACGCCCATGGAGATGGCAGCCACCTGGCCGATAAGCGGGATGCGCTCGATCTTGCCCGCCTCGACCCACATGGCGAGGGCGTCGTGCAGCGCCACCCAGGCGCCGGTGATGCTCGCTGTACGCGTGCCGCCATCGGCCTGAATCACATCACAGTCAACGGTGACGGTGTACTCGCCGAGCGCCTTCATGTTGACGACAGTACGCAGGCTGCGGCCAATGAGGCGCTCGATCTCCATGGAGCGACCCTTGCGGTTGGCGTGCTCGCGCTTGCAGCGCTTGCCGGTCGACGCCGGCAGCATGGCGTATTCCGCGGTCACCCAGCCGGCCTTAGCTCCTTTTCGCCAGCCCGGCACGCCCTCCTCGATAGTGGCGGCGCACAGCACGCGCGTGTCGCCGAACTCGGCCAAACACGAGCCGTGGGCGTGCTTCATGACGCCACGGGTGAGCTTAACGGGGCGCAACTCGTTGGCGGCGCGACCGTTGGCGCGGTTGACCTGCATGTACTCCATAGAAATTTCCTTTCGACAAAAGATGTGGCGAAGGCTTGGGCGGCTGCCTTACATCTATTTCAGCTCATCGATATCGATATGTTCGATGCTCTTGAGCGGCTGACCAAAGATAAAGCTGCCCGCCACCGCAAACTCGGCAATGTTATCGGCCGTCGTGGCAAAACGATGCTGCGGCTCGGCGGCGTCGCCCGCCAGCTGCTCGCGGCGTGTGAGGATATCGGTCAGCTCGCGTGTAGTCTCCTCGGCGGAACTTACGACGCGCACCCCAGGCCCCAGCGCATGGCGGATAGGTCCCACCAACAGCGGGAAATGCGTACAGCCGAGCACCACGGTATCGATACCGTGGTCGCGTAGCGGCTCAACCGTGGCACCCACCAGCGCACGCACAGCAGGCGTATCGAAGATGTCCTCGTTCTCAAGCCACTGTTCCTGCAGATGTGCACCCGAGGCGAGCTCGTGTTCGACAACCTCGACAAAGCTCGAGGCAGGACAGCCGTATACATCGACACCGGCATCCAGGTCCTGAATGGCGCGCGTGTAGGCGCCCGAGCGAATAGTGAGGTTGGTGGCGAGCACGCCCACGCGACGCGTACGCGTGCTGTTGATTGCCGCACGGGCACCCGGCGCGATCACACCGATCACGGGAACGTCGAGCACCTGCTGGGCCAGACGCAAGGCCGCAGCGGTCGCCGTGTTGCAGGCGATGACCATAATCTTGACGTCGTGCTTCGAAAGCCAACGACCCGCCTGCAACGCAAACGAGCGCACTTCATCCTCGGTGCGGGTGCCGTAGGGGCAGCGCTTGGTGTCGCCAAAGTAGTAGACGGACTCGTGCGGCAGCGCCGTCGCAATCGCGCGCGCAACCGTCAGACCGCCCAAACCAGAATCGAACACGCCAATCGGGCGCGTGTCGCCTGCCGGATTCTCGATATCGGACATTACCTCACCAGTCTCTCTCGAAAAGACATGTCCAAGTGCGGCGGCGCCGCGCTACGAACGCGCCGCGACCAGCAGCTCTGCCGTCGCCGCCCAACCGTCGACAATTTTGCCGCGCGTAACGAAAGCGTTCTCGCAAGCAGCCAGGAACTCGGGCGCGCCGGCGCTCGTCAGGCCATTCTCGACCAGGCAGAACGTGCCCACGTGATCGGCCATGTAGAAGTCGGACTCGGAATCGCCGAGCGCGAGCGTCTCCTCGCGCTCGATCCCCAGGTGCTCGCAGAAGCGCGCGATGGCAACGCCCTTGTTGAGACCCGCGGGGTTGATGTTGAATGCGCGACCGTCCTCGACGCGATCGAGCTCGAGCGTCGTCGGCTTGGACAGGTGAGTCAGATGGCCGTTGCAAGCCCAGATCAGACCGCAGCCGGCCTCGTCCAGGATGGCCTGAACCTCATCGTCGGGCACATCGCCGCGCATGCCGACGGTGACCTCACGGTATTTGTAGCCGGTCGACATGTCGTTGTGATACTCGATCTTGTGCGGCCAGCGGGCGAGGATCTTCTCGCACACGCCGGTCTGCTCGATCACCTGGTGCGGCGTGAGGCCGCAAGAGGAGTCGTAGGGCATGTCGCCGGTCAGATACTCCCAATCGTTGGCTTTGAGGTCGTACATGACCAGGCCGCCCATCTCGCCGATGTAGGAGTTGAGACCGAGCACGCGCGCGTCCTCGTGGATCATGGTACGGTTGCGGCCCGAGGTGGGAACCACCTGAATACCAGCGCGAGCGAGCGCCACGACGGCCTCGACGAGTTTGGTCGAGGGGTTGCCGTCGTTGTCGCGCAGCACGCACGAGCCGGGCGCGAGCATCGTGGCATCCAGGTCGGTAAAGACGTACTTGACCTTGGCCAAGCGCTCGCGTATCTCGCCCGAAAGCTCGGCAACGGTCGGCAGGGTGTTGTGGGACATGGTTACTCCGTTTACGTAGAAGGGTTTGGACTTGGACGGCATGTTTTGATTGAGGGAACACGCTTATGGCGACAGCGCGCTCAGGGCGCCGCCGCCATCATGGTTCATTAGTCAAACTGGGTAACATCGATCAGGCGATTGGCCAACGAAAGGTCGCTCTCGATGGGCACGAACTCGTCGCCCACGTGCATGAGCTCCTCGTCACCCTTTGCCAGCAGCAAAACAATGGTGGGAGCATCGGGGTTGACGTACTCCTCGCGCGCCGCCTTGAACGCCGCATGCACAGCGGCTTCGCGATCGAGGATGATCTTGTTCGGCGTATCGTCGGGAACATGTTCGGCAAGCTCGTGACAGACCTTCATCGGGTCCTCGTGAGCCGGGTCCTCGTTGGCAAAGATCATCAGGTCGGAATATGGTGCGGCCTCGCGCGGAAGCTGCTCGCGGCGCTCCTGCGCCTTGCCGCCGGCAGCGCCAAACACCGCAATGACTGGACTAGCGGGAAACGCGCGCTTCACCGACGAGAAAAGCGAACGGAACGAAAGCTGGTTGTGCGCATAGTCGACGACGCAGATCACGCGGCCGTCCTTCGACTCCACGACCTCCATACGGCCCGGCACACGCAGTTTGGAGAGGCCCTTCTTGATGGCATCGATACCGATGCCGATCTCGCGCGCAGCGGCGATAGCGACCAGCGCGTTCTCCACGTTAAAGTCTCCCGCGATACCCAGCAGGACCTTCTCCCCCGCCTCGGACTCGTCGGCACACAGGCCATGCAAGTTGAACTCGATGCTAAAGCCGACCATGCGTACGTCGCTCGCCCACAGGCTTGCCTCGGGATGCTCGACGCCAACGGTCACCAAGCGCTCGGCCGTCGACGCTGCCTCCAGCACACGGTCGACCTCTTCGGTGCCCAGATTCACCACGGCGGTCTTTGCCTGGTCAAAGATCCTGAGTTTGCTCTCAAAATAATCCTCAAACGTGGGGTGTTCAATCGGCGAGATGTGGTCGCGGCCGATGTTGAGGAAGCACGCCACGTCAAACGGCAGATTCTCGACGCGTTGGTACTTGAGCGCCTGGCTCGAGACCTCCATGACCATGGACTGGCGACCGGACGTGCGGCAGTTGGCGATATGGCGCCAAACCTCGGGGGCCTCGGGCGTGGTGTTGGTGCTCTCGTAGCACTCGATACCATCGTCGGTACTCACCGAGCCGATCATGCCGCAGGACTCGCCCGCCGCTTTGATAATCGACTGGAGCATAAAAGCGGCCGTGGTCTTTCCCTTGGTGCCGGTGATGCCCACGATCTTGACGTCGTGGTCGGGACGGTCGTAGACCTCCGGCGGCAACAGGGCCATGGCCGTGCGAACGCTATCCACGACCAGCATCGCCGCACCGCTCTCCTGCGCCAGCGGCTCCAGAGACTCGACCAGCGACTCCTCGCACACAAATGCGACGGCGCCCGCATCGAGCGCCATGCTCAAAAACGCGGGCTTAAAGGCAGCACCTTTGCAAAAGAACACGTCACCTGCCGAGACCGCGCGCGAATCAAACGAGCAGCCGGTCACGGCACGCTCGTCAACCTGCTCTGATGCGCGCAGCTCGCCGCACACATCGAGCAGTTTGGCAAGCGTATCGACCGTGGTCACGGTCGCGGAATCCGAATGGTGCATCTTTCACCTTTCTCAGCCATTTGGCAGGGACGGCTTTTATAGTAACTGAAACGCACCCACGCAAAAACGGCTCCCGGAGGAGCCGTTACGCGCAGGCGTTCGTAAGCCGAGGCTAGGCAGCCTGAACAGCGGGCTGGTCCTCGTCGATAAAGAAGCGCTTGTACCACACCAGGAACACGAGCGGCGTATAGATCTTGCGCTGGAAATCGCCCTTGCCCGCAAAGTGCAGATCGAGCAGGTGCATGAGCTCGTCGGTATTGAAGAACTCACTTGCCCACGGCGCGGTGAAGTACTCCTTGACATAGTCGTACCACTTTTGCTCGCGCAGCCAGTAGACAATCGGCACCGGGAAGCCCACCTTGGGACGGGTGGCCCACTCATCGGGCAGCGACTTGTTGGCAGCGTGGCGGAGTACCTGCTTGTTGCCGTTCTCGTTGATGCGGTAGCGATCGGGAATGTGCTCGGCGAACTCCATGACTTTGCGGTCCAGGAAGGGCACGCGCAGCTCCAGCGAGTGCGCCATGCACATCTTGTCGGCCTTGAGCAGAATGTCGCCCGGGAGCCACATGTTCATGTCCAGGTACTGCTTCTTGACCAGCTCGGGCTGACCCTTCACGCGTGCGTAGATGGGAGCGGCAAGCTCGAAGGCGCCGTCGCCGGTGTTGTACTCGGGTTTGAGTACGCCGTCGACCTCGCGTTCAGGCCATACCAAGGCCTGGCCCAGGAACGACTTCTCGGGGATCTCGGCACCCTTGACCAGGAAGTTATGTCCCTTGAAGTACGGCATATGCAACGCCAGGTTACCGAGCGCGCGACGGATGGGCAGCGGCACCATCTTTTTGTACTTGCGGACCGGAACCGTGTCCTCGTAGTAGGCGTAGCCGCCAAAGAGCTCGTCGGCGCCTTCGCCCGAAAGCACGACGGTGACGTCCTTGCGGGCCATCTCGGCCAAGAACCACAGCGGCACGGAAGACAGGTTGGACTGCGGCTCGTCCATGTGATACTGGATGTCCTCGAGCGCACCGAAGAACTCGTCGGCGGTAATCATCTTGCGGACATTCTCGACGCCGAGCTTGTCAGAAAGTTCCTTGGCGTAGTTAGTCTCGTTGAAGTTCTTGTAGTCAAAGCCCACCGAGAAGGTCTTGTCGGGCATGAGGCAAGCGGCGATGTAGCTGGAGTCGACGCCGCCGGAAAGGAACGACGCGACCTTGACGTCGGCGATGCGATGGGCCTCGACGCTCTCGTGCACGACCTCATCCAGCTCGTCGACGTACTCCTCGAACGGCTTCTCGACGGCAGAGTAGTCGCAATCCCAGTAGCGCTCGATGTTCATCTTGCCGGTCGGGATGTCTACGGTAAAGTAATGCGCCGGCGGCAGCTTGTAGACACCCTCGAAGAAGGTCTCCTCGGTTGCCGAATACTGCAGCGTCATGTACGGACGCAGGGCCTTTTTGTTGACCGCCTTGTGGAAGTGCGGGTAGTCCAGGAAGCTCTTGATCTCGGAACCAAAGAGCACGCCCGGAGCGCCGTCGCCCGCATCGGCCATGGGATAGTAGTAAAGCGGCTTGATGCCAAAGATGTCACGGGCGCCAAAAAGCTTGTTCTTCTTTTTGTCCCAGATGACGAAGGCGTACATACCGCGCAGGCGATCGAGGACAGCCTCGCCCCACTCCTCGTAGCCGTGCAGGAGGCTCTCGGTGTCGGCGCCGCAATGGAACTTGTAGCCCTTGGCTTCGAGCTCGGAACGGAGTTCTTGGAAGTTGTAGATCTCACCGTTGAAGACAATGACGACGCTGCCGTCCTCATTGGCCATGGGCTGAGCGCCGGCCTCGGTCAGGTCGAGGATCGACAAGCGGCGGAAGCCGAGGGCAACGCGGCCGTCGATAAACTGACCGCCCATGTCGGGACCGCGATGGACGATGCGGTCCATCATCTTGGTGAGCACCTCGGATTGGTTATCCGTCCCACCGACAAAACCGACAAAACCGCACATATACTATCCCCTCTGCTGTTGCTGGGCATCAAATCGAATCAGTAGCTTTTGAGTATACCCGAGGGCGTAAAGAGGGGCGGAATGTTCAGGCAATCTCAACTGAATCAGCTCCGCGCCGACACGCGCCAGTTACCTTTAATGGATATGAGATGAATGAGGCAATTGTTTTGCTATACTCTCTCCGCACGGGCGATTGGCGCAACGGTTAGCGCAGGTGCTTTACACGCACAAGGCTGGGGGTTCGAATCCCTCATCGCCCACCACTGATTTGATAGGCTCCCAGCAATGGAAGCCTTTCTTTTTTGGGCCCAGCGCATGGGATTCGAACCCGACAGGGTGCGGAGCTGAGGAAACGCGAAGCGTTTTCCAGCGCAGCACGCGAGGAGCGGAGCGACGAAGCGGGGCGCGGGCGGCGCCAGCCGCACGCGGACATCCCTCATCGCCCACCACTGAATTGTTAGGCCTCCAGCGATGGAGGCCTTTCCTTTTTCAGGCCCAGCGCATGGGATTCGAACCCGCCAGCACGTCTGTCACAAAGGCCGTGGTCAAAAAATGGCAAAAATGAGTACTGCTACTTTGTTTGCAACATATAAATAGACAGTATTTGCTTAAGTTACGCAACATATGTCCATTATAAGGGCTAACAGTTGAATCAAAATCGTGCTTTCATCGCCATTTCGACTTGCTATCTGGCCTTATTAGTCCAAAATTGCTGCTACCAAATCGGTAACAGTACTCATATTTGATGTTTTTTGACCAGCAGGTCTCCCTGCCTTAGCAAATCTAAGGCAAAACGGGCTCCAGACCGCTGAATCATGCCGCGTAGGGCACTTCCGCAGTCCGGAACCCGGTCCAAATTGAATTATCGCACCGCGTTAGCCCAAGACACCCGACAGGATCTCGATCAGGCTGTCCACGTCGGCTTCCTCGCAGACGAGCGGCGGCAAGAAACGCAGCGTATGGGCACCCGTAGCGTTAATCACGACACCGGCGGCCAGCGCGCGGGCAACAATATCATGCGCATCGCCCGCAGCGTCATCCAAGTCGCATCCGAGCATCAGGCCGCGGCCACGAACCTCAACCACGTGCGGGAGCTTGGCGAGCTTTGCCTCCATATAGGCGCCCACCTTGGCAGCATGCTCGGCATAATCGCCACGCACAAGCGCGGAGAGCGTCGCGGCACACGCCGCGATGGGCAAGCAGCTACCGCCAAAGGTCGAGCCATGGTCGCCCGGCTTAAACACGTCGGCAATCTCCTTCTTTGCCACGACGGCACCCATGGGCACGCCGTCGGCAATGCCCTTGGCAAGGCTCATGATGTCGGGCTCCACGTCATAGGTTTGGAACGCAAATGGCTTGCCGGAGCGGAAGATGCCGCACTGGACCTCGTCGGCGATAAGCACGGCGCCCACTTCGTGTGCCAGGTCGCGCGCTGCCGCCATAAACTCCTCGGTCATAGGGTGCACGCCACTCTCACCCTGGATCGGTTCGAGCATTACAGCGCAAATTTCGCCCCCCAGCTGCTTAAAGATCGCACGCAGTTCATCGACATCGTTGGGCGTGCAGGCCACAAAGCCACCCGGCAGCGGGCGGAAGCTGTCCTGCAGCCAATCCTGCATGGTGGCGGCAATGGTCTCGAGCGTACGGCCGTGGAAGCCGCCGCGCATGCACACGATGGTGTTGCCGCCATTACCGGCACGCTTGGCGTACAGGCGCGCGAGCTTCATCGAGCCCTCGTTGGCCTCGGCGCCAGAGTTGGCAAAGAAGGTCTCCCAAACCTGCTCATCCGCAGCCGGGGCACCAAGAGCAGCTGCCGTGGTCTCATCGCCGGCGGCAATGGCATCGGCAAGCACGCGCGCACCATCTACGTCGTCGTTAGCAAGCTTGGACAGCAGCGCCGCGACCTGTCCGCGCTGCTCAATGTAGAAGTAATTGGAGACATGCATGAGCTTTTTGGTCTGTGCCTCGAGCGCCGAGAGCACAGCCGGGTCGCCATGACCTAGGCTGCACACGCCGATGCCGGCAAGAAAGTCGAGGTACTCACGGCCATCGTCGCCGGTGAGCTTCATGCCGTGACCCTCGACAAACTCGACCGGAGAGCGGCCAAAGGTATGCATAACGTAATGGGATTCAAGCGATTGCTGAGCTGCAAGTGACATGGGATGCCTTTCGTTGGGCGCCAGACGGCGCGGGGCTATGGGTGCAGGAATGGGGCGGCTGCGGGTCAGCTAGACCGTCTGAAGCTTCTCGACCTCGTCAAGGTTTTCGGTCAGACGCGCAGCAAACGTCGAAAGCGGATGCGGATGCGTATCGAACTCGTAAGCCGTCTCGGTGGAATGGATCACGGTGCCGACGCCGGCATCGGTCAGCAGCTCCAGGAGCAGCGAATGCGGCGTAGTACCGTTAATGATGTGGGCACGAAATACGCCGCCGGTAAGCGCATCGACGGCCGCGCGCAGCTTGGGAATCATGCCCTTATCGACCTCGCCGCCGTAGAGCATTTCGTTAACCTCGTCGAGCGTTAGGTTGGAGATAAGCGAGTCCTTGTCGCTAAAGTCCTTGTACAGGCCATCGACATCGGTCAAAAAGATCGCCTTATGCGCGTGGAGCGCCGCGGCAACGGCACCGGCGGCGGTGTCGGCGTTGATGTTGAAGAAACCGCCGTCCTCCCCCGCCGCGACGGTAGCGATGACGGGGATGTACTCGCTATCGAGTAAGCGCTCGATATAGTCGGTGTTGACGTGCATCACTTTGCCCACGCGACCGAGCTCGGGGTCGAGCGGCTCGGCGATGAGCGTGCCGGCATCGCTGCCCGACACGCCCACGGCCAGGTTGCCGTGGTGGTTGATGGCAGCAACCAGCTCCTGGTTAACCTTGCCGCCCAGCACCTCGCGCACGATATCCATAGTCGCCGGCGTGGTCACGCGCTGGCCGTTCTTAAACTCGACGGGAATATCGTAATGGCTCAGCGCCTCGTTGATAGCCTTGCCGCCGCCGTGCACGATGACGGGGCGCATACCGATGATCTTGAGCAAAACGATGTCGCTCATCACGTCGCGGCGCAGCTGCTCATCAACCATGGCGGCTCCGCCATATTTGATAACAACCGTCTTGCCGGTCAGGTTCTTAATCCACGGCAGCGCTTCGAACAGCAGCTGCGCGGTTGCTTCGTTGGATTCGCTCGAACGACAATCGCGTGCGAATTTCATAATCTGCCTCGTCTTTCGTATCGTTATCGCGCCGTACTCCGCCGTCCGCAATCGCGGCAAGATGCGCAGCATGCCTGGAATCTAGGAACGGTAGTCGCCGTTGATGGAGATGTATTCATGCGTGAGGTCGCAGGTCCACACAGTCGTTGCCGCGTCGCCTGCGCCCAGGTCGGCCGAGATCACGATCTCGGGCGCCTCGAAACGTCGTAGAGCCTCGTCCTCGTCAAAGGGAACAGTCAGACCGTCGCGACAGACAGGCATGCCCATCATGTCGATGGAAACGTCTTCCTGATTAAACTTCACGCCGCACTTGCCAAGCGCCATAGCAACGCGGCCCCAGTTGCAGTCGTGGCCGGCGATGCAGGTCTTAACGAGCGGCGAGTTGGCGACGGCACGGGCGGCGATATCAGCTTCCTCGTCGTTGGCGGCTCCGGTAACGTTGACCGTAACAAGCTTGGATGCGCCCTCACCATCGGCGGCGATATTGCGCGCCAGGCTCTCGCACACCTCGTGCACGGCAAATGCCAACTCGTCAAAGGCATCGGAGCCCTCGACGATAGGCTCGGCATCTGCGGCAGCGGCGCCGGAGGCAAGCATGATGCAGGTGTCGTTGGTCGAGGTGTCGGAATCGACCGTTACCTTGTTAAAGGTCTGCTTGATGGTCGAGAGCAGCAGGGCATGAAGTGCCGCAGGCTCGACGGGGGCATCGGTGGTGATAACTGCGATCATGGTGGCCATGTTGGGCATGATCATGCCCGAGCCCTTGCACATTCCGCCTACCGTATAGACATTGCCCGCATGACCCGCAGCCTCGCTGACATAGGACACGGCGTACTCCTTGGAGTGCGTGTCAGTCGTCATGATGGCGCGAGCGGCATCGGCGCCACCGTGGGCGGAGAGCGCCTCGTAGGCAGCAGGAATGGCGGTCTCAAACGTGTCGATCGGCAGAATCTGGCCAATCACACCCGTGGAGGCAACCAGAATCTGCTGGGGTTCGCAGCCGATGACCTGCGATGCGATGCTGCACGTCTCGCGCGCGCAGGCAAGGCCGGTCTCACCCGTGGCGGCGTTGGCATTGCCAGAGTTGACCGAAACGCCGGCGATGACGCCATAGCCCTTGTCGGCACCGCCCAGGTTGGCACGGCTCACCTGCACGGGCGCCGCGCAAAAGCGATTGGTGGTAAACACGCCGGCGCCGGGACAGGGTTTATCGGGCATGACGAGCGCATAGTCTAAGCGCTCGGGATTCTTCCGGAATCCCGCATGGATGCCTGCGGCCTTAAAGCCGGCCGCTGCCGTAACGCCACCCTCGACGGCGCGAATCTTGATATCAATCAGGTCGGTATTCATCGTCTTTATGACTCCTTATGTCAAACAAAAAACGGACATCGGTTGGTGCGCCATGCCAGTCGCAATCATGAGACCAGCTTAAAAGTGGCGCCCCACTCGATGCCCGACTACCAAATCGTTAACAATCGAATGTGCTACACCGGGCACGCCACTGTGGGCAAGCCTCGTCGCTCGTCAAAGCCAAAGACGATATTGGCGCACTGGACTGCTTGGCCCGCAGCGCCCTTGCACAAATTGTCGATGGCGCCCGTCGCCACCAGCACGCCCGCGCGCTTGTTGAACGCAAGGCCAATCTGGGCGGCGTTGGTGCCGACGACCGAAGCCGTCTTGGGCTGCTGGCCGGCATCGAGCACGCGCACAAAGGTGCGTCCAGCGTAGAACTGCTTGTAATAGTCGACAACGTCCTCAAGGATCAAGGTATCGATAGCCTGCGGCGCGAGCGGCATCGTCACCGTGGAGAGCAGGCCGCGCTTGAGCGGTGCCAGATGCGGGGTAAAGACGACGCGATCGGTTAAGCCAAGGATTTGCTCAATCTCGGGCGTGTGGCGATGTTTACCCACGCCATAGGCTTCCAGGTTCTCGTCGGCGCTGCAAAAGTGGGTGCGGGCGTTGCAGGACTTACCGGCACCCGTCACGCCACTGATGGCATCGACGATTACGGGACCGTTCTCTGCCACCCAACCCGCACGCACGGCAGGAGCAGCAGCAAGACTCGTTGCGGTGGGATAGCAACCGGCGCAGGCGACCAACACGGGCCTGCCAGCGGCATGGCTGGAAGCAGCGGTCTCTAAGTCCTCGCAGAACAGCTCGGGCAGGCCGAAAGCGCGGGTCTTGAGCAACTCGGGGCTCGTGTGCTCGGCGGCATACCATGCCTCAAAGACAGACGCGTCGCTCAGACGGTAATCGGCCGAAAGATCAAAGCAGGAGACGCCCGATGCAAGCAGCGCGGGCACCTGTGCCATGGCAGCCGTGTGCGGCACGGCAAGAAAAACCGCATCGCAGCTCTTGAGCTCGGGGGCGTCATGCGTGGTGAAAACCAGATCGCTCACGCCAGCAAAGCTCGGATACACCGCGGACAGCGGCTGGCCGGCATCGGCGTTGGACGTAATGGCAACAAGTTCAAACTCGGGATGGCCGAGCACGAGGCGAATGAGCTCGGCTCCGGCATATCCAGCCGCGCCGACGATTCCAACCTTCAAAGACATATCAGACTCCTTGTCTGCGATTTATGCACCGATGCGCATTTCTCAGCAGTCGTTATGAGGTGGGTTGAAACTTTAGCACCAAAAGATGCATGAACACGTAAATGGCTTGTATGTTCATGCATTGAAACATTCCCGACACATTCGCTTGAAGGAATTGACAAATTGAGCGGGCCCCGTATCGACCGGCACTCCTTACGGCGCCGGGCAACACGGGGCCCGTCCATGCGAAAACTAAGTTGTTGGGATGAGCCAGCTGGCTAGAGCTCGACCGGCACCCATTCGTCGTGATTGCAGATAAAAGCCTCAGGATCCTCGACGCTAAAGAAGACGAGCGTGGGGTCGTTAGGACCCTCATAGTGCTCGCCCAGGCGCTCTAGATGCTTCCACCCGGCTTCGCGCATTTCGTCTAAAGCCCGGTCATCCAAGCCGGCACGCCCGCGCAAGATGAGCCAGCCATGGCCCGGCCACCAACTCGTGGCCTCAAAGCGTTGGTTTTGCAGCAGCTCCTGCCACACATCTTTAGTGCGCGCTGTCACAAACCACAGCTTGCCGTCCTGAATCTGTGCAAACGAGAACGGACGCACATGTGGCTGCCCGTCCACGCTCGTCGCCAGATACCACGCCGGCACCGACGTCAGATACTCCAAAACCGTATTCAATCCGTCCACGTTTCCTCCTGTACTAGCTAGTTTGGGAGCTTGGATCGTGCGAGCTAGAGCTCCAGGCGCTCCTCGCTGCCGTCGATATCGCAGAACCGCGCGGCAATGTTGCGGACCGAAAAGAACGCAAGGCGGCCGTCGTTGGCACTCTCGTGTTCCTCGCCAATGCCCACCATGTGCTTAAAGCCTGCTTGACGCACCTTGTCGCTCGCAACTGCGTCGTCCTCAAGTGCGGCCTCGCCGGTCAACACGATCCAACACTCCCCCGGCTTCCAGCCCGAGAGCTCAAACTTGGGATTCGCACTCAGCTCCACCCACACATCCTTGTCGCGCGACGTGCAAAACCACAACTTACCGTCATCGACCATGGCAAACGAAAACGGCCTCACGCGCGGCTGATGTCCGTCCGTCACATCGGTCGTGGCCAGATACCACGCCGGAATGCGCCTGAGATACGAACAGGCGCGCTCAAGCTGAGCCGTGCGGTCGTTGTCGGTCATAGGGACCCCTTTCTTGCGCTCGAATCGCGCCTAAACAAGTTGAAGGTTGATGACGATGACGCAGATGAGCAGCAACGCCGTCACTACCGCCGCCAACGCATCGCCGCGGCCAAATGCAAGCGCATGCAGGCGCGTGCGGCCCTGCTCGCCGTGATAGCAGCGTGCATCCATGGCGGCAGACAGCGTCTCGGCATGGCGGAACACGCCCGTGAACAGCGGAATCGCCACACTGCCGAGCATACGCACGCCGCCGAGCGGGCCTCCCGTCACGCGCGCACCGCGGCTTGCCTGTGCATCGGCCGTCTGCTTCATCTCGGTGGCAAACTGCGGCATAAAGCGCAGCGCGATACCCATAATCATGCCGAGCTCGTGCGCAGGAAGTCCCACACGCGCAAACGGCGCGAGCAGACGCTCAAAGCCCGCGGTGAGGTCGAGCGTCGGCGTGGTGAGTGTAATGGCGCTCATGCCGGCCATCATCAACGTCAGACGGCACGCCATAAACGCCGCAGAACGCAGCGAGCCCTCGCTCACCTGCAAAAAGCCAAGCTGCCACAGGATGCGCCCACTCTGATCGGTAAACAAGTTGAGCACCGCGACCACGACGACGATTGCCAGCAGCGGCGCCATCGACGACAGAACGCGACGAACCGGCACCCGAGACACGGCATAGGTCAGCACAACGAAAATTGCGACCGGGACCAGTCCGCGGAAGCCACTGACCGTGAGCGTCGTGATCAGAAACACAAAGCCCAAGAGCAACTTGGTTCGCGGGTCCAGGCGGTGGATTGCACTATCGCCGGGATAGTAACTGCCAAACGAAAACGCCTCCATCAGCAGCCCTCCTCTCGCGCGACCGTCTTGGAATTAGCAATGTCCGCGACGTTAGAAGGACCGCCCGAGCGACCGATTAGCAGGTCCACCAACTCGTCTGCCAGCGACTCAACCGTATAGAGCCCGCCGCGACGCAGCGGCACGCCCGCCTCCGTAAGCGCCAGCGCCATACGCTGGGCGGCGGGAACGCCCAAGCCGATCGACTTGAGCTCATCGGCATGCGCAAACACCTGCGCGGGGGTTCCCTCGGCAAACACCGCGCCTTCGTTCATTACGACAATGCGGTCGCAGCAATTGGCCAGGTCATCCATACAATGCGAAACCATGACAACGGTCAGGCCATCGCGGTGAAGTCGGTCGATGAGCCCTAGGAAATCCCTGCGCGCAGCCGGATCGAGCCCCGCCATGGGTTCATCGAGCACCAGGACTTCGGGCTCCATGGCGAGTACGCCGGCGAATGCCACACGCCGTTGCTGACCGCCCGAAAGCTCAAAGGGACTCTTGTCGCCGACCGTGGAAAGGTCGAGGCCCACGCGCGAGAGCGATGTCTCAACGCGGCGGGCAACCTCGGCCTGCGACAAGCCAAGGTTGTGCGGACCAAACGCCACGTCCTGCGCCACGGTTTCGGCAAACAGCTGACGCTCGGGATATTGAAACACCACGCCGACCTTGGCCTTAACCGCGGCGGCGTCTTTCTTGTTTGACAGATCGAGCCCCAGCGCGCGAACGGATCCCTCCTGAGGGCGAATCAAACCGTTGAGATGCTGGACCAGCGTCGACTTACCCGAACCGGTATGACCTGCCAAGCCCAGGAACTCGCCGCGACGCACCGTCAGCGATACATCGCGCAGCGCCCACGGGCTGCTGGGGTCGTTTCCCCAGAGAGCCTGTTTGCTCGATTTGCCCGCAGTGGCCGAGCGCTTGTGCCAGCGGTGGCGCTCGCGCGGACTGAGCGAATAACTGTACGAAACATGGGATAGTTCGATGACGGGCTCCGACGCGTTGTCCTCGTTGTCTACCGGAACAGTGCCGTCAGCGATTTCCAACTGGGATGCGGAAGACTGTCCCGCGGTGTCTGCCCCACTTCGCTCGGCATAAGCCTGCGCAATCTCAGCGACCATATCCACCTCGCGCACCTGCGCATGAACAGGCACGCCCTTCGTACGAAGCGCCATGCCCAGACGACACGACTCCGGCATATCCAGGTTGAGCTGCGCAAGCTCATCCGCCCGCGTCAAAATTTCCTCGGGCGTACCGAGCATGGCAACGTGCCCCGCCCGAAACACCGCGACACGATCGGCCTCGGCGGCTTCTTCCATAAAGTGCGTAATCATCACGATGGTCATACCGCGAGCGTGCAACGCGCGGCAAGCCTTCATGAGGCCCTTACGTCCACGCGGATCGAGCATCGAGGAAGCCTCGTCCAAAATGAGAACGCGCGGTTCCATGGCAAGCACGCCGGCAAGCGCCACGCGTTGCTTTTGGCCACCCGAAAGCGCATGGGTCTCGTGGCGCTCAAAGCCCACCAGGCCCACGCCCTTCAGCGCCTCGCGTACGCGCTGCGCAATTTGTGCCGATGGCACGCCAAGGTTTTCGGGACCGAACGCAACGTCATCTTCGACAAGCGTTGCCACCAGCTGATCATCGGGATTCTGGAACACCATGCCCGCGGTCGAACGAATGTCGTAGACCAGCTCGGGGTCGGACGCATCCATGCCGTTGATGCGTACCGTGCCCGCATCGGGCTGCAACAGTGCATTCAGATGCTTGGCAAACGTCGACTTGCCCGACCCATTGCCACCGAGGATGCAGAAAAACTCCCCGTCCTCGATGTTCAGATCGACACCGTCGAGTGCCGACACGGCACCGTCATAGCTAAAGGAAACGCCCCGACACTCAATCATGCGCGGCCTTTGACCTGGTCCTTTTTAGGCGTGATGAGGTTGGAGACTGCTTTATACACCACCAGCGTCAACACCGAGTTAAGCACGGTCTTGATAAGGTTGAACGGCAGGACGGCGGGAATCATGAGCGGGGCGATCACATCGACCGAGCCATACCAGAACCATACGCCAATGGTAAGGTTTGCGACCATAGACAGCGCTGTAGCGGCAATGACGCCGAGCACCAGGCCAATCACGGCACCCTTATAGGTATGCATCTTCTGGTAGACGATAGCCGCGGGCAGAATGTAGCCCAGCGTGGCAACCAGGTTCATAAGCGCGCCGACCCAGTCACCCGTGGTGAGCGCATGGATAACGATCGCCATGGCGGCAACAGCGGTACCGGCACCGGGACCATATGCAAACCCGCACACCATCGCCGGCACCAGCGACGGGTCATACGTCAAAAACGGCGCCGAAGGAAGGATAGGCAGCTGCACGTACATAAACAGGGCGCCTAAGGCGCACATCAACGCCATGGTAACGAGCTGTTTGGTGCTCCACCTATTCGTGTTCTCAAAATGGATATGCTGCGACTGTTCAGACATAAGATCACCTGCCTCTTTCATCCGGACTCTAACCGTTGGTACTGGGGTTTCACCAGTTCAGCCGGCATGCGAACCAACACACGCACGGGTCGCGGACTCATCGGCTCGGCCGCAGGCGTCTCGCCTGCACCACGGCGCCCCTTTGGCACCGCCCGATTTACCGCCAGTGGGGAATTTCACCCCGCCCTGAAACAGCAATTGCAAGTGTAGCACCAGTAGGCTTTCGCGCAAGTATGCCATGGGTAATTTATGGCGGGGACCAGTTACCGCAACAACCACGTTCCCCACCCGTCCCAAAGTAACGCGCCTTTCGCGGCAAAGCCGCGAAACAGCGACCGGGACACGTATCCCCATCAGCCACGATCTCCGCCCACGCCGACCTCAAGGCCGTAAACGCAGGGGATCCGGGGGCGTGACGGGGCTTCTCTCCGGAACAATCCGCACTGATATTTTCTGTATTGAAGACGTCGATGATGCACCCGTATACCATTGACGTCGACACCATCAGATGCGGACCGCGCGGTGACCCCACATTCCGCTGGCGCCCACAGGGCTGCCCTCGTTTCCTGACATGTCCCGCGCGGGCCGCGGCGAGCCGAGACCGCCGCATGACCTAATAGGAGCATGGAGCGATACCGCGGACCCGAACAACCGCATTCTATCGCGCCCCGTCAGTGTGCCGTCTGCCCGGTCCAGGCGAGCACGGAAAGAACGGAGCGAGACATGCAAAACGAATCGATACCCGACGCCCGCGGGCCGGTCTTCTGCGGGGTCGACACCCACGCCGACTCGCACTGGCTGTACGTCCTGGACTGGAGGGGCCGCAAGGTCCTGTCCCGCCAGTTCCCCGCCGACGCGGCGGGCTACGAGGCACTCGCCGGGGCGATCGCCGCGGCCGGGGAGCCGGCCTGCATCGCGATGGAGGGGACGTCGTCCTACGGGGCGGGCCTCACCAGGCACCTCGCGTCGCTGGGGATGCCCGTGCGCGAGGCGCTCTCCCCGGCGAGGATGCAGAGGAGGCGCCCGGGGCAGGGAAAGTGCGACGAGGCGGACGCGGAGAGGGCCGCCCGCGCGGCGATGTCCGGCTCAAGGCTCGGGACCCCCAAGAGCCAGGACGGGTGGGTCGACGGGGTTCGCTGCATGCTCGCGGCGCGCTCCGGGGCGGTGAAGGCGCGGACCTCGGCGATAAACACCGCGAGGTCGCTGCTCACCACCGCGCCGGAGGGGCTCAGGTCGAGGTTCCGCGGCATGGGAGGGCCGAGGCTGATGGAGGAGCTCCCCTCCGTGCGCGCCGAGGGCGCGCTGGGCGCCGCGCTCGGCGCGCTGGCGGACCTGTGGGGGGCTGCGCGCGACGCGGCGCTCGACATGGAGCGCGCGATCGAGGCGTCCCTGGAGGAGAACTGCCCCGCGCTGCTGGCGATGTACGGGTGCGGGCCCGTGAGCGCGGCCAAGCTCGCGGTCGCGGCCGGGGACAACCCGGGCAGGCTGCGCTCCGAGGCGTCGTTCGCGGCGATATGCGGGGCCTGCCCCATCCCCGCCTCGAGCGGCAAGACCGTGAGGCACAGGCTCAACAGGGGCGGCGACCGGCAGGCGAACAGCGCGCTGCACGAGATCGCGAGGCAGAGGGTCATGCGCGACCCCGAGACCGCCGAGTACGCCGAGAGGGCCAGGGGGCGGGGAAAGAGCGACAGGGAGGTCATGAGGTGCCTCAAGCGCTACGTGGCCAGGGAGGCGTACCGGGCGCTGATGCACCCGCACGAGATCAGGAGGCCCGGGGACGCCTCGGGGCTCGTGGCGGCCAGGCGCGCGGCGAAGGTCAGCCAGGTGAGGGCGGCGTCCATACTGGGCACCAGCGAGAAGTACATCTCGATGCTGGAGAGGGGCCAAAGGGAGCTCAAGCCCATAAGGAGGGCCTACGAGGCATGGGTCGAGGCCGGACTTCCGCTCGATTGGGACAGGCGGGCCTTCGAGGCCGAGCGCAAAATGGATTCTAAAAAACACCTTGCCAAATAGGAGCGTCAGGACGCAAAGAGGCTCCGCAGCGCGAAGCGCGATGCGGAGCCTCTTTGCATGTCCGAGGACGTTCCGGAGGGAAGCCCCCGTCACGCCCCCGGATTCCCGGTGGGAGTTCTAGACCTTGTCGGCCTTAGTACATACCGCCGCCCTGCTGACCAGCGGTGGCAGCAGCGATAGCGTCCTCAAGCTGAGTGTTCTTGGGCACATCGGAGACGGTAGCCTCGGTGATGAGAATCAGGCTGGCGACAGAAGCAGCGTTCTGCAGGGTGACGCGGCTGACCTTGACGGGGTCGAGGATGCCCATCTCGATCATGTCGCCCCACTCGCCGTTGGCAGAGTTGAGACCCTGGCCGGCGGGCAGCTCGGCAACCTTGTCGACCACGACAGCGCCCTCAAAACCAGCGTTCTTGGCGATGGTAGCGACCGGAGCAGTCAGAGCCTTCTTGACGATGTCGACACCGATCTTCTCCTCGGGGTCGTCGAGCTCAACGGCGTCGAGCGCAGGAGCAGCGTCCATGAAGGCGACGCCGCCACCGGCGACAATGCCCTCCTCGACAGCAGCGCGGGTTGCCTGCAGGGCGTCCTCGACGCGGTGCTTGATCTCCTTGAGCTCGGACTCGGTAGCAGCGCCGACCTTGATGACGGCAACGCCACCGGAGAGCTTGGCTAGGCGCTCCTGGAGCTTCTCACGGTCGAAGTCAGAGGTGGTGTTCTCCATCTCGCCCTTGATCTGAGCGATGCGGGCGTCGATGGCCTCCTTGGAGCCAGCGCCGCCGACGACGACGGTGTTGTCCTTGGAGATAGTGACGGACTTAGCGGTACCGAGCATATCGGCGGTGATGTCAGCGACCTTCACGCCCAGCTCGTCCAGAGCAGCCTGGCCACCGGTGAGGACGGCGATGTCCTCCAGGATGCGCTTGCGGCGATCGCCGTAGCCCGGGGCCTTGACGGCGCAGACGTTGAGGGCGCCACGAATCTTGTTGAGGACAAGGGTCGGCAGAGCCTCGCCATCGATGTCCTCAGCGATGATGAGCAGGCCACGGCCAGCGCGCTGGACAGCCTCGAGAACAGGCATGATGTCCTGGACGCTGGAGATCTTCTGATCGGTGATGAGGATGTACGGATCCTTCATCACGGCCTCCATGCGGTCGTTATCCGTGACGAAGTAAGCGGAGA
>URIA01000036.1 GCA_900547765.1 uncultured Collinsella sp. | reverse complement strand
CGGTCTTTCATGCAGCAGGGGCTCTCAATGTTTTTATGTCCTGCTCATATCGTCTATTGCACCGCGGGGAAGCGTTATATTGTACGTTGGGCGGGCTTGCAAACCGTTCGGATGCTAAAACGAACCGACCGCGCCTTCGCGCTGCCGAGAGTGTTCATAAGTGGATAGTATGGGCTTACTTATTACAACGTGCGCCGTGTCTGGGAAGCACGGTGCCGCTTATTGGGAGGAACAACATGAAAAAGAAGCCGCTGCTTGCGCCCCTCATGGCCGTCTTGGTTGCATGCGTGGTCTTGCTTTCCGGTTGCGGAGGCCCTTCGATCGAGGAACTCATTACCGAGGATCTTACGACGCAGTTTGACGAGGTCAAGAACGGTGGCGAGGACTTCCTCTCTGGCCTAGAGGAGGCTTCGGGCGACGAGTTCGAGCAGCTGGGTATCGATCCCAAGGAGTATGCCAAGACCTATCTCAAGGGCTTTGACTACAAGATCGGCGACGTGACGGTCGACGAGGACAAGGGCGTCGCGACCGCCGAGGTCTCTATCACCTGCAAGTCCATGAACAAGATCGTCGAGGACTTCTCCACCCAGTATCAGGAGAAGGTCGCTGCGCTTGACACGGTTCCTTCCGATGACGAGCTGTACAAGATGGCCGGTCAGGTTATGGTCGATGTGACCAAGGCCACCGAGCCCAGGAAGACCACGGTTATCTTCAAGTACACCTGCAACGACGACGGTGAGTGGTCTGCCGACGATTCCGCAACCAACGAGATGATGAATGCGATGATGAACTAGGGGGTTACGCGGTTCTACGAACCGCGTAACCAGTTGACGCTGCGCGCCGCCCAGGACGATAATTTGTCATTCAAAGGGCGAGGCATGACAAGAAGGTCTATGCCTCGCCCTTTTCATGCCAACTTGTTCGTCCTGGACGTCGCTCGCTGTCCGTCCTCTACCTGCGACGTTGCCATTGCTGGGTAGTCATTGGGGACGTTCTTAAATGACGGCAGTTGGGGACGCTCCTTGCACAAGTGTTGCATTGTGGGTGACCGGGAAAATGTGGCCCGGTTTTTGGCCGAATTCCGGGCTGCGGTTTCCGGATGAGATGGGCTGCGGAAAGTGCGACCCGGAATATTGCTCCAAAACGGAATGCAGTTTCCCCGACGCGCCTCAAACGGAAAGCGCATCCCATTCCGGAGCTCCAAAACGGGATGCGCTTTCCGCGCGGAAGAATTGTCGCAGCTGCGTTAAGCAGTGTCGCTCGTTACTCGCCCAGAATCAGCGCCGCTAGCTCGTTCTGGGTGTCCACCACGTAGTCGGCGCCGGCGGACTCCAGCTCTGCGCGGCCGCGGAAGCCCCAGCTGACGCCCGCACTCTTAAGGCCGGCGTTATGGCCGGTCAGGATATCGACATTGGAATCGCCCACATAGAGCGTGGTTGCCGGATTGGCGCCCAGCTCCTCCATCACATGCAGCGTAACGGGTGCTTCGGGCTTGGGCGGAAACGCATCGACACGGCCCTGTGCCAGCGCAAAGCGCTCGGAACCAAAATACTTCTCAATAAGCGGAGCCGCCGAGACGTGGTCCTTGTTGGTGAGCACGGCAAGCCGAACGCCCGCGGCGCGTAGGCGGTCGAGCATCTCGATCGTGCCGGCATAGGGGGCGGTGTGGTCCTCCTTGTGCTCGCCGTAGTAAGCCCTAAACTCAGCAAGCGTCTGCTCAAACATACGGCCGTCGCCCGCATACTCGGCAGGCATAAAACGCTCAACCAGCTTGAGCATGCCGTTTCCCACCTTGTAGCGGTACTCGTCTACGGCAAACGTGGGCCAGCCGTGCATCTCGCAGGTATGGTTGCCAGCGGCCGCCAGGTCCTCGAGCGTGTTGAGGATGGTGCCGTCCAGATCAAAAATCACATGGGAAAAAGCTGCTGCCATGAAAGCTCCCGTCATTGGGTTCCAAAACGCACCTCATAATACTGGGCTTATGCGTTGGGCGTGCTTGGAATCTGAACATCTCCAGGGATATCAGGTCACATCGCGCCGACCGTACGGTTCCGCCCTAGCAAATCCTCGGCAGCTGCTCTCCCACGAGCATGTCGAGGATGCGGGTCGAGCCCCAGCCGGTGCGCACGCGCACGGCGGGGCGGGCGCCCTCGGCAAGTGGCAGCACGCGACCGATGACGGCGGCGTTCTCGCCGTAGCGGGCGGAACGCATGGCGGCTAGAGCCGCATCGGCCTGCTCGGCCGGCACCACGGCGACCATCTTGCCCTCGTTCGCCACCTGCAGCACGTCATAGCCGAGCATTTCGCAAGCTGCCTGCACGTCGGGACGCACGGGCATGGCATCCTCGTCGACCTCCATGGCAACATTGCTGGCCTGGGCAAACTCGTTGAGTGTGGACGCTAGGCCACCGCGCGTGGGGTCGCGAAAGCAGCGCGTGTCGGGTGCTGCGACCAGAACGTCGGCAATCAGGTGGTTGAGCGGTGCGGCATCGCTTTCAATCGTGCTCGAAAACGCCAAGCCCTCGCGTTGGCTCATGATGGCGATACCGTGGTCGCCCAGCGTACCCGATACCAGAATGACGTCGCCGGGGCGGCAGTTGGCGCCACTGAGCGTTACGCCCACGGGCACTTCGCCCACGCCGGCGGTATTGATGTAGACGCCGTCGGCCCCGCCGCGCTCAACCACTTTGGTGTCGCCGGTGATGATCGCCACGCCCGCCTCGCGCGCCGTCTCGGCCATGGTCTGCACAATCTGACGCAGTTTGTCCATGGGATAACCCTCTTCGAGGATAAAGCCGCACGACAGGTAGCGCACATTGGCACCCGAGGTCGCGACATCGTTGACGGTTCCGCACACGGCGAGTCGGCCGATATTGCCACCGGGGAAGAACTGCGGCGAGACTACAAAGCTGTCGGTCGACATGGCGATGCGCCCGCTCGCGGGCAGCGCGGCGACGCCGGCGTCGTTGCCTTCGAGCAGCTCGGGCGACCCAAAGGCATCCAAAAAGACCTCATCGATGATGCGTTTCATCATCTGGCCGCCGGAGCCGTGGCCCAGCAGGACGGTGCTATCGGTAACGCTATGGGACATATCGAAAACTCCAATCGTGGGAGGTGTCAGCGCGCGGGGGCGTTCGGGCTAGACTCGGTAACGGTAGTACGCCGCGCAGCTGCCTTCGGAACTTACCATGCACGGGCCGACGGGGTGCTCGGGCATGCAGGTGCGGCCAAAGAGCGGGCAGCTGCTCGGCGTAATGGCCCCGCGCAGCACGTCGCCGCAGCGGCACCCACGCGGCTCGACCGTCTCCTCGACGGGCACGTCAAAGCGGGTACGGGCATCAAAGCGCGAGAACTCGGGGCGGATGGAAAGGCCCGAGTTGGCAATCGGCCCCAGTCCGCGCCACGTGGTGTCGCATGGCTCAAACACCTGCTCGACCAGCTGGCGCGCCACGGGGTTGCCGTCTGTGTTGACGCCACGGCGGTAGGCGTTGTCGATCGCGGGCCTGTCCTCGACAACCATCTGGATCAGCATGCAGATGCCCTGCAGGATATCGACCGGTTCAAATCCCGTGACCACGCCCGGGGTATCGAACTCGTCGACCAAAAAGCTAAAAGGCGCCAAGCCCGTGATGGTGGCGACGTGCCCCGGCAGGATAAATCCGTCGATGGCGGTCTCGGGATCGTTGGCGATGGCGCGCAACGCCGGCGGCGTGGTCTTGTGGGCGCAATAGACCGAGAAGTTCTGGAGCCCGCGTGCATCGGCCTCCAAGATGGCGGCGGCGATGGTGGGCGTTGTGGTCTCAAAGCCCACGCCCATAAAAATGACCGGGCGATCGGGGTTTTGCTCAGCAATGTCGAGCGCGTCGAGCGGGGAATAGACGATGCGAATATCGCGCCCTGCCGCCTTTTGCGCAGCGAGCGAGGTGGACGATCCGGGCACGCGCATCATGTCGCCAAAGGTGGTGATGATGGCGCCGTCTATGTTGGCGAGCGCGATCGCGTGGTCGATGTCGCGGTTGGCGGTGACGCAGACGGGGCAGCCCGGGCCGCTCAGCAGCTTGAGTCCGGCCGGCATAATGGAGCGAAAGCCATAGCGCCCGATGCTCACGGTATGCGTGCCGCAGACTTCCATAAGGTTGATGGCGCGGTCGCCGACAAGCTCATGAATGCGCTCGATGAGCTCGCGAGCCAGCTTGGGATTGCGGAATGCCGAGAAGTCGATACCGGAGCGAGCCGGTTGTTCGGGCGCCACTAGTAAGCCTCCGCCGGGTTGGTGGCAAGCTGGTCTTCTTCGACCAGCTCGGACATGGCATTAACAAGCTCGAGCGTTTCCTGTGCTTCCTGCTCGTCGACAATCTGGATGCCAAAGCCGGCGTGTACGAGAATATAGTCGCCAACCTGCGCCGTCGGCACGAGTCGCAGCGACACGGGGCGCTCGATGCCCATCATGTCGACGGTGGCCTTGAGGTCGTCGTCGCGTTTGACTACTTTACCGGGAACGGCAAGGCACATATTGTTCCCCTTTTATACGCTTTGCGCTGGACGGGCGCTCAATAATCCATCAGTTGATGGTAGCGCTCGCGGGGTTCGCGGGCAAACGCGTTACGCCTGTGAGACGGCTGGGCGCGGCGGCGTGCGAGGGCGAGCTACTGCGACGCAATCTGCGCAAGACGAGCGCGCGCGACCGCCGCCTGACCGTAGGCGATGCAGCCGTCGTTGATGGGTACGGAGTGGGGAACCAAGACAGTGAGACCCATGCTTTTGAGCTCGCGGGTGAGGAGCTGGAGCAAAAGTCGGTTCATGAACACGCCACCCGAGAGCGCGACGGTGCCGATGCCCTCGTGCGCGCAGATATCGCTGGCGATGCGCGCCGAGGAGCGCGCGACGGCGACATGGAAGTCGAGTGCGAGCCTGTCGGCGGGCGCTCCGGCTTCAATTCCTCCCAAAAGTGCCTCAAAGAGTGCTTTCTGGTCCAGAACATAGGGGCCGTCCAGCCACGATGGGCCAGATGCGAAATAGCCGGCGTTATCGTCGGGAAAATGGGCGATTTCGTTGTCGAGCGCGCGCCAGGCGGCGGCTTCGAGTTCTATGGCGGGTTCGCCCTCGTAGGTTGCCTGGCCGCAGATGCCCAAAACCGCAGCGGCGGCATCAAAGAGACGCCCCATGCTGCTGGTGCGCGGGCTGTTGATGCCACGCTCGATCATGGTGGCTGTCACGCTGCGCGCTTGCTCGTCGAGGCTGTCCAAAAGCCGAGCGGCACCTGGGTGCTCGAGCAGACCGAGCTCGCTGAGCAGGGCAAAGGCGTTGCGGCGGGTGTCGCGCACGGAGGCCGCCCCACCGGGGAGCGCCCAGGTGCGCAAATGCGCGACGCGCTCAAAGCCGCCAAGGCTGGCAGCAAGAAACTCGCCGCCCCAAATGGTCCCATCGGTGCCGGCGCCGGTGCCGTCAAAGGCGATGCCAAGGACACGCGCGACGGTTGTAAGCCGGCCCGCGGCGATGACCTCGGCTATCACGCTCGCGATATGTGCATGATGGTGCTGAACTTCGATAAGCGGCAGGTTGTACTCCCGTGCCTGTTCGCGGGCCCATTGGCTCGAAAGATAACTCGGATGCAAGTCGCAGGCTAGGGCAGTGGGCGCCAAGTCAAAGAGATCTTCCAAGCGCGTGCGCGCAGCGTTCCAGGCATCGAAGGTCCCGCCGTTTTCAACATCGCCGATATGCTGCGACACAAAACAGGTTGCCTCGCCGTTCGTCCCTTCACGCGTGAGCGCAATCGTGGCCTTTTGTTGTGGCCCGCAGGCGAGCACGCAGGACGGAGCGCCGTCGAGCGCCGGCAACGGCAGCGGCTGGGGTGCATATCCGCGAGCGCGGCGCACGGGCATAACGGCGCCGTCGACCACGCGCACTACAGAGTCGTCGTAGCGCGAGAGGATTGCGCGGTCGTTACCGAGCAACGCGTCGGCGATGCCGGCGGCAACGAGGTGTTCCCGGGCAAGATCGTCATCGGTCTCGATGGGCTCTTCGCTCAGGTTGCCGCTGGTCATGACGAGCGCGTGCATATCGCGGGCTTCTGCCGCGGCAAGCAGCAGATGCTGAAGCGGGGTGTAGGGGAGCATAACGCCGAGCTCGGGCAGGTTGTGCGCGACGGACGGCGCGAGTACGAGGGCGTCGGGAGAATCGCCGTTGCCCTCGCCAACAGTGCGCCGGCGCAGCAGCACGATGGGGCGGATGCTGCCGGCGAGAAGCTCGCGCTCAGCGTCGTCGATATGGCACAGGCGCCCGGCATCGGCAAGACTGCGCACCATGACGGCAAGTGGTTTGTTGCTGCGGCGTTTGCGACGGCGCAACTCGGCCACCGCCTGCTTGTTGGCAGCGTCACAGGCTAGATGGAATCCGCCCAGGCCCTTGATGGCGACGATGCCACCGCTGGCAAGCAGCTCAACGCAGCGCTCGATGATAGCGTCGCTGGCCTCGCGCGTGGTGCCGACGGCCGGTGTCGCGGACGAATTCCCGCACGCATTGCCGTTTACAGCCTCGCGCCACGTAATATGCGGCCCGCAATCAAAGCAGGCATCGGGCTGTGCGTGAAAGCGACGGTCGAGTGGATCGGCATACTCTGCGGTGCAGGCGGGGCACATGGGGAAACGGTCCATCGAGGTAGCCGCTCGGTCATACGGCAGCGACCGGATGATGGTAAAGCGCGGCCCGCAGTTAGTACAGTTGATAAAGGGGTAGTGATAGCGCCGATCGGCGGGGTCGAACAACTCGCGCAGACAATCATCGCAGGTGGCGATATCGGGCGAGATGAGCGTGGTGTGCGCGGTCTGGTCCTGCGAGGCTATGATGCGAAAGCCCCGTTCATTGGCGGTATCCCAACCGTTGGCTGCCAGGTCCACAACCTCGACACGCTCAACGCGAGCCGCCGCGGGCGCATGCTCAGAAAGCGCGGCAGCAAAAGCATCGAGCGCATCGGCCGGAGCATGCGCCTCGATGTGCACGCCGTCGCCCGCGTTGAGCACCCATCCGCAAATGCCATGCGCCATGGCCTCGCGATACACAAACGGCCGCATGCCGACGCCCTGCACAATGCCCGTTACATGGATATGCGCATGCCGCATGCGACCCTCCTTCGTTGAAATGTGTGCTGTTACAGCCCCAGGCTCTGCTTGGTGGCGGCACACGTGAGCTCGCCGTGCTTAACGCCGCGCAGGCCCAGCAGGCGGTCGGCGAGCTCGTAGACGCGCTCGCCGCGGCCCTTGAGCGCCAGAATCTCCAGACAGTTGTGGTGGTCCAGATGCACGTGCATGGTCGAGACAATCTCGTCGGTGTAGTCGTGCTGCACCTCGTCCAGGCGGTGCGTCAGATCGCCGGTATGGTGGTCATAGATCATGGTGAGTGAACCGATGACCTGCTCGTCGGGCGTGCGCATCTGCTCCTTGGCGATCGAGGCGCGAATCAGGTCGCGCACGGCCTCGGAGCGGTTGGCCACGTCACCGCGGCGTGCGATCTGCTCGTCAAAACGGCGTAGCAGATCATCGGGCGCGGTCACCGAAAAGCGGACCAGCTCGGAGCTGGAGCCGGCGCAACGGCAGCTCGCCTGGTCGGCCGGACCGTGCGTATGATCGCGGTCGCAGCCGTGCTCGTGCTCGGCCACGCTACACCAGCTTTACGGAGCCGACGGAATTGTGGTCGGCCTCGATGGCGTCCTCGTAGCCCTCGAGCGCGTCATGCGCCTCGTGCAACGCGGCCATGGCGGCTTCGAGCTTGGCGCCAATACGCTCCATGTCAAAGTTCTCGGTCGCGTGCAGCAGCTGATGGCTCCACTCGTGGGCGAGCTCGATGGTGTCGTCGACCTGCTTGACGCTCATGGCAAGCTGGCTCATGTTCATTCCAACGTCATGCATGGGAATCTCCTTTTGTACGGGGCAATCCAGTGGTTCAGATTCTACTACGCCCGCCCCGGGCGCCGCCGCATAAGAAAACGGGTGCGAGTCCGTCTGACCCGCACCCGTTCACTGGGGGCTGTTTGTGTCTACCATACTATCCGTGGTCGCGCGCCCTGCACCCGGCGCTCCGGCGAGCGGTGCAAAACCGCTCATGGACGGCAGATAGGTAACAAGCGTATTACAGATGCTTCTCCAGCAGCGCCTGAAGCCTCGCCTTGGGCAGTGCGCCGACCGAGCGGTCAACCTCTTCGCCATTCTTAAAGACAATCAGCGTGGGGATGCTCATGACGCCAAACTTCATGGCCAGGTCCTGGTTGTCGTCGACGTTGCACTTGGCCACGGCCAGCTTGCCGGCCAGCTCGTCGGCGACCTCGTCCACGATGGGCGAGAGCGAACGACACGGACCGCACCACGGGGCCCAAAAATCAACCAGCACGGGCAGGCTGTCGTTAACGATGGAATCGAAGTTCTCGGGGGTAATCTGCTTAATGTCAGCCATGGTGACCTCCATAATGCGACGCGGCTCGGCCGCGTAAAACTCAGTACGACCGTGCTTATACCCAGCGGCCCGCAAAGCAACCACTCGCGGGCGGCTCTTTTATATAATGGTGGGCACGCAAACGATTGGAGAGCGCATGTCCACGTCACAAAGCCAGAAAAAAGAAGCCATCGCCCAGGCCACCGAGCAGGAGCTCGCGTCGCTTGCGGCGCGTGGCGTGCGCATCGCGGGCAACGCGTACTCGCCGATCGTGCTGGTCAAAGGCGATTTAGATGAGGCCGAGCGCTCAGGCGGCGAGCTGGCTGCCGGCCCGGATGGAGCCGCACTGCGCAAGGCGCTCGGGGCTATCGGCTACGCACCCGAGGATTTCTGCGCGCTGGCAAGCGTTGCCGGTGCGGGTGACGGAGCGGTCGCGGTGGGCGAAGCCCTGCCGTGCGAGCTGTTCCGCGAGGCGCTGGAGGCCCTGGACCCCGAGGCGGTGCTGCTGCTGGACAACAGCGCGGCCGACGTCATGCGCGAAACCTATGCCGATATGCTCGTGGCGATCGATGACTTTGACACCGCCATGCTCAAGCCCGGCCTGGTCGCCCACGTGCAGGGGCGTCGCGTACTCGCACTCGACGGCTTTGAGGCGGCACTCACCGACAAGGCGGCCAAGCAGCGCATGTGGGCCTACATTAAGCAGCTGACCCCGTCGGCCGCTCCGCTGTAACGGGCCCGTGCCGGCAAGGCGACCCGGGCGGTTAAGCCGCGCCGCGAATCCAGTGCCGCGCCCCTACATCACAGCGCGCAGTTCAAACCGGTCGCCGTTGATGCGGAACTGGCAGTTGCCGTTCATGCGCTCCACGGCGAGCTTAATGCTTTTGGTGCCAAAGCCGTGACCGGCATGTTGGGTCACGGGCATGCCGTCGACCATGCGCGGCGCGCGCCCAAACGTATTGGAAACCAAAAGCAGCAGCTGCCCATCCTCAAACCGCAGGTCCAAGTCGACAAAGCGCTTGCCTTCGGGGGCGGCGCTTGCGGCGATGATGGCGTTTTCCAGGGCATTCGAAAGCACGCTGAACAGGTCGGCATCGCCCACGTGAACGGTTTCGGGCACGGCGGCGCGCAGGTCGGCGGTGATGCCGTGCTTGTTGATATCTGAGCTAAATGACGAAAGCACGATATTGATCGTCTCGTTGGCGCAGTAACGGCGTACGGCGGTGCGGTCGTTGGCCTCGCAGAGCTCATCGATGCGATCGAGCGCCTCGTCGATGTGCCCTTCCTCAACAAGAATGGCCAGACCGCGCAAAAAGTGCCGCATGTCGTGGCGAAGGATCGACAGCTCGCGTCCAGATTGGCGCCAGGCCTCGAGCTCTTTGATGGCGGAGTTGTCGCGCGTCTCGAGCATCCAGCGCTCACGCTCGGCGACTTCCTTTGCTTCGTATTCGCGCAGGTAGACGGCAAGAAACATAAGATAGAAGGCGCAAAGGGCAAAGGCCAGAAACTCAACGGTCACCACCGAGCCCGAGTGGAACAGCGTGGTGTAGACGTTGGTGGCGTAGTCAAAGATGTAGTAGACGAGCGGCAGAATTAAAAGAATGCCCAGCTCAGTGGGGTTTTTAATCGCCAGGCGCGGACCGATATCGCCGCCCCAGTGCAGGAGGACGGCAAAGACGCCGAGCGTGGTCGCGATGCGCGCAAGGTAGTACGCAATCTGCGAGTCGGTGGCTGCGAATGCAGCGATACCCATCCAGTTGCTGAACTGGCAGCTCAGGTAGGCACTGGTGACGCCCAATGCCGCGAGCAGCGGACTTAAGCGGTAGCGCGCGCAGAGGAACATGATAAGCGGCAGGTGCACGACGAGCGGGTAAGCCTGACGGGCAAACAGTTCTCCGCCAACGGCATTGGCAATCGAGAAGGCGGCACCGGTTGCGGCACCGATCCCCAGCAATTCGAGCGCATGGCGTCGATTGATTTCGACACCGCAGAGCGCCGCCGAGGCAAAAACGCCAAAGAGCAGCGTCGTGGCGTGGTGAATCGCCCAAAGAACCATTTCGACCGATGCAGGCATCAGCGCCTCCCGCCCTCAAAGCGCACCGCAAAGTAGGCGTCCTGGAATCCCTGCTTGCTGCTGCGCGAAAGCGGGATGCTCGCGCCAGAGCGCATGACGATCTCCGTCCGATCGAAATGATCGATGTTGCGCAGGTTGACCTGGTAGCTGCGATGGCATTTAAAGAAGACCGCGTTTTGCGCCAAGCGGTCCTCGACGCTGCGGAACGACTCGAGCGCCTCGATATCGCGTCCGTCGCGCAGGTGGAAGACCACGTGCTTGTTGCGCGCCTCGGCATATTCGATGTCGGACAGGCGCAGGGCGTGGTAGCCAAAGGAAGTTTTGATCACGAGCTCGTCGGTTGCCGCCGGGCGCATGCTCGAAAGCTCGTCGAGCAACTGCGCCAGGCGTTCGTAAGTCACGGGCTTGAGCAGATAGTCGAAGGCACGGACCTCGTAGGACTCCAGTGCGAACTCGGGCGACGAGGTGAGAAACACCAGGCGCACGGCGGTATCGGCCTGGCGCAATTCGCGCGCGGTGTCCATGCCGTTGACGAGCGGCATGATCATGTCGAGCAGAATGATGTCGGCGCGCGATGCGGCATGGCGGGCCAGCAGGTCCTCGCCGCGCGTGACGAGCGCAACATCGACCGCCGTGCCCGTCTCGGTCGACCAACGGTCGATCATCCGGTGCAGTCTATCTAGAAAAGCGACGTCGTCGTCGCAGGCAATAATCTTGAGCATTCGAGCCCCCTTAGTAGTTCGATTTTGCCACATTGGGTGCGCGCGGCCCGCGGAGGCGTGTCCCATTTGCGCCCCAAGGCGTGCAACTCGCGCCAAGCGGCAGGGCGTTAGAAAGTGCAGCAGCAAAATAATCCGGGGATAAACATGTCAATCGATGCCGGCGGTCGGACGGGGAATCATGCCGGCCGCCGGCGCCAAGCGATAACGAACATTGCGAAAGCATAGGGGTAAGGGGAGCTGTGATGAGGGAGAAGAAGATGGGGATGCGCGCTGTGTTGACGCGTCTGCTGGGTATCGCCACCGTGGCATGCGCACTCGTGGCGACGCCGGCGGTGGCTGAGGCGGCGACAACGGCGGATATTCCGCGCGATGCGAAGATCGCCCAAACAAAAAGCAATAACCCTAACGTTGCCGACACGGTGACGCTCGAGGCGGGTGAGGATTACGTTGTCGGTGGAGAGATCAAGATCAACCATTACGTCGTAAAGGGCGGTACCGAGCAAAATCCGACGCGTATTTATCTTACCGAGAATGCATGTCAAGGTCGCTGGAATGGTTCCATTAAGGACAAAAGAGGCAGCGGCTACGACGAGCTCTTTGTGCTTGACGGCGGCTATATCGAGTTCATTGGAACCAACGGGAATGGCAGGACTCCCGTCCATTGCAACGGCAAGAGCTTTTTGTCCGACAATGCCGGCAGAAAAGACGGTTACGGCGATGGTGCCGATAAAAACAGGGTCCCCAACAGCCTGAACCTTAAGGTTTCCGGCATCGAGCTTATAACGGTAGGCTCAGGGGTGTCTAAAAGGCCAATTGCGCTGTACGGCACGATGGTCGATGGCGAAACTGCGACCTTCGACAATGTCAAGGTCAGCAAATGGGATTGCACACCGAACGGTGCGACTTATGGTAGCAGTCACGCGTACAGCAACATCGCAACAGAATATGAAGCCTCTCCGGCTCCGGTAACGATTCTCAGCTCGGCGAACGGTGCAAAGAGTTTGGACGTCACGTTTAGCAACTGTGAATTTACGGATAATGAAGATGACTGCGCTGGTGCGCTAAGCGTCGTAGGCCGTGGGTGCAGGCCCAAGGTTGTGCTCAACAACTGCACCTTCAAGAACAATCAACAAGAATCGATCTGGTGCAAAGAACTTAACGTGCAGGATAAAAATGAGCATACCCATGCTGGAAACATTGTTGTCAATAATGCGGACGTTGCGCTGAACGGTTGCACCATCACATCGACGCAAGAAGCGGCGAACTATACGCAAGATATGGTCATGACGAGTGCAATCGCGGTTGCTAAAGGTTCGACATGCACGCTTAACAATACGCAGGTGAGCGACACTTATGCAGAGGGCACGTACTACTATTCCGATGCGAACACACGTCGAAACACTGTGTATGCCCGCGGAACGGTGACGCTTGCTGGCAATACGACCATTACAACTAACGGCGAGAAGGGCGCCCGAGGCCTTGCGCTCGACACGCCGGGGATTAATTACTACGGCAAACTGAATATTGCCGAATCCTTTGCAGGCAAGGTTCAGCTGTCGCTTAAGGACGATCAGTTGGGCTCCTATACGGGCACACAGTGGAAGCTTGGCACCTGCGGCATCGAAAAGGGAGACCTGCTCGCCCGTGTCACTACGGACGACCCGAGCGTCGGCATCGGAAAGACAGACGACGGATATGTGTACGCCTCGCGCCTGCCGCATAAGCATGTGTGGTCGGTGGAAAAGGCCGCCAACAGCTCATATCAGCTGAAGGTCACCTGCTCCGGAAAGATGCGTCCGAGCGATTGCAGCTACAAAAATGGCTATTCCGTCGAGCTGGGTATCGATGGGGCAACGCCGGATAAGGGAAAGCTGGGCGTTACATACAGCGGCGGAGAAGTCACTCCAACGCTGATGATGTCGAATAAGGACGGCTATGCTAGGGACGATATCGTCTCGAAAGGCGACGTCTATATCTCCGGCTCTAGGTATTACAAGCTTACGAAGTGGGGCGACAGCGCGGGCGAGGCGCTGGAGCATGTTCCTACCGATGCGGGAATTTACCGTATCGAGTCTACGGTTAAGGTCAAGGGCCAGGAGGGCGACCTGACGCTTGCTCGCGAGTTCCAAATAAGACCGCTGGAGTTGAGCAAGGTCAGCGGACTCACGTTTGAATTCAATGACGGCGGAACAGACACCACGGTTGATGGTGAGAAAGTCCGTGCGTACCCGTGGACGGGTAAGACGATCAAGCCCAGTTTCTCTGTCAAGATTTATAACTACGGCTCTCAAAGCTGGTCGTACTTTGTCAAGGACAATGACTACGTGATTGACGGCGATTCGACGTATGGCACAGTGAGCGCGATCGATCCTCCCAGCTCCAATTCCTACTTCCCGTACTATCAGGTCTATATCAAGGGTACGGGTAACTATACGGGTTCGGCATATGCAAACTGGACCATCGCAGGTACGCAGTTTGAGAACGTGACGGCAGAGGGATTCGAGGGCGTCTACGACGGACAGCCTCACGGCGTTAACATTTCGGTGTCAAATGCCCCTGCCGACATGACGATCGAGTACAGCTTTGATGAGGGCGACAGCTGGACAACGGAGGCGAAGAGCTATACGGACGTTCAGCGTAACCGTAAGGGCGAGATCTGCTCCGTAACGGTCGATTACCGCATCACCGCGAAAGACTATGTGACAAAGAGCGGGTCGGTTGAAATCAAGATCACGCCGGCCAGACAGCCTGTTCCGTGGCGTTATATCGCTAGCGAAGGCACGGGTGTCAAGGTCAAGGACGAAAGTGCGCATCTGCTCGAGGATGGGTCGCTTTCCAACCTCAACGAGACCTATGAGTGGAGAAAATCCGGGGACACTTACTGGGAATCCATCCGTGCTGGTAAAACTTCAATCGAGTCGCTTGCTGCCGGGAAGTACGAGGTGCGCTTTAAGGCGAACAACAACCACTACGCTTCGTCGGCTAACGTCTTCACAATCGCGGAGGGTCCTTGTGCGTCGAAGGACGGTACTTGGTATAAGACCGAAGGCTCAGATGGCATTCACTGGCAGGTGTGCCGCTGCAAGGAGAAGGTAAACGAAGGCAAGCATGAGTTCTACTGGGAGGAAGTCACGGCTCCTACCAGCGAGAAGCCCGGCCTAAAGCGGTATCAATGCTCCACGTGCGGCTATGTCCTGCGCGAGGAAGAGATTCCACCGGCGTGCATCGACGGTTATGTCGGCGTGTATGACGGCAATGAGCATGCCGTGAGCGTGGACCTTAAGGCTGGCGCGACGGCTCAGTTCAGCATCGACGGTGGCGCCTCGTGGAAAACGGATGCCCCCACAATCAAAAATGTCGGCAAGACCACGGTCGACTATAAGGTGACAATCCCTGGTGCATCCGACATCAAGGGACAGGTGACGCTCGAGGTGACGCCGTGCCCGATTACGGTGGCTCCTGCTGCTGCATTTAAAACGTATGGCGATCCGGACCCCGACTTTACCTATAAAGTGACGGCCGGCTCCCTTATGGAGGGCGATACGCTTTCCGATATTACGTATAAGCGTGATGAGGGCGAGAGTGTCCTGACCGGTTATAAGACGTACAAGGTGACGGCTTCTCAGGAAGAGGGTGCCAACGCTAATTACGACATTACGTTTGAGGCAGGCGAGTTCACCATCACACGTCGCACTATCGAGGTGACGTGGAATGTTGGTCAATACGTTTACAACGGCCAAGAACAGGGTCCCACGGCAGAGATAACCAATCTGGTTCCCGGTGACGACGTGTCTCTCAAGGTCACTGACGCCGCAAAGGTAAATGCCGGCACGTATACGGCGAAGGTGACTGGGCTCGTCGGTGAGGATGAGGTTCTCTCTAATTACCGCAAGCCCTCGGGCATTGAATGCACGTACGCTATCGCCAAGGCCAAACGGGACAGTGCTCCCAATGTAAAGGCGACAGCGGAGACCGTGAGTGGTAAACACGACGGTAAGATTGAGGGCGTTGATACATCGATGATGCTGGGCAAGCCTAGCAAGCAGATGATGTTCATCAAGGCAAGTGATCTGGTCGATGGCGACAAGCTTGAGAATCTGGCGCCTGGTTCATATCGCCTGTGCTACGGGGCGACGACGAATTACGAAGCCTCCGAGATCGTTACCGTTACCATCGCCGCTGGGTCTAAGCTCAAAGTAACGCTGCCGGCCGAGCAGACGGGCTACGCGCTCACGGCTGACGCGACCGAGCTCGACTGGCACGGTTCTGCGACGCTTGAGCTTACGGTCGCGGATGGCTATTACGCGACCAAGGATCTTTCCGTTAAGGCAAACGGCGAGACCATCAAGCCCAGCGAGCAGGGTGTTTACCAGATTTCTAAGGTTGAGAAAGACACCGTGATTACCGTTGAGGGTATCGCCAAACACGAGCCCGATGGTACCGGCTGGAAGAGCGACGGTTCTTCTCACTGGCATGTTTGCACGTGCGGTGAGCGGATTGACGTTGCCGAGCATTCCTTCGAGTGGGTAATTGACGAGAAGCCTACGGCCGAGAAGCCCGGGTCTAAGCACCAGCATTGCTCTGTCTGTGGTTACGATTCTCCCGAGAAAGTTGTGATTCCGTCAGCCTCTGTTGCCGGCTACTCCGGCGAGTATGACGGCAAGGTCCACACTGCCGATGTCTCGGCCCTGCCCGAGGGCACGGCGGTCCAGTACAGCATCGACGGTGGCGTCAATTGGTCTGCCACGGTCCCCGAGATCAAGAACGTCGGTACCCTGCCGTTCAAGTACAGCGCGACCGTCGACGGAGCCGCTATCGAGGGCGAGGCGGAACTTGTGGTCACGCCGCGCAAGGTCACTGTGACGGCGTCCGATGCCTCCAAGACGTACGGCGACGATGATCCCGCGCTGGGCTCGGAGGTCACTGAAGGCAAACTCGTGGAGGGCGAGTCCCTTGAGGGCATCACCGTCTCCCGTGAGGCCGGCGAGGCCGTGCGCAAGGGCGGCTACGCCGTGACGGCATCGCAGTCCGAGGGCGCTAACCCCAACTACGAGATTACGTTCGTTGATGGCAAGTTCATCATCACCAAGCGCGAGCTCACCGTGGAGTGGGACGCCACCGTTGAGTTCACCTACGACGGCGAGGAGCACTGCCCCATGGCGGACCTCGGCAACGTCATGGGCGATGACGACGTCTCCGCGTATGTCGACGGTGCTGCGGTCAAGGCCGGCGCCTACACGGCGGAGATCACCGAGCTGATGGGCGTCGACAAGGGCAACTACAAGCTGCCAGCAACGGGCCTGACGTGCAAGTTCTCCATCAAGAAGGCTCCCAAGGGCGCACCGGTGGTCCAGGGTGTGGCCGAGACCGTCAGTGCCAAGGCTGATGGCAAGATCACGGATGTCGACGTCGCTATGGAGTGGCGCGCCAAGGACTCGGGCGAGTATCAGGCTGTGCCCGAAGGCGCGACCGAGCTCAGCGGTCTTGCCGCGGACACGTACGAAGTGCGCTACCGCGCTGATGACGACCACGAAGCCTCCGCCGCGACCAAGGTTACGGTTGCCACGGGCCGCAAGCTCGCTGTGGCGCTGCCCGCCGAGCAGGTCGGCTACAAGCTCACGGCTGACGCGACCGAGCTCGACTGGCATGGCTCTGCCACCCTCACTATCAGCATCGAGGATGGCTACTTTGCCGACTCCCTCACCTATGTCGTCAAGGTCAACGGAGGCGCCGTGACGCCCAACGAACGCGGCGAGTTCACCGTCCAGGACGTCGAGGGCGACGTGAGGGCAACGGTCGAGGGCGTGCGCAAGCACGAGGCTGTGAACGGCACGTGGCTCTCCGACGACAATACGCACTGGCACGAGTGCACCTGCGGCGAGAAGATCGACGAGGCTGCGCACGCCTTTGAGTGGGTTGTTGACACGCCTCCCACGGCGTCCGAGAAGGGCTCCGGTCACCGTCAGTGCGTCGTCTGCGGGTACGCTCTTGCCCCTGAGGATATTCCGGCTGCTGCCATTTCCGGCTACTCCGGCGAGTACGACGGCGCGTACCACACGGTCAATGCTTCGGCGCTGCCCGAGGGTGCGACGGCCGAATACAGCACCGACGACGGCAAGACCTGGTCTGCCGCTGTCCCCGAGATCAAGGACGCCGGCACGCTGGATGTTGCCTATAAGGTGATGATTGGCGGTGCGACGGTCGAGGGCCAGGTGACGCTCGAGGTCAAGCCGCGCACGATTACGGTTGCGGCCGACGACTCCTCCAAGACGTACGGCGAAGCCGACCCCGTGTTTACGTGGGCGATCACATCCGGCGAGCTTGTCGAAGGCGAGAGCCTTCAGGGTATTGAGATCGAGCGCGAAGATGACGACAGCGTGCGCGACGGCGGCTATGCTCTACACCCGACGCAGGCCAAGGACGCCAACCCCAACTACAACATCTCGTTCGTCGATGGCATGTTTACCATCAACCAGCGCCTGCTCACCGTGACGTGGGGTACCAGCGAGTTTGTCTACGACGGCAAGGAGCACTGCCCCGAGGCGACGCTTGGCAACGTCATCGGCGATGATGACCTCGGCGCGTTCGTCGATGGTTCCCAGACCGAGGTCGGCGCCTATACGGCGACCCTCGCCGAGCTGACGGGCAAGGCTGCGGGCAACTACACGCTGCCTGTCGAGGGTCTGACGTGCGAGTTCTCCATCAAGAATGCCGCGCAGGACGCGCCGGTGGTCCAGGCCGAGGCGGAGACCGTGAGCGGCAAGAAGGATGGCAAGATAACGGGCGTCGACGGCACCATGGAGTGGCGCGCTCAGGGCGCCGCCGAGTACCAGGCCGTGGGCGAGGGCGTGACCGAGCTCAAAGACCTCGCCGCCGGCATGTACGAGGTGCGCATCCAGGCCAAGACCAACTACGACGCCTCTGCCGTTACCGAGGTTACCGTGAAGGCGGGCCGCAAGCTCGTCGTGACGCTGCCGGACAACCAGGTGGGATACACACTCACCTCGACGGCAACCGAGCTCGACTGGCACGGCTCCGCAAAGCTCGCTATCGGCATTGACAGCGCGTACTTTACGGGTAAGGACTACGCCGTCAACGTCAACGGCAAGCCTGTTAAGCTCTCTGACGACGGCACCTATGAGCTCAAGGATATCGAGGGCGATGTGAACGTGACGGTCGAGGGCGTGCTCAGGCACGAGCCCGACGGCTCCGGCTGGGCGCACGACGCCAAGAACCACTGGCATATCTGCCGTTGTGGTGAGGTCCTCGACAAGGCTGAGCACACCTTTGAGTGGGTCGTCGACAAGCCGGCGACCACCGAGGCCAAGGGCGAGAGGCATCAGGAGTGCACCGTCTGCGGCGAGAAGGGCAAGACCGAGGACATCGCGATCCTGGCGCCTTCAATCATCGAGGGCGCAGGCCAGACGATTACGGTCGACGCCGCCAAGGACCTGAGCTTCCGCTCGAACGCGCCGATCAAGTACTTCCAGAAGGTGCTGGTTGACGATAAGGAGGTCGCGGCCGAGAACTACGTGCTCACCGAGGGCTCAACCATCGTGACGCTCAAGACGAGCTTCCTGAAGACGCTCGGCGTGGGCGAGCACAGGCTGAGCGTGGTTTCGACTACGGGCACGGCCGAGACGACCTTTACCGTTGCCGAGGCTGCCAAGCCCGCTCCTGGTCAGACCACCACGACTACTACGACCACGACTACGACTTCCAAGCCTAAGAAGAAGGATGGCAAGGAGGCGTTGCCTGAGTCCGGCGACAGCGAGTACGCCATGGCTGGTGCCGTATTCGCTGCCGGTGTGGCAGCCCTGCTGCTGGCGTGGACCATGAAGCGCCGCGCGCAGTCGCGCGCCAGTCCCCAGCGGGCCCGGATCGAGCGATCCGGACCCGCTTTTGGGGTCTGCCGGAAACCCGGTGGTCAAAAAAGGCCAAATATGAGTACTGCTACCAGTTTGGTGGCAGCCAAATGGCCTCAAAAATCGGTGTCAGCGGCCAAAAGTACATCGATTTTCGTCCTTCAGAGTCGCGATCGGGCTCCAAACAAGGCGATTTTGCTGCTCTGGACTGGAAAATCGCTGCTACTAATTTAGTGACAGTACTCATATTTGGCCTTTTTGACCACTGCCCCTTGGTCCAAGGCAAAACGGCTGCTCGAATCATGCGGCAGGTCCATTTTCGACTATCCTCAGCTTGCCAGTTCGAAAATGGACCTGCCGCATGATTGAATCTTTATTTCAACTTTACACCTAGGTTTACAGCTGTCTTGTCAGCTGTAAACCTAGGTGTCATACTAAAGCCCCAAGATTCGCCAAAAGAGAGGGGCCTTGATGGCACAGAGCGCGAACATGGATGCATCGGAGCTTGCACGCGATATTGCGGCCGGCCTGGCATCGGCAACGACGGCAACGGAGCGCGCGGCGCTGGTGCCCGCAGAGCTCGTCGAGGCCATTCAGCAACTAAAAATCCAACGCGACGCGGTGATTCTGGCGCACTATTACGTGGCGCCCGAGGTCCAAGCCGTTGCCGATTACGTCGGCGACAGCTTCTACCTGGCTAAGCTCGCTAAAAGCCTGCCGCAGCAGACCATCGTGCTGTGCGGCGTGGAGTTTATGGGCGAGAGCGCCAAACTGCTCAATCCCACTAAGACCGTGCTGCTGCCCGAGCCGGGCGCGGACTGCCCCATGGCTCACATGGTCAAGCGCGAGACGGTCGACGCCGCCCGCGCCGAGTACGGTGACGACCTTGCCGTGGTCTGCTACGTCAACTCGACGGTCGAGATCAAGAGCTGGAGTGACGTGTGCGTCACCAGCTCCAACGCCGTCAAGATTGTGTCCGAGCTGCCGCAGCAGCATATCCTGTTCATTCCCGACCAAAACCTGGGCCGCTTCGTAGCCGAGCAGGTGCCGCAAAAGCACGTCATCCTCAACAACGGCTACTGCCCGCGCCATCACATCATCACCGTCGAGCAGATCGTCGACGCGACGGAGGCCCACCCCGACGCGCTCGTGCTGGCGCACCCCGAGTGCAAGGCCGACGTTCTGGCCGAGGCCGACTACATCGGCTCCACCGCCGGCATCATCAAGTATGCCGAGGAGTCGGACGCGAGCGAGTTCATCATCGTGACGGTCCGCGGCGTGCTCTACGAGCTCGAGCGCCGCTGCCAGGGCACCGGCAAGAAGTTCTATTTCCCCGCGGTGCAGCCCACCTGCGTCAACATGGACCTCATCACGCTCGAAAAGCTCGTGCGCTGCCTGGAGACGGGCGAGGGCGAGGTGCAGATCGGCGTCTCGGACGAGGCAGCAGACCAGGCCAAGCTCACGCTCGACCGTATGCTCGAGTACGCAGCACGCTAGAACAATGTTGCATGAGGGACGGTCCCTTATGCCACATTACAAGGGAGAGGATTCCTGTGGAAACCAAACAATACCCCGACATGGAGTGCGACGTCGTTATTGCCGGCTGCGGCGTGGCGGGCCTGTACGCAGCTCTCAACCTGCCGACGAGCACGCGCGTGATCATGCTCTCCAAGGGCGCTGTCGACGAGTGCGATTCGATGCTCGCGCAGGGCGGCATCTGCGTGCTGCCCGAAGGCTCGGACTACGATGCCTTCTTTGAGGACACCATGCACGCCGGCCATTACGAGAACCGCCGCGAGAGCGTCGACATCATGATCCGCTCGAGCCGCTCGGTCATCAACGACCTGCTAGCGATGGGCGTGGATTTTGAGCGCAAGGCCGACGGCAGCCTCGACTTTACCCGCGAGGGTGCACACAGCCGTCCGCGCATTGCCTTCCATGCCGATATCACCGGCAAGGAGATCACGACTAAGCTGCTTCAGGCTGTCCGCAAGCTGGACAACGTGCAGATTTTGGAGCACGTGGCCATGACCGACATCCTGACGGGCGAGCGTGACGGCGACACGGTGTGTGCCGGTGTCGTCGCCGTTTCCGTGGACGAGGACAACTCGGTTCGTCCCGCCGACGAGCTGGTAAATGCCGCTGAGGGCGCGCATGCCGGCGAGCCGTTTAAGATCCATGCCCGCCACACGCTGTGGGCGACGGGTGGCATTGGCGGCGTGTACGACCACTCGACCAACTACCCGCAGCTCACGGGCGACGCCTGCTACATCGCTCAGGAGCATGGCATTAAGATGGAGCACCTGGACTACGTGCAGATCCATCCCACGGGTCTGTTCTCGCCGCAGCCGGGTCGCACGTTCCTGATCAGCGAGAGCTGCCGCGGCGAGGGCGCGATTCTGCTCAATGCCGCCGGTGAGCGCTTTACCGACGAGCTTCAGCCGCGCGATGTGGTCGCCGCCGCTATTCGCGAGCAGATGAAGCAGGACGGTACTGAGCACGAGTGGCTGAGCTTTGCCCCCGTCGAGCGCGATGTAGTGACCGGGCACTTTGCCAACATTCGCGCACGCTGCTTGGAGGACGGCCGCGACATCTTGGACGAGCCCATCCCCGTTACGCCTACGCAGCACTACTTTATGGGCGGCGTGTGGGTCGACAAGGACGGCCGCACCTCGATGCCCGAGCTCTACGCAGCCGGTGAGACGGCCTGCAACGGCGTTCACGGCAAGAATCGCCTTGCATCAAACAGCCTGCTCGAGGCGCTGGTCTGGGGTCGTCGCGCCGCGTGGTACATGCGCACCGGCGAGTCGCTCGCCGTGGAGCAGGCGGGCGAGCCCGCGCTCGACGGGCGTCATCGCGCCCTGAGCGCCGACTCCCTGGCGATCGATGATTTGGCCCGTGCCGCCGGCACGCAGGCCGTGGAGGAGTAGACCATGAATCCCATTACCATGAAGCTCGTCGTCGATGATCTGATTCTGCAGGCTCTACGCGAGGACATTACGTTTGAGGACGTGAGCACGGCGAGCGTGTGCCCCACGGCGCGCCCCGCCACGGTGGAGCTCATCGCCAAGGCCGATGGCATCATCGCGGGCTTGGATGTGTTCGCCCGCACCTTTGAGCTGCTGGATTCGCAGAGCTCGGTGCTGTTTGATGTTGCCGACGGTGACGAGGTGCACGCCGGCGACCACGTGGGCCAGGTGCGCGGCGATGCGCGCGTGCTGCTTTCGGGCGAGCGCGTGGCGCTCAACTACCTGCAGCGCATGAGCGGTATCGCTACCTATACGCACAGAATGGCAGCGGCGCTCGAGGGTACCAAGACCGTGCTTGTCGACACACGCAAGACCACGCCGGGCATGCGCGTTTTCGAGAAGGCGGCGGTTGAGATCGGCGGCGGCAGCAACCATCGCTACAACCTGTCGACAGCCGTCATGCTCAAGGACAACCATATCGACGCCGCCGGTGGTGTGACGCGTGCGATTGAGATGGCACGCGCCCACGCATCGTTTACCACGACGGTTGAGATTGAGTGCGAGAACCTGGACATGGTACGCGAGGCCGTGGAGGCCGGTGCCGACATCATCATGTTCGACAACATGACCCACGATGACATGGCTGCCGCGATTGAGCTTATCGCCGGCCGCGCCAAGACCGAGTGCTCGGGCAATGTGGACGCCAGCAATATTCGCGCCCTGGCCGATCTGGGCGTCGACTTTATTAGCTCGGGCGCGCTGACACACTCCGCCCCGATCCTCGACCTCTCGCTTAAGCACCTGCGTCTGCTGGACGGTAAATAATGAACGCCCGCGAGCGCCGTCGTGCCATCATGGGCGTGCTCGAGGGAGCCAGGGAGCCCGTTTCGGGCAGCGCACTTGCCCGCGAGGTTGGCGTGAGCCGCCAGGTCGTGGTTCAGGATATTGCCCTGTTGCGCGCCGATGGGCACGATGTCGTGGCAACCAACCGTGGCTATGTGCTGCAGGAGGCCCCCAGCAGCCCCGCCGTGCCCACGCGCTTGGTCAAGGTTCGCCACAGCGTGGAGCAGGCAGGCGATGAGCTCACGAGTATCGTCGACGCCGGTGGCGCCGTGCTCAACGTGATCGTCAATCACCGCGTGTACGGTAAGATCACGGCCGACCTGGACATCCGCAACCGCCGCGATGTCGAGCGCTACCTAGAGGGCATCGCCAGCGGCAAGAGCTTCCCGCTGCTGACGGTGACCAGCGGCTACCACTTCCATCGCATCGCCGCGGAAGACGAGCAGACCCTCGACGAGATCGAGGCCATACTCAAGGAGAAGGGCTATCTGGCAGACCTGATGCCCTACGAGGACGATCTGTCGTAGCCGACGCTGCAAACGCCCCTAAGCGGCAATCTGACGTTCAATCGTCGGTCGCGTAC
>URIA01000035.1 GCA_900547765.1 uncultured Collinsella sp. | reverse complement strand
GCGCCACACTGGTCTGCGGAGTGTTCTGAAAACTAAGCCCGGCCCCCGCCTGCGGCGACGCTGCTGCGAGCGGTCTGCGATGGGGCCGTTGTTGGTTGGGGCCGCTGGGCTGATGTGGGGGCACGTGGCTGTTGCGGGCCCTGGTTCCGGCGGCGGCCTCGGCGCTTCGCGCCTGCCGCCTTTGGGGACTGTGGGGCGCGGCCGGCAGCTACGGCGCGTTGCGCCTGCTGCCTGCGGGGACTTTGGGGTCGTGCGGCAGCTGCGGCGCTGCGCGCCTGCTGCCTTGGGTGACTTTGGGGTCGATTGGGGTTGTCTGCACAATTCGCGGTATTATGTTGCGGAGTTTTGAAAGGAGCCGCTGGTGGTCACGACGACATTTGCCTCGCCTTTGGGCGAAATCTTGCTTGCCGCTGATGGCCGCGGTCTGACGGGACTTTGGTTTGAGGGGCAGGAGCATTTCGGTTCCACGCTTCTCCGGGAAGACTCCGAATATGTTGAAGGCGCCGATGCGGTTTCCGGTATTGGTGGCATATCGTCGGTGAGTCCGGCAAATGGTGCGGCGTCTTCGGTGCTTGAGCGTTCCTGGGCTTGGCTGAATGCTTATTTTGCGGGGCAGGAGCCTCGGTTTACGCCGCCGTTGCATATGATTGGTACGGCGTTTCAGCGTGAAGTTTGGTACGAGCTGCTTTCCATTCCGCGCGGCGAGGTTGCCACGTATGGCGAGATCGCCCAGCGTGTTGCCGCCCGCCATCGGGTGCCGGGGAACGAGGATCCCGTTGTGTCTCCTCGTGCGGTGGGGGCTGCGGTTGCGCGTAATCCCATTTCGATAATCGTGCCATGCCATCGCGTAGTTGCCGCCGATGGTTCGCTCAACGGATATGCCGGCGGGCTTGATCGCAAGGAGTGGCTGCTGCGGCTTGAGGGCGCGTACGAGGAATAACGCTCGAGTGCTTTGCCTGTAGTAGCCGACTTCGACCAAAGCTCGCTCGAGTTCGCTTTGATTAGAGCACTTAAGACCCTTGTTTTCTGTCAATAGTGCTATCTGTTCGTTGATGGATATCCACGACTTCTGGTATTTCATTTAAGCCTCTTGATATAAAAAGAGCTGGAGTTGCGCATCGTTGAGAGGCTTTCCAGCTTTAGAGACATAAAATTATAAGATACGATGACCTGCGTCAAGGAAGCTGCCAGATGACCTTGGAGCGGCTGATTGCCTGGCCTAAAACCTGATGCGCGTGAAATGACGCCCCACGCTACTCAGCGCGCTTGATAGGATGACGAACCACGGTCTTAAGTTTCTCCGGTGCGCATTTGCGTGGATCGGAGAGATAGATTTCGTGATGTAAACGGGTGTCTGAGAAGTCGGGAACATAGCCCAGCTCGGTCGTGTATTCATGCATAGCGTCTACGGTCGCCGGTTCGTTGTCGTAGGGCCCGGTGTGCATGCATTGAACGCAGAGACCCTCGTCAACTTTAAGCAGTTCGACGGCGGAAAAGTCCAGTTTCTTTTTGGTCGTGGCTTCCGCGACTGCCCAGTCAAAGTCATCTCGGGTGACGAAATCGGGCAGGCGGATGCACGAGATAAAGTTGAAATTGTCCTTGTGTACATAATCGATGTCGCCGCTCGGGGACTCTTGCCACCAGAAACCCTCGAGCGGCGGTACCACAAAGTCGAAATAGCCCTCGATACTCCTTGAGCCTTTCTTCGACATCTTGACGGTATAGGCGATGCCGTAGAGCAGCGGCAGGGCGTTTTGATACTCGCCACCTTCGGTATTTGGGTCGCCCTTTCCGCGAACGGCAACGTAGCTCATAGGCGGGACAGTTACGATACTCGGCTTGCTTGCAGGTTTGTAGAGCTCCTTGCATTCCTTCTTAAAGTCGAACGCCATGTCGGCCGCCTTTCTGCGTATTGGCCTGCTTAGATAGTTGAATCATATCATAGAAACGAACAGCTGTTCGAATGATTTGGCTGACAGATTGAGATGCGTGCGTTGTGCTTGGCGGTCGGCCTGACCCCGTCGATGATTTCTCGGCCTCCCCGGCGTCTCATCTATAGCTGCCGTTTCCCCATATAAAACCTGCCAAAATAAACCTGTCCCTTTTTGGTAGGTGGGAAATGGGTAATACTAAAGAGTTATCCGACCAGATGGGAATTAATCGATGGCCTATATCGAATTCAAAGACGTCATCAAAGCATACGGCGAAGGCGACGCCCGCATCCACGCGCTCGACGGCGCGAGCTTTACGGTCGAGCGCGGCGAGCTCGCCATCATTTTGGGTGCTTCGGGTGCCGGCAAGACTACGGCCCTCAACATTCTGGGCGGCATGGATACGGCAACTTCCGGCACCGTGACGGTGGACGGGCGTGACGTGAGCGCTGCCAACGAGGCACAGCTTGTGGAATACCGCCGCGCCGATGTTGGCTTTGTCTTCCAGTTCTACAATCTGGTCCCCAACCTGACGGCGCTCGAAAACGTTGAGCTCGCGGCGCAAATCTGCCCCGACTCGCTCGATGCCGAGCAAACGCTTCGTCAAGTTGGCCTGGGCGACCGCCTCGCCAACTTCCCCGCGCAGCTTTCGGGCGGCGAACAGCAGCGCGTGTCCATTGCCCGTGCACTGGCCAAGAACCCCAAGCTGCTTTTGTGCGACGAGCCCACGGGCGCACTCGACTACAAAACTGGCAAGCAGATCTTGCAGTTGCTGCAGGATACCTGCCGCAAGCAGGGCATTACGGTCATCATCATCACGCACAACTCTGCGCTGGCGCCCATGGCCGATCGCCTGATTCGCTTTAAGAGCGGCCGCGTGGAGAGCGAGACGGTCCAGCAAAATCCCGTGCCTATCGAGACGATCGAGTGGTAGCGCCCATGGACCAGGACCGCCAAAACAGCCAACGCCGCGACGCGCAGAACACGGAGCGCGAGCAGGATTTTACGACCTACCGTACCGCTCAAAGCTCAAACGATATGGTCCCGACGGTGTTTCGCCGTGGAATCTACCGCACGATTCGCGGCAGCCTCAAACGCTTCTTGTCTATCGTCGTGATCACCGCGCTCGGCGTGAGCGTGATGTGCGGCCTCAAGGCGGGCTGCGAGGACCTGTGCGATTCGGTTGACGCTTACTTTGACCAGCAGAATGTTTATGACATCAACGTGCAGTCGACCTATGGTCTGACCGATGACGATCTTGCTGCGATCCAAGAGGTCGATGGCGTCGAGACGGCCGAGGGCATCTACACCGAGACCGCCTACACCGCCGTGGGTACAACGCGCGAGCGCGTGGTCGTGCAGAGTCTCTCCAAGGAGAACATCGATCAGCCGGTGCTCGTGAACGGCGATTTGCCCGAGAGCGCTGATGAAGTCGCGGTGACTTCGAAGTTCCTGAAGGCATCGGGCAAGAAAATCGGCGATACGGTGAGTTTTGCCGCCAATGACGCGAGCTCGTCCAATCAAAGCGCCAAGGACCAGTTTGCCGCGGGCGATTACACCATTACGGCCGAGGTCCTCGACCCCACTGATGTGAGCTCCGACTCGACAGTCAACGCCTTTCGCGCTGCTTCGGCGGCGGACTATAAGTTCTATGTGAGCGAGGACGCCGCGACATCTTCTTCCTACTCCGCGGTCCACGTGATCGTCGAGGGAGCCAAGAGCCTCAACTCCTATTCGGATTCCTACGCGGCAAAGATCAATGAGGTCAAGGGCAATATCGAGAAGATCCGCGAGGAGCGTGAGAAGGCGCGCGCCCAGGAGCTGACGGTCGACACGCCGGCAAGCTTGGATGCGGCCGAGCGCCAGGCGAATATGCTCTTTGGGATTGAGCAGGACAACATCAATCGCATGGCAGAGGGCAGCGAGGAGCGCGTGCAAGCGCAGGCCGACCTGGATCAGCGCCGCGCCGCCGCCGACCAGCAGTTTGCCGATGTCCGCGCCGAGCTTTCCGATCTGGGCGAATGCACCTGGTACATCCAGGACCGCGGCAATATCGCAAGCTACTCGAGCGTGGAGAGCGATAGCTCGTCAATTGAAGCCATCGCCACGGTGTTCCCGTTCATCTTCTTTATCGTCGCCGTGCTCATCAGCCTTACCACCGCCACGCGTATGGTCGAGGAGGAACGCACACTCATCGGCCTGTATAAGGCGCTCGGTTATTCGCGCGGACGCATCCTGTCCAAATACGTGGACTATGCGCTGTGGGCCTGTCTGATCGGCGGCGTGCTCGGCAACATCATCGGATTTGTGGGCCTGCCGCTGTTCCTGTTTACGGTGTTCGACGACATGTACTCACTGCCCCAGATGCTGCTTTCGTACGACATCGTGTCCTCGATCGTTTCGGTGGCGCTGTTTGCCGTGGGCGTGGTGGGCGCCACGATTATCGCCTGCCGCCACGAGATGGCCGAGACCCCGGCCTCGCTTATGCGTCCCAAGGCCCCGCGCGCTGGCTCGCGCATTCTGCTCGAGCGCATCGGCTTTATCTGGCGCCGCATGGGTTTTTTGAACAAGGTCGCTGCACGCAACCTTTTCCGCTATAAAAAGCGCGCCTTTATGACCATCTTTGGCATCGCGGGTTGCACCGCGCTTGTGATCTGCGGTATGGGTATTCGCGACACGTCGGTCGCGCTTTCGCCCAAGCAGTACGGGCATATCACGCGCTATGACTTGCTGGCGGTCGCCAACCCCGATGACTTTACGCAGACGTGCGCGGCGTTGGATGAGCGCAGCGCGGCCAATGATTCCAACGTGACCGTAACTTCGACGCTGCCGATCATGACTGACAACGTTACCTTTACGTTTGGCGGCAAGAGCGAGACCGTGCAGCTGATCGTGGTGCCCGATGACCGCATGAACGATCTGGACGACTACGTGTGCCTCGAGGACGAGTCCAAAGAGCCGCTGTCTTTGCGTGACGGAGACGTGTATCTGAGTAAGAGTTCACAGCTGGTGCTGGGGATTCAGCCGGGCGATACGGCACACGTCCAGGATTCGTCGCTCAATGTCGCCAAGGTCAAAGTCAGCGACATTTCGCTTAACTATCTGGGCAACACGCTTTACATGACGCAGGGCACCTATGAGCGCGCGTTCGGTCGAAGCGCACGCCTCAACGGCGTCTTTGTGCTGCTTAAGGGCTCGTCGGCCGACCAGATTGCGTTTAGCAAGAATCTTAAGAGCGACGGTTGGCTTACGATTTCGAGTACGGCCGAGCATTGGGAGAACTACGAGGCGAACTTTACGATTATCAATTCCGTCGTGGTGCTCGTGACCTTTATGGCGGCGTGCCTATCGTTTGTGGTGGTGTTTACGCTGTCCAACACGAATATCTCCGAGCGCGAACGCGAGCTGGCGACCATCAAGGTGCTGGGCTTCCGCCGTGGCGAGGTGCACCATTACGTCAACAAGGAGACGTTGATCCTCACGGCGATCGGCGCTGCGTTGGGCGTGCCGCTGGGTGGCTTGCTGGCCGAGAGCTTCACGTACATCCTGCAGATGCCGTCGCTGTACTTTGACGTTGAGGTCGAGCCGCTAAGCTACGTGCTCGCCGTGCTGCTTTCCTTTGGCTTTACGATCATCGTCAACCTCGCCACCAACCGAACTCTCAATAAGATCGACATGGTCGGCGCCCTCAAGAGCGCCGAGTAACCTGCCTGGGATTCAAGCTGTAGCGAGCTGTAATGTACCACAACCGCATTTTTGCATAAACCGCCCCGCCGATTGCATATTTCGGCGGGGCGGTTGCTTTTTGCCCGCGGGTACCCCAGGGGGCGGCGTGCAAATTCCGGAGAATTCAGCATCCCGGGTCCGCGGGCGCGGGGGCGGGAGTGCAAAACTGCGCTGAAAGCCCCGATTCTGAGCCCCAACGCCTCTAGAGCCGCTCGTTTTTTACAGGATGCGGCCCATGGTGCCTGCCTTTCGCCCAAAATCCAGTATGCAGGCACTCTTGGCTGCTGAATACTCCCAAAAATGCACGCCGCATCCTACCCTAGGCACCCGTAGCTACTCTGCGGGTGCGTGGCCTGATAGTAAGTTGCGGTGGAATAGTTCCTGTTTTATGGCTCTGCTATGCCAAACAGGAACTATTCCACCGCAACATATTGAGAGGGTTTTTGGCTGTTGTGCGTACTGACATTTGTCATGAAATGGCAGGCCATTAGGGGTTGCTACTCGTAGTTGCGGTAGGGTTGGGGCAGATTCTAACTAGAAATGGTGGTCGCTACCGGTTGTTCTCGGCATACTCGGCTCATTCGATTACGGTCGCCACATGAAAGGAACTGTCATGGATCTTGCGATGGCACAGCGCCTCGTCGATCGCCGCAAAGCTGCCGGTCTTTCCCAAGAGGCGCTTGCTGCTCAGCTTGGCGTAAGTCGCCAGGCTGTCAGCAAATGGGAACGCAGCGAATCCTCACCCGATACCGATAACCTTATTGCGCTCGCCGCGCTGTATGGCGTGTCACTGGATGAGTTGCTATATGGGGAAGCGGCTAGCGATGTCGACACCTCGGCCGACGATGACGTTGACGCCAATAATTCAGGCGAGTCTGAAGGCGCCGAGTCTTCTACCGAGCACGTGGATTCTGACGGCAAGCCACTTGTCGACATTTCTCTCGCACGCGGTATCCATGTTATTGATCCCAACAAAGGCGAAGAGGTCCATGTTGGCTGGAATGGTATCCATGTGGCTAACGAGCGCAAGGGTGAAGAGGTCCATGTCGGGCCGGGCGGATTGCATATCGATACGCTAGAGGACGATGGACACAGCGTACATACCAATGCCGACGGCACCGTTACCATCGACGGCGAGACCTTTTCGAGCTGGAAAGAGGCACACGACAAGCTCGACCATCATGGCAAGCATTTCCATACCAAGCTCGGTCGCGCATGGAACAAGTTTCCCTTTCCTGCACTTGTCGTCCTCGCCTATCTCGCGCTCGGCATCATCTGCGGCACGTGGGGCATGGGGCTCTTTCTGGTCTTTCTGATTCCCGTCTACTATGCGATGGGCGACTTCATCGACCGACGTCATCTATCTAAGCTAATCGGTAGCGTCTATCCAACAGCCGCCATTGCTTGGTTCCTCTATATGTGGCTTTGCTTGGCGCAGTCCCATCCCGCATGGGTCATCCTCATCACCATCCCAGTTGTAAAAGCACTCATGCGCTGGTGCCGAAAGCAATGGAAACGCCGCAAACAAGCCTAAGCCGCTCCAACCCGTCAGCAATGCTTGGCCAACGCCGCTCGCCCCTTCCAAGTTGTGTTGAAATACGGACTGTTGAGGACCTTGGAGCGTCTAACAGTCCCTATTTCACCGCAACTCACGAATGGGGCGGGCAATTCCAGCACGGGAACTGGTATTTAACTCACTGCATGCCAAGAAAAAGGCCGATTTACTACGATGAACTCGATGAGGCCGACCACACCCATCTTTTTCAAAAATCGGCAAGCTTTCTACCTGCGGTTTTACTTTCACCCTTTTCGGCACGGTCGAAGGCATTCGAATCATCGTAGTAATAAGGCGCATTTTGTAGCAAACGGTTCATTCAAGCTCGAACTCGAAGACCGATGGTCCCCTCATCCACGGCTGCAAGCGAAAATACCAAATAGAATAAAAATCGAATGGCTAAGTCTGTTTGGCGAACGGAGGCAATATGGGTGAGGTAACTGAAAGCGACTGGAAGCTGTTTAAGGAGCTGCTCCCAAAATGGCAAGAAAGCTATATGGAAATGCTCATCGGCCAATACATCGAGATGCTAAACGGCGGCAGCGAAGCGTCTAGTAGATTTTGGGCGCTAGAAGAGCGCATCAATAGGGACAAGCTGTCCTCGGGAGTGCTAGCAAACGATATTCGCCGCAGCACCATGCATTATGAGATTGCCAACTTGCTTTCCGATAACGTGATCACGCTCGACGACCTTGACGGTTTCACCGAAGACATTAAGGGCTACGCACGACGTTGCATCGGTCGGCAAGAACGCTGAGTGACATGCGCATCCACAGCCGCTGTACTGCATAAACCGCACCGCAAAATGCATATTTCGGCGGGACGGTTGCTTTTTGCCCACGGGTACCCCAGGGGGCGGCGTGCAAATTCCGGAGTATTCAGCATCCCGAAGTCCGCAGGCGCGCAAAACTGCGCTGAAAGCCCTGATTAAGAGCCCCCAGCGCCTCAAGAGCCGCTCATTTTCCACAGGATGTGCCCCATGGTGCCTGCCTTTCGCCCAAAATCCAGTATGCAAGCGCCCCCGAATGCTGAATATTCCCAAAAATGCACGCCGCACTCTACCCCAGGCACCCGCAGCAAGAAGACGAATAGCCCCGGCCTCCCCAGTTACCGCAGGAGGCCCTAGGGCTTACCTCCCAAATCTTTCCGCAGGACGGAAGGACCCCGCCGCGCGAAGCGCACGGCGGGGTCCTGACATGTCCGAGGACGATTTGGGAGGTAAGCCCTGGGGCCTCCGATGGGGGCAGTCCTAGCCGAGGCTATTCGTCGCCGAAGCTGATGCCCAACGCCTTGGCCTCGCGCACCAGATCGCTCTGGGGGTCGACATATTTGAGCTTGCCGGCGACCTCCTCGAGCGGCATGTGGCACATCTTGCCGTCACGCAGGGCAATCATGTAGCCAAACTCGCCGCGTAGGCAACCGAGCGCTGCCTCGACGCCGCACTGGGTCGCAAAAATGCGGTCCTGGGCGTCGGGCTGGCCGCCGCGCTGCGTGTGGCCGGGGATGGCGACGCGGGTCTCGCGACCGGTCTTGGCCTCGATCTCCTTGGCGATGTCGTACACGATTGACGGGCTCGTACGCTCGGCGAGCTTCTTCTTGTACTCCTTCTTGGGCAGCGCCGCGTCCTCCTTAGAGATGGCGCCCTCGGCGACGGCCACGATGGTAAAGCGGCTGCCGGTCTCCATGCGATGCTCGATGGTCTTGATGACGTTGTCCATGTCGTAGGGAATCTCGGGAATCAGGATGACGTCCGCGCCGCCCGCGACGCCGGCGTACAGCGGAATCCATCCGACCTTGTGGCCCATGATTTCGATGACGAACACGCGGCCGTGGCTCGAGGCGGTAGTGTGGATGTCGTCGATGCACTTGGTGGCGACGTCGATGGCGCTCGTAAAGCCAAACGTCAACTCGGTGCCCCAGGTGTCGTTATCGATGGTCTTGGGCAGGGCGATAACGTTGAGGCCCTCTTCGCGCAGGCGGTTGGCGGTCTTGGTGGAGCCGTTGCCGCCCAGCATAAACAGGCAGTCGAGCTGCAGCTTGTGATAGGTGTGGACCATTGCGGGCACCTTCTCGACGCCGTCGGCCTCGGGAATGTCCAAGCGCTTGAACGGCGTGCGGCTCGTGCCCAGGATGGTGCCGCCGCGGGTGAGGATGCCGCTAAAATCGGCGGGCGTCATAACACGGAATCTGCTGTAGATAAGGCCCTGGTAGCCGTCCTCAAAACCATAGATCTCGATAGGCTCTTCGCTATTGGTCATAAGCGTTTTGACAATGCCGCGCATGGTGGCGTTGAGCGCCTGGCAGTCGCCGCCACTGGTAAGAAGACCGATCCTAAGCATGATGAATCCTTCCGGGCAAGTTATAACATGCGCATAAGTTTACCCCCGCACACTGTTGATACGGGGGTAAAACGTGTTAGCTCAAGCGTATAGAAATGTAAGCAACGTCAGGCGAGCGTAAGGACGACGGTGCCAGCTCCTTACAGCGCGAAGGCGTCGACGTCGCCCCAGTGGCGGCGCAGCGTGATGGCGGCAGCGGGCTCGGTGTTGTCAAAGACGACCGACCACTGCGTGTTGCTGGTGATGTCTTCCGGATTGGGCTTTTGCGCCGCAGCGCGCAGGGCCTTCCAAGCGACTGCCTCATCTTGGGCGCCGGTATGGGCGTCGAGGACATCGGCGATGGCGATGGCGCGTTCCTTGCCATGGCCCAGCTCGCCGTTCTTTTGGTTGGGCAGCACTTCGTTGCCATAGCAGGCGTAGAAGTTCGTAACCTGGCGTACGGGCGTTGCCTTGCATGCACGGTTGGGATCGCGCGGATCCCACTCCACCACCCGCGCGTCACCGGCGGCGTCGTTGATAAAGAAGTGGTAGTCGCGTCCGGCCATGGCGTGCATGTCGTAGGCGGAAAGCAGGTCTACGGCCTCCTGCGTGGTAGCCGCGCGGTCGAGCACCAGGCGGATGGCGAGCGAGGTGTTGATGACGGGGCGTTGCGTGTCCTGGTCACAGGGCTTGGAATCCAGGGTGAGTACGGCAATGGACACGCCGTATTCGTTAACACCGTCGAGCTGGGCAAACGGGCCCATGAGTGCGGCGGCGCGTCCGGCGACGGAGTCAAGCGGAGTGTTGGCGCCCAGGTTATTGAGGGCCGCAAAGCCGATGGAGGCATAGCCATTGCGCGGGTGATTGCGCACCAGCAGCGCCGAGGTGTCGTCCTTAAAGTCGTAATTGCGACCGGTGCGCACGCGGCCTTCGGCATCTACGGCGACAAAAGCGCTGCAGGCAAACTGGGGCGCCTGGACATGTGCCGGCACGCCGGGCAACACCTGCGCCACCACGGCATCGATGTAGGCCTGGTCGTCGCGCACGCCAGCGGCGATGACGCGATCAAGATCGTAGTCGTAGGCAATGTCGATTGCGTACAGGTCATAGCCATCCGCATAGTCGGTCAAGCGTTTGAGCGACGCGACGGACTTGATTTGCTTGTGATAAACGATGCCGGTGGCAGCGGCAAGGCCGACGGCGGCTCCCGCGACACCGCAGGCGATGGCAATGTTACGTGGCTTCATGACGGCTCCTCTCGTCCTGTTAGCGCAATTGTCGCAAAAGGAGCGCGGGCATGATGGCTCAACTTGGTGAGTGGCGCGGAATTAAGCGCGGAATGAAGAGTGCGGCGCTGGCGTGGCGGGGTATGCTGGAAGGGACCATCAACCCAGCGAAAGGGGAGAGCATGACGGATCAGGAAACGCCCGAGCGCGCGCACGTGACGGCCGACGATATCGAGGCCGCCAACGACCTTATCGACTTTATCGAGGCATGCCCCAGCATGTTCCATACGGCGGCGACCATTATGGCCGAGCTCGACGAGGCGGGCTTTACCTACCTGCCCGAGAACGCGGCGTGGGATATCGAGCCGGGCGGGCGTTATTACACGCAGCGCAACACCTCGAGCGTTATCGCCTTTAAGGTGGGCGAGGACCTGGCCGCGACGTGGGGCGAGGACGGCGTTGCCGGTGACTATCATTTTCAGCTCACGGCGTCGCACAGCGATTCGCCGACGTTTAAGGTCAAGGCCGTGCCTGAGCTTGACGGCGCGGGCGAGACGCTGCGCCTGAACACCGAGGCCTACGGCGGCATGATCGACTACACCTGGTTCGATCGCCCGCTGGCGCTCGCGGGCCGCGTGTTGGTGCGCGAGGGTGACCGCATTGAGAGTCGCTTGCTTGCCACCGAGCGCGAGGTCGCCATCATCCCGAGCCTCGCCATCCACATGAACCGTGGCGTCAACGAGGGCTTTGCTCCCAACCGAGCCGTTGACCTGTGCCCGCTCATCAGCGCTGGTGACCTTAAGCAGGGCGACTTTGACGCCCTGATCGCCGACGAGCTGGACGTTGAGCCCGAGCAGATTTTGGGCCGCGATCTGTTCCTGGTCAATCGTCAGGATGCGCGCATTTGGGGCTGGGCCGACGAGTTTATCTCGACGCCCAAGCTCGACGACCTGGCCTGCGCCTACACCTCGCTGCAGGCATTTTTGGGTGCCGAGAATGCGCACGACGTTTCGGTCTTTTGCTGCTTTGATAACGAGGAGGTTGGCTCCGAGACCAAGCAGGGCGCCATGTCGACGTTCTTGGCCGACGCGCTGCGCCGCATCAACGGATCGCTGGGCTTTGACGACGAGTCGTACCACCGTGCGCTTGCCGCTTCGATGCTCGTGAGCTGCGACAACGCGCATGCCGTGCACCCCAACCACGCCGAGAAGTGCGACGCCCGCAACCAGGTTGTGCTCAACGGCGGCATCGTCATCAAGGAGGCCGCCAACCAGCACTACTGCACCGATGCCTTTAGCCGCGCGGTGTTCCAGGCTATTTGCGATGACGCCGACGTGCCCACGCAGGCCTTCGCCAACAAGAGCGATATGGCCGGCGGCTCCACGCTCGGTAACCTGTCCAATATGCAGGCGAGCATGCATGCCGTGGACGTGGGCCTGCCGCAGCTGGCCATGCACTCGAGCTACGAGACCGGCGGCGTACGCGACGTGATGTACGCCATCCGCGCCCTCACCGCCTTCTACGAGCGTGACCTCCGTATCAACGGCGCCGAAAGCGTAGAGTTCTAAAACCTACCAAAAAGGGACAGGTTCATTTTGGCAGGTTTTATCTGGGCAAATGCAAAAGGTGAAACCGAACTGGATCGGTGATACGTAACCGCCGAGGTGCAGTGTGCCTCGGCGGCTTTTTGTGTACAGAGTGCGGCTAATGCTTGTAAATGCTATACATGCTTTACGTATCTACCATAGAGTTTTATGATAGTTTTGAAGTATTAAGGAAGGGTCATGACCACAACCGCCGCTCAGATCAACGTACGTCTCGATGCCGATCTTAAAAGGAGTGGGGACGCCGCTCTTTCCAGGGCCGGTATGACGCCGAGCCAAGCGGTGCGAGCGCTCTGGCAGCTTGCAGCGTCGCTGGCCGATCGCCCCGGTGCGCTCGAGGATATCCTGCTGCCCAGTCGTGCCCGGGCGGAGCAGCGCGAGCGCGAAAAGGCCGCCAAACGTAAGCTCGAGCTCATGGATCAGGGGTCGAAGCTGTTCGCTGCCGCTTGCCGTGAGTCGGGAATCGATATGGTCAGGGCTCAGCCATCGGACGACGAAGAGCTCAAACGGAATGCCTATGCGGATCGCTATGGCAAGGAGACGAGCTGGCTCTATGAGTGAGGCTCCAAAGCGCATCTTGGTTGACACCAACGTGTGGCTCGATTATTTTATTCCCTCACGACGTGGTCGTTCGGTGGCGATTGAGTTTTTACGCGATGCATGCACGGCGCAGGTGGATTTGCTGTATGCGGCGACATCGTCCAAAGACCTGTTCTATTTGATTTCAAGCGAACATAAGGCATGGTATCGGCGAGAGCATGGCTCACTGTCCCAAGATGTCGCCGTGGCGTCGACATCACTTGCATGGGATTGCCTCGACGTGTTGTCGCAACTTGCCACGCCGGTACCCTGCGACCTGAGTGACATATGGATGGCGAGCAGGCAGCGTGAGCTCCATAGCGATTACGAAGACGATTTAATCATTGCGGCAGCGATACGTGCTCAAGCAGATCTCCTGGTCACCAACGATGTCAAGCTCTGTTCGCATGCGCCCGTCGCAGCAATGAACGTCGAAAACGCAAAGAATTACTTAGCAACGCTCTAGCAATTTGAAGACCCTGCAGGTTGAACAAAAGTCAGCGAGAGCCCGCCGTTTGCGCCAAGGTGCCGTGAAATGAAAAGGCGCTGACCTTCTGGTCGCGCCTTTGAAATTGAGCGGCAGATTGGCCAAACGGCAAGCTCGTAGCGTTGAGCAGTTCCGGCGTTTGGTAAAACGCCGGAACAAATTAGTGCTCAATCCAGCAGCGCAGGGTTTCGCCGGCCTGCAGATGACGCAGATTCTCCGCGGCGATGTCGACCACATTGTTGAGCGTGGCTGCCAGGTGGAACCAGCCGGAGATGTGCGGCGTGATGAGCATGTTGGGCGCATCCCACAACGGGCTTGTCTCGGGCAGCGGCTCGGGGTCGGTGACGTCGACCGCGGCGCCGGCGAGATGTCCTGATTCCAGGGCGGCAACTAGGTCGTCGGCAACCACAAGATCGCCGCGGCCGCCGTTGGCAAAGAAGGCGCCCGGTTTCATCGCGGCGAAGAACTCGGCGTTCGCCAGGCCGCGGGTCTCGGGTGTGCTGGGCATAAAGGATGCGACGATGTCAGCCTCGGCCAGGCGCTCGGGGAGGGCGTCCATGCCGTCCATGTCCTCAAACACGATGGGGTAGACGAGCGGATGACGCTTGATACCGCGGACGTGCGCGCCCATGCTGCGGCAGAGCGTGGCAAAGTGGCCGCCGATATCGCCCGCGCCCAGCACCAGCACGTTGGCGTTTTTGAGCGAGGTGACCGGACCTAAATCCTCCCAGCGATGCTTGCGCTGCAAGTCGTGATAGCCGGGCAGGCGCTTGATCATGGAAAGGACCATGGCAAACATGTGCTCGCTCACGGCCTGGCCATAGGCACCCACCGAGCAGGAAAGCTTAGCGTCGGCTGGCACGGTGCCGGCGGCCAAGTAATCGTCATAGCCGGCGGTCTGTAATTGCAACAGCTGGAGATGCTCGCATGCCGTGAGCATGCCAGGGTCGATGTTGCCCAAGATCACGTCCGCATCGGCGACCTGCTTGCGCGTGGCGGCGTCGGAGCTCGTGTAGATAAAGTCCTCGCCCGGAGCGCTCGACTCAAGAATTGCGCGATGGCGGTCATTGACGGGCAGCAAAACCAGAATGTTCACAAACAGTCCTCTCCGCTTGACCTACCAAAAAGGGACAGGTTTATTTTGGCAGGTTTTATCAGGCAAAACGTTCAAATAAAAACGCCGGATGCAAGACGGGCGTGCCCGTCAGCATCCGGCGCATCTACAGCTACCAGCTGAGCAGTTCGTAGCCGTCCTCGGTCACCACGAGCTGTACCTCGCACTGGGCCGAATCGCTACCGTCCTTGGTGCGCACGCACCAGCCATCGCCCTTGCTGATCTTAATGTCGGGCGCTCCGGCGTTGACCATGGGCTCGATGGTAAAGACCATGCCCGGGGCCATGATGGTGTCCACATCGGGTGCCTCGGTGGTAAAGCCCACAAATGGGTCCTCGTGGAACTCCTTGCCAATGCCGTGTCCGCCGTACTCGCGCACCACACTAAAGCCGGCGTCCTCGACGGTCTTTTGCACTGCCTCGGCCATAACGGACAACGGCAGCCATGGCTTGACGGCCGCCAGACCCGCCTCCACGCTGGCGCGGGTGACGTCGACCAGGCGCTGGCGCTCGGCCGAGACCTCGCCGATGCAGAACATGCGGCTCGAATCACTAAAGTAACCGTCCAAGATCGTGGAGCAGTCTACGTTGATGATGTCGCCCTCGTGCAGCACGTCCGCATCGCAGGGGATACCGTGGCAGACGACGTCGTTGATCGAGGTGCACACGCTCTTGGGATAGCCCTCGTAGTTAAGGTCGGCCGGCGTGCCACCGTGCTCGACGGTGTAGTCGTAGATCATCTGGTCGATCTGGTTGGTGGTCATGCCTGCGGCGATATGCTCGCCCACATAATCGAGCACGCCCACGTTGATGGCTGCCGAGCGCTTGATGCCCTCGATATCGGCGGGAGTCTTGTAGAGCGTGCGAGGCAGAACCTCCCAGCCTTCTTCCCACAAGCGCTCGAGGCGCTCATCAAAGGCGCTATGGCATTTCTTGTATTTCTTGCCGCTGCCGCACCAGCAAGCGTCGTTGCGGCCGGGCACGGGTCTTTTGTCATACATGGCTAACTTCCTTTCATTCGCAGCTAGTATAGCCCACCCACGCGGCCATAAAAGTTGCGGTGATATAGTTCCGATTTAAGCGGTTTAACAGCACAAATAGGAACTATATCACCGCAACTGATGGGGCGGGATGGCGGGCACTAGCTGCTGCGTGGTTTTGCTAGTAGCTCACCTGGCAGGGAATACCGAGGGCGCGCACGCGCGCGGCGATGGCGGCGAGCACCTCGGGCGCTGCTTTGGCAAGGCCGGCGACCGGCGTCTCGCGTGCCACCGTGTAGATGGTCGTCTCCTGCGGACGAATGCGCTCGAGCGCCGCGAGCCAGGGGGCAACGTACTCCTCGCCGGTGTTATCGAGAGACTTGCTCCGGTACTCACCGCTCAAAAACATCGTCTGGATAATGACGTGACCGTCAAAGCTTGCGAACGTCTCGATCTGTTGCTCGACGTCATAGGGGCCAACGGGCTGGTCGAGCAGCTGGATAAACGCCGGGTCGACGGTATCGAGCTTAAGAATGTTGTCGTCGACCATCATGAGCGCGTCGTGCACCTCGGGGCGGTCGGCGCGCGTGCCGTTGGAGAGCACGGCGATCTTGGAGTTTGGGGCAAGCTCGTCGCGCAGCGCGACGGCGCCGGCAATGGCCTGCGGAAACTCCGGTGCGGCGGTGGGCTCGCCGTTGCCTGCGAAGGTGATCACATCGGGGAGCTCGCCCTCGGCTGCCATCTCGCGCAGCTTTGCCTCGAGTGCATCGAGCACCACGGCAGCCGTGTTATACGGCTCATGGCAGGGGCGCTCGGCGTTGAGGCCGTTCTCGCAGTAGATGCAGTCGAACGTGCAGATTTTGCCGCTGGCCGGCATCATGTTGACGCCGAGCGAGAGACCAAGGCGACGGCTGCGAACGGGCCCAAAGATGGGGCTGGCATTCAAAAACGTAGACATAGGCATATGCTCCTCAAGACAATTGTGCCTAAGCATAGCATCGGCTCCAAAGCAAGGTGCGGGCTCTTGCTTTACAAGTTTCGTTTTTTCACGTCGCTCATGATGCCGTGCCATGAAAAGCCTCGGGTCGGGTACAGTTAATCTGTTAACAAGGCGTAAGGCAATGCGGGTCCATCCAACCGCACTGACGTGCAACTGGATGAGCATTGATGACGGGGGTACAACATGGATTTTACGGTCGAGAATGCGGGCACCACGATTGCCTGTCGCGAATATGCCGGCCCGGATGTGTCGCCTGATACTCCTGCCTTGGTGTGCGTGCACGGCGCTTGTGTCGACGGCACATTTTTCGACAGCATCGCTTGTGAGCTCAGTCGCAACTACCGCGTAATTGCCTACGACCGCCGCGGCTGTGGTGGCAGCAGCGATGCGGCAGACGGCAGCTATGATCTTGCCGCTCAGGCCGCCGACCTGCAAGCCGTGATCGAACACGTTAGCGCTCCGACAAATGTGCTTGCGCACAGCGCCGGTACGTTGGTGGCGTTGGAGCTTCTTCGTACCGAGCCCCACCTCGTCGCCCGTGTGATTCTGCATGAGCCGGCTGTGTCGGCCGAAGGCGTCGGCATGGGCGCAGCTCCGGTTTTGCTCGATATGATTGCGGCTGGGAAGGTTTCAAGGGCGCTCCGGCTTTTCTTGGGAGCCCTCGGCGACTTGGACCCCGAGGCTCCTGGAACGACCGAAGCAGAAGCCAAGCATGCCCTGCGCAACGGCCGCAGTTTCATGGCAAACGAATACGGGATTACTATGACCTGCGTTCCCGATTGGGATAGCGTTCGCGCGTCAAAAACGGTGGCCGCCGTGCTCCTGGGCGAGCTCTCGATTGGCACGCCCCGTGAGGCTGGTACGCGAGCGGCTGCCGAATATCTCGATTGTCTTCTCGTGACGATCCCGGGCGCGCATAACGGTCTGCGCGATCGCCCGGCAGCGGCTGCCCGGGCTGTCCGTGGCATCCTGGGGCTCTAACACTCGCAATGGCTAAAGCAGGCTTCACCCGCAAACGTTTCGGCCGTGTTAACAAATGTGCTCAAAACCTCACGTCTGCGACTTCAATCGCGCCGCCTGCCAACTCATAAAAATGTAACAGCATTCACGTACTTACCTGCATCGACAAGGTGTTACCCTTGTAGCATTTGGAACCCACCGCTACCATGCGAAACTATCGAAAGGGCCCCATATGCTCAATAATCACGAGGTCAATCTAACCGACGAGGAGGCTGCCGCTGAGGTCGCCCGTGTCGCGAAGACCTACCCCGTGGTGCGTTTGCTGTCGGCCGATCAGATTAAGAGCGAGCCTAACTGCTTGCTCGCCGGCGATCGCTGCCCTTGTCTGCGTCAGTCGAGTCTTGAGGCTTTGGCAGACTCCGATGAGGTGTCGGAGCAACTGCTCAATGATGGCACTGAGTACCGCGCCCGTCTACGCCCTCTGAAGGTCGAGGGCGAGCCTCACGTCTTGCTGATGGTGCGTCCGATTGATGAGCAAGAGGCCGCGGAAGAGGACCTTGTCTACACCGACGTGCTGACGAGCGTGCGCAATCGCCGATATTACGAGGAAAAGCTTCGCAGCGCCCGCATGAATGCCGGCGTTGCGATGATCGACGTTGATGATTTTAGGGCCTTCAACGATACGTGTGGCCGTCATGCCGGCGACCTTGCGCTCGGTGCTGTGGCGACAGCCATACGCAGCGGAATTCGTTCGACTGACGAGCTTGCGCGCTATGGCTGCGACAAGTTTGTGGTTGTCATGCCCAATATTCCCTCCGATGACTTCACCCGTCGCCTGCATCAGGTGTCCGATGCCGTTCATTCCACGATTATTCCGGGCCATGAGTACGTGAGCTTGACGGCATGTGTTGGTGGCGTTCGCATTCATGGCGAGACGGTCGATGAGGGCGTTGGCCGCGCTGCTCAGTTACTGAGCCGCGCTAAGGCAAAAGCCGGTACGGTCGTGACCGATGCCGATTCCATCGAGGCCTTCCAAAGCGAAAAGCCTTTGGTGCTTATCGCCGATGACTCCGAGATGAACCGAGCCATTCTCAGCGAGATGCTCAAGGACGAGCATTGCATCCTCGAGGCCGATAACGGTCGTGCGGCGCTCGACATGGTCGACCGCTATGGCGATGAGTTGTCGCTCGTGCTGTTGGACATTGTGATGCCGGGCATAAGCGGCTTTGAGGTGCTGGCCGATCTGTCGCGCCGATCGGGTATCGATAATCTGCCTGTCATCATGATTTCGAGCGAAGATTCCGATGATACGGTTCTGCGCGCGTACGAGCTGGGCGCCTCGGACTATATCAACCGCCCGTTTGACTCCCGTGTCGTGCGCCGCCGCGTAAGCAACACCATCCGCCTGTACGCCAAACAGCGCCGCCTGACGAACCTGCTGTCCCAACAGTACAACGAGCGCGTCAAGAACAGTCGCATGCTCATCGACATCATGGCCGGCGTCATGGAGCTTTGCAACGGCGAGAGCGGTAGGCACGTTACGAACATCGAAAAGCTGACCGAGCTGCTGCTTGGCTATCTGGTCCAGCGTAGCGGCACGATCTTCCTCGACAATGAGGAACGCTCCACGATCGCCCTGGCTTCGGCGCTGCACGATATCGGCAAGATGTCGATTGACGATGCGATCCTCAACAAGCCCGGGCGCCTCACGCCCGAGGAATTCGAGATTATGAAGACGCATACCACGATTGGCGCCAACATGCTGCTCGAGCTGGGCAGCCATCACGCCGGCAATGCGCTTATGGAATATGCGTACCAGATTGCGCGTTGGCATCACGAGCGCTGGGACGGCAAGGGTTATCCCGATGGCCTTAAGGGCGACGAAATTCCCATCGCCGCGCAGGTGGTTTCGGTGGCTGACGTGTACGATGCACTGACGAGCGTGCGCGTATACAAGGACGCTATCCCGCACGAGGAGGCGATCCAGATGATCCTGGACGGTAAGTGCGGCACCTTTAACCCGCTGCTGCTCGATTGCCTGCTCGAGGTGCAAGACCAAATTGCCGAGACGTTGGCACGCCCCGCCGACGTCGTCGCGTTTCCCACGATTTAGTTTGACCAAAGGAGTTTTTAATCCATGATTTCCATGCGTGAGGCGTATGAGAAGATCGGCGCTAATTATGACGACGCGTGCGCTCGGCTGATGGGTGGGGAAATGCTTGCCCGCTTTGCCCTCAAGTTTTTGGATGACGAGAGCATGGACAAGCTGGAGGCCGCCATGGCGGCAGGAGACGCCGAAGGTGCGTTTATGGCAGCGCACACGCTCAAGGGTGTGAGCCAGAACCTGGGATTCGATAATCTGTACGAGCCGGCGGTCGTGGTAACCGAAGCGCTGCGCGGCGCCGATGCCGTTGACGGCGCCCGCGAGGGGATGCATGCGTTGCAGCGGCAATATGCGGCTACGATGTCGGCTCTGCGCGAGGCAGCCGAGTAAGAGGCTGTGAGCCTTGATGACTATGAGAGTGGATAATCTCCCGTTTTAGGCCCGGTGGCGGCCTCAAAGTGGGAGATTATCCACTCTCGTTCGATACGTGTCCAAAATCCACGCTCGCCCCTTCTGATTAGTGAATGGCCTATGCGTACTGGCGGGGCTTTCCGCATGCAATCCATATCGTTGTTCGATAAACTGTTCGAATAACGATAGAGTCGATGAGGGTGAGTGTATGTCCAACAGCGTTCAGCGTATGGCCAAGGCGGGCGAAAATATCAGGAAGCTCGGTTTTTGCATGGCAGCCGTTTTTGCAGGGATGCTCGTCGCTTTTGCCGCGTTGGTTGTTTACGTGATCTGGTATGCAGTTACAAACGTTGCTTCTGTCGATTCTTTCGGTGTCGTGACGCTTCTCAATGGCGGGTGCATCGTTATCCCAAGCGGACTGTGCCTGGCATTCGTCGTGGGTATTTCGCTTGTCGTTTTGTGCGGGATCAGCCGTAACATCTCTCGGGACGTCTCGCCCTTTACCAAGACGCATGTACGGCTTATCCGTGTTCTCGCGCTTGCCTTTGCTGTTAACGCCGCGGTTTCGCTTGTTGGTGCCTATGGATCGGTCAATCTCACCATTGGCGGACTGGAGCTTTACATCGTGCCTCATTCCTTCGTTATTGAGATTTGCCAAGGCATTGCCTTTGATGCGGGGTCGCTTATCGGCGCGGTTGTCTGTTTGTTTATCTCGGCGATCTGGAGTTATGCCTCGCTGCTCCAAGAGCAGTCTGACGAGCTTGTGTAGGAGGAAACATGAGCTATCTCATCATCGAGCTTGAGACGCAGCTGCTTAAGACCGGAAAGACCAGTGCTGATCTGATTCGGGCGACGGGGCATACTCCGGCTAATATTTCAAAGCTTAGAAACGGAAAGATAAAAGCTATTCGCCTAAAGACGCTCCTCGATATCTGTGATGAGCTTGATTGTCAACCGGGAGACATTATTCAGCGCGTGAGTGAGAAAGAGCTTGAGGAGCTTATTGTTGAGCGTGCAAAAAACGTTGTGAGGCAGATGCGGGACGGCGGAGGCAATGAGGCGTCGCTTCCGACATCAGTCTTTGCTGTCGATTTGAGCGACGAGTAGCTTAAGGCGAACAACTAAAACGAAATATCAGCGTGAAGGGACCCGTGTCTAACACGGGTTCTTTCTTTTAGATTATCTTGACAAATATGAGTTATCGAAAAACAATAACAACTATGGAAAACGATAAAGTAAAGAAGGAACGATATGAGCGGTTTTACTATCAAGCGGAACGGGAGGCCAATGAACACCGCAACGATAAGGCTATCAAGGGTGTCAAAGCGCTACGGGAAACGGCGCGTTTTGCATGACGTTTCCTTCGAGGTGGATCAGTCTGAGCTTTGCGCCCTTGTTGGTGCAAACGGGGCGGGCAAAAGCACGCTTATTAAAATAGTGCTGGGCCTCTGTGAGCCATCGTCGGGGAGCGTGGAGCTCTTTGGAGGCAAGTCGAAAAAAGAGCTGAGCTTGATGCGGACGCGTGTCGGCTATGTGCCAGATTCCTGCGGAGCATACCAATCCCTCAGTGCGGCTGAGAATCTTCGGATCCGATGTGCGGAATGGGGGCTCGATGAGAAACGTGAGGTTCCTCGCGTCTTGGGCCTGGTCGGGCTGGACGTCGATGAGAAAAAGAGCGTGAGCAGTTTTTCTCTGGGAATGAAACGGCGACTGGATATAGCTACGGCTTTATTGGGCGACACCGACGTACTAATTTTCGATGAGCCGGCAAATGGATTGGATCCGTTGGGCATCGAGAGTATATGGGCCCTTATCGGTCGATTGAATCGAGAGCAGGGTAAGACCATGCTCATCTCTAGTCATGATTTGGATGAGTTGGCATCGGTTGCAACAAGTTGCGTGTTTATTCATGACGGTGAACTGCTGAAAAAGGAATCGATGGATGTCATAAGGGATGAGGCGTCGTCCCTAAAAGAGTATTACAGGCGCTTGATGAAGGCGGTCTCGCTATGAAGCGGGCGATCCATCCCATAAAGGCAGATATGATGCGTTTGCACAGGATATTTCCGGCGAAGTTTGGTCTTGCGCTTATGCTGGCGTTCGGCCTTCTCTTCGGCATCTTTCTAAAAAACGGAACAACGTTGCTCGCCTTTGGCTATGGCGTTTGTGGGGAGGATATTGGTTTCCTCTGGAATGCAATCGATCCTTCTGCGCCTGATGAGTCCCTTGCGCGCAGCGCTTTTGCCGGTACATCCCTGTTCGTTCCATTCATCGTTTGTTTGGTGCTTTTACAGGAGCATGGCTATAAAGAGGGGCACCGAATTTCTTCGGCAAGAGGTCTCAACCGCTTTTATGGGGCTCTAGCCCATGCATTTTCGTCTGCTTTAATAATTGGCGCAGCGTATAGCGCGCTTTGCCTTCTTCTTTTTGCAATAGCCATAATACGTGGAGGGCATAACTACTCGCACAACATACTAACTGTATTTTTGCCTGCAATGATAGTCAACGCCGTATTGGTGATATCGGTTGCGCTGGAGACGGTGACCATCTATCGGATAACGGGCAGCGCTGTATTGAGTGGGGCCGTGGTGATAGTCGGATTTGTCATGAGCTTGACGCTCTACGGAGCCTTCCTTCAGGCACCTATACCATCCTTGCGATGGATCTTCTTCCTTCCGGGGCCGTACCTTGGAGTCGGATGTGCCCTTGGGTATAGCGATATGGGGCAGCTGACGCTTCTGGGATATGGCGTGGCAGCCAGCTGTCTATCGGTATTGATTTACGCTCTCTTGAGCTTTCGCGCTGGGGGTGTGCTCAATGGCTCGTCAGATTAAAAGACTTCTCCAGTCAGAATTGAAGCATGTGAGCAAATGGGCGTACGCCTTAATCCTGGTAATTTATGCGTACATGGTGATATTGCAGCTTAATTCTTTCCCGATGTGGTTCTGTAGCCTCCGTGAGAACAGTTTCTTGGGTTTTTTCCCAGACCCGACGCTTCGGCTATCGGCGGAGGATGTCCTTCTATTTGGCAATGCAGAGGTTTTTCGCGGTCTGCTGTTCAACGTAGCCCCGTTGGCCCATGCATTGTTCTTTCCGTTCATCGCGGCTTGCATTGTGCCGCGCTTTGTCAGTTCGGGCTTTGTCGAGGAACCGTGGGGGTTGTCGGAGGCTCGGGGAGGGAAGCGTGTGTGCGCTATCGTTGCGCGAGTGGTGCTATCTTCTTTTGCCCTTTTGGGCGCGTTTGTCCTGTCGAGTTTCGTTTTGTACTGTCTTAACTGCGCAATCGTTTCGGATGCTCAGCAGTATTTCAACCTGCATGTATTTTGCTATCGACTTGTTCTTGCTGCCGCTGCCTGCCTTGCATACGTGGTTTCTTGCGTAATCGTTGTTTCCTATTTTGGGTCCGGCTTCGGTCCGATTGGCATGCTGTTGCTTGTCAACGTCGTAGCGATCTACATACAGATCGGGGCCAATTCCATGCTTCCGCTTCCAGCCTCGATGCTCATGTGGATTTGCGGCGTGACCCCGTTGGGGAATGGTCAATGCATCTCGATTTTAATTGACTGCCTCATAAACGTAGCAAGCGTTTTTATCATTTGCTTTACTGTCGACCGATTGCGGTCGAGATTTCTCTGATTGTTTGTGAGGGATAATCATACCGAGCATATCAAATACAGGGGGGGGCGGGCACCGTGGCTGGTGTCCGCCCCATTACAGTCTGAAGTGGGCCACCGATAAATTTCGATGGCGAGCATTCGGCGCATTGCCTACGATACGGGCAAGCCCCGAGGGGCCGCCGA
>URIA01000034.1 GCA_900547765.1 uncultured Collinsella sp. | reverse complement strand
GGCCGCGGCGGCCCGCGCTGCATGAGCATGCCCTTCTGGCGCGAGGACCTCTAAGTCTTTCCGTTTCCGGTGCGGTCCCCCTACAACCGCACCGGCTTCGCCCGTTAAACGGGCAACACTAATACTTACGTAATTCATTTTTTCGAAAGGAAACGAACCATGGGTGTTAACCTCTCCGGCCGTAGCTTCCTCAAGCTCCTCGACCTCTCCACCGAGGAGATCGAGTACTTGCTCAAGCTTTCCAAGAACTTCAAGGACATGAAGCGCGCTGGCGTTCCGCACCGCTATCTCGAGGGCAAGAACATCGTTCTGCTCTTCCAGAAGACCTCCACTCGTACCCGCTGCGCCTTCGAGGTCGGCGGCATGGATCTGGGCATGGGCGTCACCTACCTCGATCCCGGTTCGTCCCAGATGGGCAAGAAGGAGTCCATTGAGGACACCGCCCGCGTTCTCGGCCGCATGTATGACGGCATTGAGTTCCGTGGCTTTGCCCAGGACGACGTCGAGGAGCTCGCTGCCAAGTCCGGCGTGCCCGTGTGGAACGGCCTGACCACCGAGTGGCACCCCACCCAGATGCTCGCCGACATCCTGACCGTCCAGGAGAACTTCAACTACGACATCAAGGGCAAGACCCTCGTCTTCATGGGCGACTGCAAGAACAATGTCGCTCGCTCCCTCATGGTTGTCTGCTCCAAGCTCGGCATGAACTTCGTGGCCTGCGGCCCCGAGGAGTGCATGCCCGCTGACGACGTCATCGAGGCTTGCAAGCCCATCGCCGAGGCTAACGGCTGCACCATCAAGCTGACCACCGACGTCAAGGACGGCGTCACCGGTGCCGACGTTATCTACACCGACGTGTGGGTCTCCATGGGCGAGCCCGACGAGGTCTGGGCCGAGCGCATCGCTCAGCTCACCCCGTATCGCGTTACCTCCGAGGTCATGGCTATGGCCAACCCGGGTGCCATCTTCCTGCACTGCCTGCCCAGCTTCCACGACACCAACACCACGATTGGCGCCGAGAAGTGCGAGCAGTTCGGCATCACCGAGCAGGAGGTCACCGACGAGGTCTTCGAGAGCCCCGCTTCCAAGGTCTTCGACGAGGCCGAGAACCGCATGCACACCATCAAGGCTGTCATGTACGCCACGCTCAAGTAAGAGCATCTAGCATCTCGCTCGGGGTGTCTTGCTGCACACCCCGAGCGGCTTTGTCTGGTAAATATCTCGCGTCGGGCGGTGGGCACGGCACGGAAGATCCGCTTCGCGCGAGAAAGTTAAATGATTTATGAAGGGGGGATGAGAACCATGACTGAGACCGCTAAGAAAAAGCGCGGTATGCCTTCATCGTTCACCATTCTTGTAGCTCTGCTGGCAATTGTTGCAGTGATTACCGTTATCGTCTCCGGCACGTCCGGCGGCGCGGTTACTGCAGCCCGCCTGAGCGATTTCTGCACCGCCCCGATCCTGGGCTTCGCTGACGCTCTGCCCGTCTGCCTCTTCGTTATGATCCTGGGCGGCTTCCTCGGTATGATGACCGAGACCGGCGCTCTGGACAACGGCATCGCCGTTCTGGTGCAGAAGCTTAAGGGCAACGAGATCATGCTCGTTCCTGTCCTTATGCTCATCTTCTCCCTCGGTGGTACCACCTATGGTATGTGCGAGGAGACCGTTCCCTTCTACGCCCTGCTCGCCGCTACCATGATGGCCGCTGGCTTCGACCCCATGGTCGGCGCCGCTACCGTCCTGCTCGGCGCTGGCTGCGGCTGCCTGGGCTCCACGGTTAACCCGTTCGCCGTCGGCGCTGCCGTCGACGCTCTGACCGGCGTTGGCATTGAGGTCAACCAGTCCATCATCATCGGCCTCGGTGCCGTCCTGTGGATTGTCACCACCGCTATGTCCATCGTCTTCGTGATGAACTATGCCAAGAAGGTCAAGGCTGACAAGGGTTCCACCATCCTGTCGATGCAGGAGCTCAAGGACGCCGAAGAGGCTCACGGCAAGGCTGCTTCCGAGGTCCACAAGGAGGTCAAGCTCACCGGTCGTCAGAAGGGTGTTCTGATCGCCTTCGCCTTCACCTTCGTCGTCATGATCGTCGGCTTCATTCCGCTGGCCGACCTCAACGAGGGCGTCGCCAACTTCTTCGACGCTGGCGCTGTCTACGACGCCGACGGTAACGCCGTCGTCCAGGGCTGGTCTGCCCTGATTACCGGCCTGCCCATTGGCCAGTGGTACTTCGACGAGGCTTCCACCTGGTTCTTCCTCATGGCCGTCCTGATCGGTATCATTGGTGGCCTGTCCGAGAAGCAGATCGTCAACACCTTCATCACCGGCGCTGCCGACATGATGTCCGTTGTTCTCGTTATCGCCCTCGCCCGCGGTATCTCCGTCCTCATGGCTAACACCGGCCTCGACGTCTTCGTCCTCGACGCTGCCGCCAATGCCCTGGCTGGCCTGTCCGGCGTGATCTTCGCTCCCATGAGCTTCCTGGTCTACTTCGGCTTGTCCTTCTTGATCCCCTCGACCTCCGGTATGGCTACCGTCTCCATGCCCATCATGGGACCGCTGGCTGTTAAGCTCGGCTTCTCGCCCGAGGTCATGGTCATGATCTTCTCCGCCGCCATCGGTGTCGTGAACCTGTTCACCCCGACCTCCGGCGCCATCATGGGCGGTCTCGCCCTGGCCAAGATCGAGTGGACGACCTGGCTCAAGTTTGCCCTTAAGCTCATCGTCGCTCTCTCCGTCGTCTGCGCCGTCATCCTGACCGTCGCCTGCGTGCTGCTCTAAGTACCCAACGGGTACCCCACGGAAACCTTGACGATCCTGTAAAGGATCACCTGGTCATCGTCTGTCCGGTGGGGTAAACCCACCGGTAGACTCCTACCTTTAGCCCCCTTCCGTTCCGTGCGCGGGAGGGGGCGCTCTTGTGTTCCGGCGTTTTACCAAACGCCGGAACCACTCGACGCTGCGAGCCCGCCAGAGCGGCAATCTGACGTTCAATCGTCGGGCATGGCCAAAAGGCCTATGCCCTCCTCTTTCACGTCACCTTGCTCGCTCTGGCGGGCTTTCGCTGACTTATGCTTCACCTGCGACGTTTCCATTATTGATACAAAGGCCAGGGTTGTTTGAACCAAAAAGGGGAAGTTGCGGTGGAATAGTTCCTGTTTGGCCGTCTTGAGGGGTTAAACGGGAACTATTTCACCGCAACTTATCGATGGCGTGTTTGGTTGGTGCCAGTTGATTGCTTGGGCGTTGGGGAGGGTCTGCTCCGTTATAATCGCCTAGAACATTAATTGGAAACGGGACGGGAGCCATACATGCGCCAGGGTTTCGACAATGCGAAGTATATCGAGCTGCAGGCTGCTCACATTAAGGAGCGCATCTCGCAGTTTGGTGGCAAGCTCTATTTGGAGTTTGGCGGTAAGCTGTTCGATGACTATCATGCGAGCCGCGTGCTGCCGGGTTTTGAACCGGACAGCAAGTTCCGCATGCTCAAGAGCATCGCCGACGATGTCGAGGTTATCATCGCGATCAACGCGAACCACATCGAGAAAAACAAGGCTCGTGGTGACCTTGGCATTACCTATGACGAGGATGTGCTGCGCCTGGTTGACCTGTTCCGCGGCAACGGCTTTGCCGTCGCGGCTGTGGTCATCACCCAGTACGCCGGCCAGCCTGCTGCCGATGTGTTCCGCAACCGCCTGAACGCGCTCGGTATTCCCGCCAAGCTGCACTATCCCATCGAGGGGTATCCGCACGATGTCGATCTGATCGTGTCCGACGATGGCTACGGCAAGAACGAGTTTGTCGAGACCACGCGTCCGCTCGTTGTCGTGACGGCACCCGGCCCCGGCTCGGGCAAGCTCGCCACTTGCCTCTCGCAGCTGTATCACGAGCATAAGCACGGTACCGCCGCCGGCTATGCCAAGTTCGAGACCTTCCCGGTCTGGAATCTTCCTCTGACGCATCCGGTCAATATTGCCTATGAGGCCGCCACGGCTGACCTCGACGACGCCAACATCATCGACTCCTTCCACCTGGAGGCCTACAACAAAACCACGGTTAACTATAACCGTGACGTCGAGGCCTTCCCGGTAGTCCGTGCCCTGATGGAAAAGATCTTGGGCAAGAGCCCCTACCAGAGCCCTACGGACATGGGCGTCAATATGGTCGGCTTTGCCATCACCGATGACGATGCCTGCCGCGACGCTTCCAAGATGGAGATCGTCCGTCGCTACTTTACCGCGGTCGAAAATGTGCGCCGTACCGGCGTAGGCGATGAGCAAGTCGACCGTCTCAAGATTATTATGAAGAAAGCCGGCATCGATAAGAACTACTCGCCGGCGCGCTCGGCGGCCCTCACCAGGGAACAGCTCACGGGCGGTCCCGTGGGTGCCATGGTCATGCCCGATGGTTCCGTGGTGACCGGTAAGACCTCCACGCGCCTGGGCGCCGCAAGTTCGCTCATTATGAACGCCCTCAAGCATGTCTCGGGCGTCGACCTTGAGCTCGAGGTCATTAGCGATGAGGCGATCGAGCCCATCAGCAAGCTCAAGACCCATTTCCTGGGCAGCAAAAACCCGCGCCTCCACACCGACGAGACGCTTATGGCGCTGTCGATCACCTCGGCCACGAGTGAGACGGCCGCTCGCGTCCTTTCGGGCCTGGAGCAGCTGCGCGGTTGCGATGCCTTCTTTAGCGTGATCATCTCGCCGACGGACGAGACGGTACTGCGCAAACTGGGTATCAACGTGTGCTGCGAGCCCAAGTTTGAGCGCCGCGGTTTCTTCCATCGCTAAGTTTGAAGCACCGCGGTAATTGCATTGCATTTTGGCCGTATCGGGTTAGCGCCCGGTACGGCTTTTTGATCAATAAAGCGCCTATTTCGGCGAAAAATAGCCGTTTACCTGCCTAGAAACAATTTGAGCGGTATACAATAACCGTAACTGTTTCATCCTTAGCGGGATGCCGCATGATGGATATTACCTGCCATCGTGAGGTGTGTCGGTCGCGCACGGCGCGTTAGATGCTCGTGCTCGGTTTGAGGAGGCTGCTATGGCGGGCAAGGGTCGTGCGAGTGTCAACGATATGAAGCGTGTCGAGGTGCTGGTGTTGATGGAGATCGACCAGCAAACCGAAGACAATGGCGGGCCGTATGGTTTCTCGCGCAAAACGCTTGCCGAGCGCGTGGGGGTTTCGCCGTATCGTGCCCGCGCCGCAATCGATCGCTTGGATTCCGAAGGCATGATTGATGTCGTCTCGCGTTATAGCGACGACGGCGGTCAGCTTGCAAATGGCATTTGCCTCACCGAACGTGGCGAGTGGTATCTTGAGGGCGTCCGTACCGGCATGCTCGTTCAAGAAATGCTTGAGGACGAGGCTGCTGATCGATAGCAGCAAGTAACCCTTGCCATAGCGATGCCGCCTGGGAAACCGGGCGGCGTTTTGTTTCAAGATTGAGAAATGCAATCGCACGCGAGAAAAATTGCGAACGGTTCGCGGTGCGAGTATTACAATGAAGACCCGTAAGATGTGGATAAACAACTTCTACGGGAAGCGCAGGTAACTCAATATGACCAAGCATGTGTTCGTAACCGGTGGCGTGGTTTCGTCCCTGGGCAAGGGTATCACCGCGGCCTCGCTGGGCCGTCTGCTCAAGTCGCGTGGCTACAAAGTAACGATGCAGAAAGCCGACCCGTATCTGAACGTCGACCCCGGTACCATGAGCCCCTTCCAGCATGGTGAGGTCTTCGTTACCGAAGATGGTTACGAGTCCGACCTGGACCTGGGCCATTACGAGCGCTTTATTGATGAGAACCTGACCCGCGATTCCAACTTTACGACCGGTGCCATCTACAAAAGCCTAATCGCCCGCGAGCGTCGCGGCGACTTTCTGGGCGGTACCGTGCAGGTGATTCCCCACGTCACCAATGCCATTAAGGACAAGTTCCGCCGCATCGAGGAGCAGACCGGCTCCGATGTAGTCATCACCGAGCTGGGCGGCACGATCGGCGACATCGAGTCGCAGCCGTTTGTCGAGGCCATCCGCCAGTACCGCAAGGAGGCCGGCCCCGAGAACGTCTGCTACATTCACGTGTCGCTCGTTCCCTATATCGCCGCCGCCCACGAGGTCAAGACCAAGCCCACGCAGCATTCCGTCAAGGAGCTCCGCAGCTTTGGCATCCAGCCCGATATCATCGTGCTGCGCTCCGACCACCATATCGATGACGCTATCCGCGGAAAGATCGCAAGCTTCTGCGACGTCGACACCGATTGCGTCTTTACCAACGAGGACTGCGCGAGCATTTACGATGTTCCGCAGCTGCTTGCCGAGCAGGACTTTGACCTGCGCATTTGCGAGCGCCTGGGTCTGGATCCGCGTGAGCGCGACATGAGCGAGTGGAACGAGTTCCTGCGCAAACAGAATCACGCCAACCATCACGCCGACAAGGTGAAGATCGCCGTCGTGGGTAAGTACACGCAGCTGCCTGATGCGTACCTGTCGGTTATCGAGGCCCTGCACCATGCGGGCGTCTTCTACGATCGCCATGTGGACGTCCAGCTGGTCGACGGCGAGAGCCTTGACGAGCAGAATGTCTCCGAGGTTCTGGGCGACGCCTCGGGCATCCTGGTCCCCGGCGGCTTTGGCAAGCGCGCCCTGGAGGGCAAGATTCTCGCGGCCGAGTTTGCCCGTGAGCACAAGATTCCGTATCTGGGCATTTGCCTGGGTATGCAGGTCGCCGTGTGCGAGTTCGCCCGCAATGTCGTTGGCCTTGCCGGTGCCAGCTCCTCCGAGTTTGATCCGGACGGTCCGTATAGCGTCATCGATCTGATGAGCTCGCAGGAGGACGTGACCGAGAAGGGCGGCACCATGCGCCTGGGCGCCTATCCGTGCAAGCTCGCCGCCGATACTCTTGCTCGTGAGGCATATGGCGAGGAACTCGTCTACGAGCGTCACCGTCACCGCTTTGAGTTCAACAACGCCTTCCGCGACCAGCTCGAGGACGCCGGTTTGGTTATCTCGGGTCTGTCGCCTGACGAGCGCTTGGTCGAGATGGTCGAGCTGCCGCGCGACGTGCATCCGTGGTATGTGGCAACCCAGGCTCATCCCGAGTTCAAGAGCCGCCCGACCAACCCGCAGCCGCTGTTCCGCGAGTTCGTGCGCGCTTCGATCGGCCAGCACGAGGGTGTCGACCGTCTGCAGGTGACGCCCATGAACCGCGCTACGGACTAAGGGTGCCGGCGAATAAGGAACATACCGAAGCTACTCCCTCGTCGCTCGCCGTGGCGGCGGGGGAGTATCTCGATTACCTCGCGGTCGAGCGGGGCTTGGCGCGCAACACGATTGTGGCCTATCGTCGTGACCTGACGACGTACTGCGCCTATCTGGAGCGGGCGGGTATTGTGTCTTTTGAAGAGGTGACCCGTCAGGTCGTGGAGGGCTTTGTCGCCGATCGCCGCGACGGAGGCTATTCCGACGCCTCGGTGGAGCGCGCGCTTGCTGCCGTGAAGGGCCTGCATGCCTTTTTGGTGCGCGATGGGGCCGTGGCCCAAAACCCGACGGCGGCGTTGCGCCTGCCTAAAAAGGCCGAGCGTTTGCCGGAGTATCTATCGGTGGAGGATGTCTCGGCGCTGCTCGATCAAGACTTTCCCGAGGGCGAGATGGGACTGCGCGACCATGCCATCTTGGAAGTGCTCTACGGATGCGGTTTGCGTGTGAGTGAGCTGGTTGGGCTCGATGTGGGCGATATCCATATTGACGATGGCTTTGTACTCGTTCGCGGTAAGGGCTCAAAGGAACGCCTGTCCCCACTGGTGGGAAGCGCGGCGCGAGCTCTGACGCTCTATGTAACTGAGGGACGTTCTCGCTTGGCGGCCCATGCCCGCGGAACCGAGACCTCGGCGGTCTTTTTAAATAAGAACGGACGTCGCCTGTCGCGCCAGGCCGTGCATGCGATATGCGAGCGGTATGGGCGTCAGGTGGGGCTGGTGGGGCTCCATCCCCATACCTTGCGCCACTCCTTTGCCACCCACATGCTCGCGGGCGGTGCCGACCTGCGTGTGCTGCAGGAGATTTTGGGCCATGCCGATATTTCGACCACGCAGGTCTACACGCATGTCGACCGAACGCAACTGACCGAGGTCTATCTGGCGGCGCATCCGCTAGCACATCGCTAGCACCTCGCTGACCTGCATATTTATAAATATTAAATGGGATGGGCCCCAGATTGCCGAGACGCACTTTTGCGCGCATGGGCAATCTGGGGCCCGTCCCATTTTTCGCCAGACACCGACGCGGTGGTGGGCCGTGTGTACCGTGGGTGGGGGAGTTTGGGGGCGATGTGAACGGCATGTAAAGGGACAAAAAATCGCCTCAAGGTCAACTTGAAGGTTGAGGTTGAAAGGCGGGGTGCCACAGGTGGCATCCCGTCGTTGCTGTAAACACAACATATTGTGTTTTCGAACATATGCTCGGGGGTGTTTTACAACATATTGGGGGTGGAATAGTGGGGCGGGGTGGGGGAAGGAGTGGGGAAAGGTGTTGAAAAATGGGGCGGTTCCCCATATTATTGATGACGTCGACAGGCGGGGTGGTTCCCCGCGTACGTGCCATCTGAGTAACCGAGGGGAGGGCGCACATGGGAATGACTGGTGCATACGAGCGCAATCTCGATGCAAAAGGTCGTCTGTCCCTGCCTGCACCCCTTCGCGAGGAGCTTGGAGAGCACGTTCGCGTGTTTAAAGCCCTGGATGTCGATGCTCTGTACGTGTTCTCTGCCGAGGCCTTCGATAAGTGGGTCGAAGGACTCTTCGCGGGTCGTGAGGGCCACGAGGGTTTTAACCCGCGTGACATTAATGACCAGAAGCTCATGAGGGCGATCAACAAGCGCACCACGTCGATGGACGTGGACAGCGCCGGTCGTATCGGTCTTTCCGAGTCTCTCCGCAAGCAGGCGAACCTCGACCGCGAGGTCACGGTTGTGGGCAACTACGACCACCTTGAGGTCTGGGACCGCGCTACGGCCGATGAGGACGATGACGACGAGGCCCTGCTGGACCTCTTCTTCTCGTAAGGGCAAGGCACGAGTAACGGATGGAGCGTGGGATCTTGACACAAGAATATCGGCATGAACCTGTCATGCTCGGCGAAGTGCTTGAGTCGCTGCAGCTTAAGAGCGGCTCCGTTGTCTGCGATTGCACCCTTGGCGGTGCCGGTCATTCGGTAAAGATGGCCGCGCAGGTAGGGGAGACGGGTCTTTTGCTCGGCGTCGATCAGGACGACATGGCCCTCGAAGCCGCTGGCGCCCGTCTGGACCGCGAGGTTCCCGGCGTACCGCACCAGCTGCTGAAGGGCAACTTCGGCGACTTGGACGAGCTGCTTTGCTCGGCCGAGGTGCCCGGGGTCGATGGCTTCCTGTTCGATTTGGGCGTTTCGTCACCGCAACTCGATATCCCTGGCAGGGGCTTTTCGTATAACGAGGATGCCCCATTGGACATGCGGATGGATCCGGGTAATAACACCTTAAACGCAGCTGAGGTCATCAACACCTATAACGAACACGACCTCGCCCGGATTCTACGCGTCTACGGCGAAGAGAAGTTCGCCTCGCAGATCGCGCGCGAGATCGTGCGCCGCCGCGAGCAAGAACCGATCGAAACCACCGGCCAATTTGTCGAGATCATCAAGGCGGGTATCCCGGCTGCCGCTCGTCGGCATGGCGGACACCCGGCCAAGAAAAGTTTCCAGGCCATTCGCATCGAGGTCAATCACGAGCTCGATGTGCTCGAACGAGGGCTTGATGCCGCCACCAGGTGGCTCAATCCGGGCGGACGTATCTGCGTCATCTCGTATCACTCGCTTGAGGACCGTATCGTAAAGAATCACTTTAAGGAGATGAGCCAGGGGTGCACGTGTCCGCCGGAGATTCCGGTGTGCGTGTGCGGCAACGTGCCGATACTCAAGGTCATCACCCGCAAACCCTTGGTTGCCCAGCCTGATGAGGTTGAGCGCAACCCTCGGGCGAGATCAGCCAAAATCCGCGTGGCGCAGCGTCTGTAGACGCGACCGCGCGATATTGGACCTCCCGCTCGTACCACAAACGAAGCTTAAACACACTACCAACGTACTCGGGATGGGAGGCGGCATATCATGGGCTACAACACTTCAAGCGCAGCACTCGCCTATGATATGAACGCCATGCCCGCCTATCGTGAGACGTCGCAGGCCCCCGTTGCTCCCCGTGAGCAGCGCACGCCGCGCTTTGATGTCTACACGGGCGCGGGCCGTCAGGCAAACCAGGCGGTAAGCCCGGTTTTCATGAGCGTTCTTAAAACGTTTTGCATCATTGCGGCTATCTTCATGACGATTGGCGTCGCCCGCGTGGCGCTTGCCGGCGTCACGGCCCAGGTGCTCAACAGCAACGCCGAGCTTACCAACACGCTCGAAAAGGCGACCGATGAGAGCTCCGACCTGGAGGTCATGCATTCGGTCTATGGCGCCGACACGCGTATTCGCGACCTTGCGGGCGCTTATGGCATGGTGGAGCCCAGCGAGAGCGTTACACTTGACTTTTCGCAGGATGCAGCCGCGGGCGCCAACGCGACCGCGACCGCTCAGTAGCAAGACGGTAGCTGAGTATGACAAATGACTATCGCCGCGGTTCCGATGGGGGCCGCGGTTCTGGACGTCCCTCGTCGCGGGGACGTTCTGGTTATCAAGGAACGGGTCGGCAATCTTACAACGCCGGGCAGTCCCGTGGCAACGACCCGGCGTCGCGACTTCGCGGCTCGGGCGGCCCTCAAGTGCATAACACCAGGTCGCGCAAGAGTTCGTCGACCGAATGGCTCACAGGCACGCCTCTGCCTCGCCGCAAAGCCGTCATGGGCTTCATTGGGCTTGGCTTGGGCTTGGGCGTCTTTCGCCTTGCCGACTATCAAATTGTCGAAGCCGATAAACTGCGCGAGCGTGCCGATGCGCGCCGCCTGCTTGCGCAGACCCTCTATGCCAAACGCGGTACCATCTACGACCGCAACGGTAACGTGCTAGCGTCGTCGGTCGAATGTCGCAACATCGCCGTGAACCCCCAGCTTGTCGAGGATGTTGACAAGACGGTGTCGGCGCTGGTCAAGGCAACTGGAATCGATAAAAAGACCTGCCGCAAGCTCGTTGAGTCCGATGGAACCTGGGTGTATATCAAGCGCCAGGTGGACGAAGACGACGCTGCGGCGCTGGAGAAGAAGAACCTGCCCGGCGTGCTTTTTGAGCAGGCCATGAAGCGCGTATATCCATACGGCAATCTGGCATCGCAGGTGCTGGGTGTAGTGAATGTAGACAACGACGGCTTGACGGGTCTCGAAAAGCAATACAACAAGCTTCTGACCGGCACGAACGGCTCTCTCGTACGCGAGCGCGCGAGGGACGGCAGCTATATCGCGGGCGGTGCCTATAAAAAGGTGGCTGCGGTCGACGGCGTTGATATCGTGACGACGCTCGACGTCAATATCCAGCGTGCGGCCGAGGATGCCCTGGCAGAGGCTGTCGAGAAGACAAAGGCCAAGAACGGCTCGGCGCTGGTCACCGATCCTATGACAGGCGAGATCTTGGCAGCCTGCTCGTATCCGACCTACGACCAGACCAATTTGGAAAACGCCAAGACCGAGGATATGAACCTGCGCCTGGTCACCGACGCCTACGAGCCCGGCTCGGTCTTTAAGACGCTCGTGGCGGGCGCCGGCTTCGACTTGGGTGTCGTGCGGTCGAGTACGTCGTTTGAGGTGCCGGCGAGCATCAAGGTGGGCGACGATACCGTCACCGATGCCGACAAGCGCGACTACGCCATGACCATGGATGTGCGCGAGATGATGCGCCGTTCGTCCAACGTGGGATTTGTCCTGGTGGGGCGCAAGATCGGTGCCGACGACTTTGCCGCCTATGTGGACAAGTGGGGCATCGGTCACAGCTCTGGTGTCGATTTTCCGGGCGAGAGCCTGGGCATCGTCAAGGAGCGTGACCAGTATGACGGCGCCACGCTGGGCTCGATGAGCTTTGGACAGGCGCTGTCTGTCTCGCCGATTGAGATCGCACGTGCCGTGGGCGGCATCGCCAACGGCGGCGTGATGATGACCCCGCACTTCTATAAGTCCAGCAAAGGCGATGAGAAGGACTGGGGCGAAGGCGAGCGCGCGATTTCGGAGGACGCCGCATCCCAGGTGACATCGTGCATGCAGACGGTCGTGTCGGAGGGAACGGGCGTTGGCGGCGCGGTTGACGGCTATGACGTGGCGGGTAAGACCGGTACGGCCGAACGTGCCGACGAGAACGGCGGCTACCTCAAGGAGAACTACATGTCGTCCTTTATGGGCTTTGCACCGGCACAATCGCCCAAGGTGCTGTGCTATATCACGCTCGACGGAACGCCGAGCGGCTCAGATGCCGCTGCGGTGCCGTTCCAGTCCATTATGGCCAACGCGCTCGACGTGCTGGGTATCCCGCACACGAAGTAGGGGGTTACAATCTTTGGGGCGTGGTTTGTTGTCCCATATGAGGGGTGTTCACATGCCCTGCACCACGCATTCGCGGCGCTGGGATACAATACGCCGATAGCATTATTTAGGTTTACAGGGGAGCTGCAATGATAGAGATCGCCGTCAACAACCTCGCGGCCGCAACAGGGGCCCGAACCGTGACGGGAGAAGTCGATCGGGTATGCCGCGGGTGCGTTATCGACTCGCGCCAGGTCGAGGAAGGGACGATTTTCGTCGCCTTTCCCGGTGAAAACGTCGACGGCAATGATTTTGCTTCCCGTGCCGTCCAGTCGGGTGCCGGCGCCGTCGTGATGACGCGTGAGCCCGAGGCCGAGCTGGTCTCGCTGGCGCAGGACAAGGGCTGTGCCATCTTGCTGACCGATGATCCCGAGGAGTTTCTGCTGCGTTTGGCGCACGCGTATCGCCTGGAGCTTGGCTGCCTGGTCGTTGGCATTACCGGTTCCATCGGCAAGACGACGACCAAGGACGTTCTCGCCGCTGTGCTCTCCAAGCGCTATCGTGTCTGGGCCACCAAGGGCAATTTCAATAACCTGATCGGCATGCCGCTCACGGTGCTTTCCGCTCCGGCCGATACCGAGGTCCTGGTGCTCGAGATGGGCATGAACCATTTCCACGAGATCGAGCGCCTGTCCCAGTCCGCCAATCCCAACCTTGCCATCGTGAGCAAGATCGGCACCTCTCATATCGGCATTTTGGGCAGCCGCGAGAACATCGCCCGCGCTAAGGCCGAGATCGTACAGGGCATGTGCGCCGCCGGCGACAATTTGCCGCTGCTGGTTTTGGGCGGCGAGGACGACTTTACGCCGTTCATTCGCGATACGTTCGCCCAGCCTGCTGGTATCGACGTGATGCTGGCCGGCGTCTCGGACGATAATGAGGTCCGTGCCCGCGACATTCGCGTTGATGACGAGGGCCGTCCGGTCTTTACGCTCGATTTTGGCCAGGGTGAGACGATCGATACCATGCTTGCCATCCCCGGCGTGCAGTCCGTTCCTAATGCCGTTAAGGCCGCCGCGGTTGCCTATCGCCTGGGCGTGACGCCCGAGCAGATCGATGCTGCCTTTAGGGGTCTCACGATCACCGGACACCGCCAGGAGATCAAGCGCGCCAAGAGCGGTGCACGCATCATCGATGACTCCTATAACGCCAGTGCCGAATCGATGGCTGCTGGCCTCGATCTGCTGTGCTCGCTTTCGTGCACGGGGTCTCGCATGGCGATCCTGGGCGAGATGGGCGAGATGGGCGATGAGGCTCCTCGCATGCATGAGCTCGTGGGCGCCTATGCCGCCGCCAAGAAGCTCGACATGCTGGCGTGCGTGGGTGGTGAGCTGGCCCAGCTTATGGCCGATGCCGCACGCATGATGGGCATGGACGAGGACCGCATCCAGGTGTTCTCCGATTATCAGCAGGTGCTCGACCGCATGGGCGGCGCGCTTGAAAAACATGATGTTGTACTGGTCAAGGGTTCCCGCTTTGTTGAGCTCGACCGCTTTGTGGAAGGTGTGTGCTAGCCCATGTTCGGCAATCCCTCGTATCCAACGTATCAGGCTTTTTTGGGGCTTGGCATCGCCGCAGCCATTGCGCTGCTGCTCATGCCGTGGTGGATCAAGCTGCTCAAGGTCGAGGGTATCGGCCAGCAGGTTCGTGCCGACGGCCCCAAGCGTCATTTGGTTAAGCAGGGAACGCCCACCATGGGTGGCGTTGTCATCCTCGTCGCGATCTCGCTGACCTGCCTGCTGATGGGCAAGCTCACCACCGAGCTCGTACTCGTGCTGCTCGCCACGCTGGCGACCGGCGTGCTGGGCCTGATCGACGACCTGACCTCCGTTACGCATGGGCGCTCGCTCGGTCTGACGCCCCATGCCAAGATGATCGGCCTAACCATTATCTGTGTCACCTTTACGGTACTTGCCGTCAACTGGTGCGGCGTCGCCCCCGTGATTCGTTTTCCCGGTGGGTTGACGATCGACCTTGGCGTGCTTTCGACCACCATCTGCGGCTATTCGTTCCCGTGGCTCTATATTGTCTTTTGCTGGCTGATGATTGCCGGTCTTTCTAATGCCGTGAACCTGACCGATGGCCTTGACGGTCTTGCTGGCGGCACCTCCATGATCGCCATGCTCGCCATGGCTGCCATGGCGTTTTTGCACGGAGACGTGAACCTGTCCATCTTCTGCACCGCGTGTGCCGGTGCCTGCTTGGGCTTTCTGTGGTTCAACTGCTATCCGGCGAGCATCTTTATGGGTGATACCGGCTCGCTTGCTCTGGGCGCCGCGTTTGCCTGTACGTCCATCATGACTAACACCGAGGTCGTCTCCCTCATCATCGGCGGCCTGTTTATCGTTGAGACTCTGTCGGTCATGATTCAGGTTGTCTACTTCCACTTTACGCACAAGCGCGTCTTCCTTATGGCGCCCATCCATCATCATTTCGAAAAGAAGGGTTGGGCCGAGACCAAGGTCGTCATTCGTTTTTGGATTATCGCTGCGGCATTTGGTGCCGTTGGCCTTGCTCTGTTCTTCCAGTTGGGATAGTGGTCTTTCATGCCTCTTGCTGATGTCTTTAGCCTGCTCGTTTTGGGTCAGGGCAAATCCGGTCTCGATGTCGCCCGCTGGGCGCTGGCACATCCCGAGCGCGTAAGCGCCGTTACCGTGTATGGCGGCGGCACCTCTGAGCCCAATGACGCCACGCGTGCGCTCGAGGCTGCTGGTGCGTCGTTTGTCTATGGGACCGAACAGGTCGAGGGCGCCTATGACGTATGCGTGACGTGCCCGGGCATCTCGGAGTTCTCGGGCTTCTTTAAGGCCGGGCGCGAGCATGCCGCCCAGATTATGGGTGAGCCAGAGTTTGCCTATCGCCTGTCGCCCGATAACTGGATTGCCATCACGGGCACCAACGGCAAGACGACTACCACGTCGCTGACTGATTATCTGCTCAAGGCTGCCGGCGAGGCCAGCGTAGCTGTCGGCAACATCGGCGAGCCGCCGGTCAACGAGATTGACGGCCGAGCCCACAACGAGTGGTTTGTGGCTGAGCTCTCGAGCTATCAGATTGCTACGACCACCGAGCTCCACCCTCGTGTGGCGGTGCTGCTCAACATCACTCCCGACCACTTGGGCTGGCATAAGAGCCATAAGAACTATGCGCTTGCCAAGATCAAACTGTTTGACAATATGGTCGATGACGATCTGGTGGTTGTCGACGTCGAAGACGCCGGCATTCACGAGTTCGATGAGTACATCTACACGCCGGGTCGTCGCATCTGCAAGGTTGCCTTTGACGAGCCAAAGGGTGAGGATGTCGCCTTTGTGCGCGATGGCAAGATGATCGTGCGCCTGAAGGGCGTCGAGACCCCGCTCATCGCTACATCCGAACTCAAGATCTCGGGCCATCACAATGTTATCAATGCCCTGTGCGCTGCCACGGTTGCCCTGGCAGTCGGTGCCGATGTCGATGGTGTCCGCCGCGGTCTGGCTTCGTTCCAGCCGCTCGAGCACCGCGTGGAGCCGTGCGGCGAGATTGACGGAGTGCGCTACGTCAACGATTCCAAGGCGACCAACACCGACGCGGTCGAGAAGGCACTGACGGCATTTCCCGATGACGACGTGATCTTGCTGCTCGGCGGCCACGATAAGGGCACGCCGCTCACGGACTTCGCGCGCGTTGTTATGGATAACGTGCGCTCGGTCGTCTGCTTTGGCGATGCGCGCGAGCGCTTCACCGCCGCTATGGACGAGGCCGATGTCGATGGCGATGTGGATATCGCCCAGGCGGATGACCTACGCGATGCCGTGGACGTTGCCCGTTCGCTGTCGAGCCGTGGCGACGTGATCTTACTTTCTCCTGCGTGCTCTTCGTTCGATGAGTTCTCGGGCTATGAGGAGCGCGGCCGCGTGTTTAAGGACTATGTGGCCCAGCTTGCCGCTGCAGCGAAATCGCAAATGGAATAGGGGTTGCCGGTGAGAGAGGAGAGCCCCCGACAAGGTATGAGGAGGCCCGACTCGGACCGTGCTTCCTCGCGGCGTAGCACACCGCGTTCCGGTCGCGGCGGGCAGTCGTTTAGCGAACGCTATATTGCCGGCGTTCCCGCCCGCATCATGCGCCCCCGTTTGATATTCATGGCCTGCCTGTTTACTTTGGTGTGCTTTGGTCTGCTGATGGTGTACTCGGCGTCTTCGGTCGAGGCGCTGCACGAGAATGGCTCGGCGACGTTTTTCCTGGGTCGACAGGCCGCGTTTGCCGTGGTTGGTGTTCTGGCGCTGATTGCCATCGTGCGCGTTTTGCCGGACAGCTGGTTTGGGGATGATGTGCTTAGGATCTTCCTTATCGGCATGATGTTCTTGCTTCTGCTGGTGTTCTTGGTGGGCAGCGGCAGCCGTGGCGCCACGCGCTGGCTCAACATCGCCGGCATTCAGTTCCAGCCTTCCGAGTTTTTAAAGCCATTTGCCATTGCGTATTCGGCCATCATGCTTGATCGCTTCTTTTCGCCCGGTGGCAACATCAACGAATTCCTTCGCAAGATGGGCATCTACTTGGGCATTTCGCTCTTTCTGATCTTTATCCAGCCCGATTTCGGTACTGTCCTGATCATCCTGTTGACCCTCATGTGCATGGCGTTGTTTGCGGGTCTCGACCCCAGATTTATCATCGGCGTGCTAATCTTCGGCATTCTCGTGATCGTGATTGCGCTTGTTGCAGAGCCGTACCGTATGGTGCGTATTCAGGTTGCCTTGAACCCTTGGGCCGACGAGTATGGTGACGGCTATCAGGCCACGCTTGCCATCATGGCCTTTGCCTCGGGCGGTCTGTTCGGCCGTGGCATCGGCAACTCAACCATGAAGTACTCGTATCTGCCCGAGGCGCACAATGACTACATCCTGGCCATCATTGGCGAGGAAGTCGGTTTTGTCGGAACCGTGCTGTTCTTCTTGGTGTTTGCGATGCTGATCTATTCGGCGTTTCGCATTGCCGAGCAGGCGACCGATCGTCGGGGCGCGCTTATGGCGTCTGGCTCCGCGGTCATTCTCGCGGTGCAGTTTTTGATTAACGCGTTGGGCATCCTCAACGTGTTTCCCATGACGGGCAAACCGTTGCCGTTTATTAGCTACGGCGGTTCGTCGATTATTGTGTCGCTTATGCTTGCCGGATTGATCCTGCGCGTTTCGTACGAGAGCGCCCGTCGCGATGAGTACGACCGTCGCCGCGAGAGCTTTGCCGTTATGGATGAGAGTACCGCCGGCGTGCCCCACGTGCGCGGCGAGCGATCTACGCGTAACGGTTTTACCGTCCTGGATGGCTCTGCGACCGAGCCGGCAGTCCGCCCGCGTCAGCGAACGGCGCCGCAAGGTCGTCCTCAGCGCCCCAGCCCTCGCAACGCGGGCGGCGGATATAATCGAATCGATTTGAACTCGGACCCGTCGGCGCGTCTGCGCACCGACGACCAGGGACCGCGTGTACGAAGGGACTACCATGACCGATAAGATGACCGTTGCTATTGCAGCCGGCGGCACGGCAGGACACATCAACCCCGCGCTCGCCTTGGCCGAAGAACTGCGTGATCGTGGCCACCACGTTGTGTTCGTGGGCCAGTCGCGCAAGCTCGAGGGTCGTCTGGTCCCCGAGGCTGGGTTTGATTTTGTGCCCATTACGGTCACTGGCTTCGACCGCTCCCGTCCTTGGACGGCGCTGACCTCGCTGTGGCGTGTCAACAAGGCCAAGCGTGCGCTCGCTAGTCATTTCTCAAAGGTCGGCAAGCCCGACGCTGCCATCGGTTTTGGTGCCTATGTCGAGGTTCCGCTGCTGGGGTGGTGCAAGGGCGCGGGCGTTCCGTATTTGCTGCATGAGCAGAACTCTGTTCCGGGCCTGGCCAACAAGATGATGAACTCCCACGCCGCCCGCGTGTGCATCTCGGTGCCGGCAGCGCGTTCGGTCTTTGAGCGCGAAGGTGACCCTGGCCACGTGCTCATGACAGGCAACCCCGTACGTCGCTCGGTAATCGAGGGCGATCGCGCTCGCGGCCGCAAAGCACTTGGCGTTCCCGAGGACGCTACGCTGCTGCTCGTCTTTGGCGGTTCACTTGGCGCCCAGCACCTCAACGAGCGCGTGGTTTCGCTCAAAAACGAGCTGCTTTCGCGCAAGAACCTCTATGTGTTGCATTCGACGGGCGCTGACGGCTTTGAGGAGACCGAGCGCGCTTTGGCGCTGACGCCCGAGGAGGCGAAGCGTTACCGCGTCCAGCCTTACATCGACAACATGGGCGATATGCTGGCTGCTGCCGATTTGGTGCTCTCGCGTTCGGGCGCATCGAGCGTGGCCGAGATCGCTGCGCTTGCCGTGCCATCGGTGCTCGTGCCGTATCCGCATGCGACGGCCGACCACCAAACCACCAATGCCCGTTATCTGGTCGACGCCGGGGCTGGCGTGCTCTGCGCCGATGCCGATATCGACGGTTCCGCCTTTGCCGATGAGCTGCTGCACTTGGTCGATGATGCGGCGGCGCGCGAGGCCATGCGTCAGGCGGCGCGTGGTCTGGCTCAGGATAGGGCCGCCGCTCTTCTGGCCGATGCGGTAGAGGGTTTGCGTTAGTTAGACGGGATATCGTCGGTCGCCCTCGCGCTGATGCGGTAGGTGCGGTACAGTTAACGGGTTACAGGCAGTGTTTACGCAAGGAGTACACGAGCACATGGCTGATTCCCAGACTGCAACCTCCGCGCCCGAGTTTAAGAGCGCCCACTTTATCGGTATCGGCGGCGCCGGCATGAGCGGCATCGCCCTCGTTCTGCACGAGCGCGGTTATGCCGTTACCGGCTCCGACCTTAAGACGTCACGTTATATCCGCCAGCTTACCCGCGCTGGTGTGAAGGTGCATGTGGGCCATGAGGCCGCCACGATCGACGAGGTCAAGCCCGACGTGGTTGTTGTCTCCACCGCTATTCCGGAGTCCAACCCTGAACTCGTGCGCGCTCGCGAGCTTGGTATTCCCGTGTGGCCCCGCGCCAAGATGCTCTCTGCTTTGGGCCACGGCTACACGACTGTCGCTGTTGCCGGCACGCATGGCAAGACCACCACGTCTTCGATGTGCGCCACCATGCTCGACCGCATGGGTCTGGATCCGAGCTTCTTGATCGGTGGCATCGTCGAGGGCTATGACACGAACGGCAAGAACGGCTCGGGCGACTACTTTGTCGCCGAGGCCGACGAGTCCGACAGCTCCTTCCTGTTCCTGAACCCCAACGTAGTCATTGTGACCAACGTCGAGGCCGACCACCTCGATCACTACTCGGGTATCGAGGAGATCGAGGCGACTTTCGCCAAATTCATGAGCCTGGTGGGCGAGGACGGCACTGTCATCGTCTGCGGTGAGGACCCGCATCTGGTCGAGCTCGCCAAGTCGACGGGCCGTCACGTGCTTTCCTACGGCTTTGCCGAGAGCAACGACATCGTCTGCATGCACCCGGATGTTAAGGGCATCCAGAGTGACTTTATCGTTCGCTTTGAGGACGGCACTGAGCATGCTGTGGAGATCAAGAGCAATCCCGGTCGCCACAACATGCTCAACGCCACGGCGGTGCTCACCGTCGCACATGTCCTGGGCCTTGACATCGACGCCGCCGCCAAGGCGCTCTCGAGCTTTGAGGGCGTCCGTCGTCGCTTTACCCACGTGGGCGATATCGATGGCATCACCGTGGTCGATGATTACGGCCATCACCCCACCGAGATCAAGGCGACGCTTGCCGCCGCTTCGTCGCTGGGCTACAAGCACGTCGACGTCGTGTTCCAGCCGCACCGCTATTCGCGCCTGCAGGCCCTGTGCGACGACTTTGCCGATGCATTTGCCAATGCCGATAAACTGCTGCTGATTGATGTGTTCTCGGCTGGCGAGATGCCCATTCCGGGTGTCACCTCTAAGATGCTCGCCGATACCGTGCGCGCCAAGCATCCTGGCAAGGAGGTCGTGTACTGCTCCAGCCGTCTTGAGCTCAATCAGGAGCTCGAGCAGTTGGTGGGCGAGGGCGACCTGCTGCTCACCATGGGTGCCGGTGACGTTACGACCGTAGGTCCCGAGTTTATCGAGTATCTGACTGCCAAGAAAGACGCTTAAGTCTAATGGGTCTGTTTAACGCCGTCATGGCGCTCTCGGGCATGATCGACACGGATGTGATTGAGGACGAGCGCCTTGCGCGTCATACGAGCTATCGTATCGGCGGCAAGGCCGACCTCTTTGTGACGTGCCATAGCTATCATGCCCTTCGCCGCGCCGTGGCGGTGCTCGATCGCGAGCAGGTGCCGTGGGTCATCATCGGCAAGGGCTCCAATCTGCTGGTTGCCGATAGCGGTTATCGCGGCGCCGTCATTTCGCTCGGACGTGAGTTTCAGCGCACGGTTGTTGCCGATGACGGTTGTACGCTGACGGTCGGTGCGGGCGTGATGTTTGCGCGCCTGGTCAACGATGCCCTGTCGCGTAGCCTCTCGGGCCTTGAGTTTGCCGTTGGCATCCCTGGTTCGGTCGGCGGTGCGATATCTATGAATGCCGGCACACGGACCGAGTGGATTGGCTCGCTGGTTGAGGATGTCGTAACGTTTGACCCGGCATCCGGTATCAAGCATTATGCGGGGTCCGAGATCACTTGGGGCTACCGCGAATGTAGCCTTCCCCGCAATGAGATCATCCTCGAGTGCGTGCTCAAGCTTAAACCGGCGCCCAAGGCCGACATTCGCGAGCGCATGGAACGGTACCTGACGAGGCGCAAGCGTACGCAGCCCATGGGTCGCGCATCCTGCGGGTCGGTCTTTCGTAACCCGCCCGATGCGAGTGTGGGCAAGCTTATCGAGGATTGTGGATTAAAGGGTTTTTCGATTGGCGGCGCGGAAGTTTCGCCCGTTCACGCTAATTTTATCGTTAATAACGGAACTGCCTCGGCCGATGACGTTGCCGCGGTTATCAGACATGTGCACGGAAAGGTGAGGGAGGCGTATGGCATCGAGCTCAGACCGGAAGTTAAATTCCTCGGCTTCTAGAGCATCGAAACCCACCTTCCGCCGCGCCGGAGGGCGTTCCGGCGCGCCTGCCAAACCTCAACGCAATACCGTCGCGCACTCTAAGTCTGTCGGGCATGCTCGACAGACCAGTCGTCCGGTCGTCGGCTCGCAGCTCGGTAATCGTCCGGCCGCAAAAAAGTCCTCGCGTCCCTCGGTGACGTCAAAGCCTGTTATGGGCGCCAAGCCTGCCCGTCCCATGGCAGCTCCCAAGCCCTCGACGGGAACTAAAGCGGCGCGTCCAGGTCGCACGCTGGGCGCATCGAAACCGCGCTCGCTGACATCGGTGCCGGCTACCGCCAAGAAGCCTTCGAGTAAAAAAGGTTTCAACCCGTTATCTTCACTTGGAGCGATGGCAAATAAAACATCAGACGCCGTTTCTGTCGTTACAGGCAAAGGCAAAATCGTGGGCGGCGTTCTGGCCGTCTTGGCCGTGCTCGTCGTCGTTGCCATCGTGGTGATCAACTCTGGACTGTTTACTGCCACTGATATTCAGATTCAAGGCAGCGAGCATGTGACGAAGCACGATGCTATCCAGCTGATCGACTTGCCCGAGGGAACGTCGCTTTTTAACGTCGATCCCGACCAGATTACCGAGGATCTCAAGCAGAACCCGTGGGTTTCGGGCGTGGATGTCCAGCGCCAGTTTCCCCATACGCTTATCATCACGCCGACGGAGCGTAAAGTTATCGCCATTGCGTATATCAGCTCCGACGACCTTGCCTGGGCTATCGGAGACGATGACACCTGGATCGCCCCGCTGTCGACGTCGGTCGAAGTGGACGACCAGGGCAACGTCATCACGACAGGGCAGGGCTCAAATACCTTGACCGGAATCGATGCCGCGCTGGCGCTCGCCAAGCATTATGGCGCGGTGTTGTTGACTGATGTCTCGGCGGATGTCGCTCCGGTTTCCGGCCAGGCGGTGAACTCCAAAGCCGTTAAGGCCGGCCTGGATTATGTGCGTGGTTTTTCGAGCGAGTTCTTGGGACAAGTCAAGGATATTTCCACGCCTTCGATCGAAGCCATCTCGGCAAACCTCAATAACGGCATTGAGGTGTCGCTGGGCGATTCGGACGATATCGCCAAGAAGGAACGCGTAGTCACCAAGTTGCTTTCGCAGGTAGAGGGCGTAACGTATATCAATGTGCGCTCTCCGGGCAACTACACATTTAGGAATGCTCCGACCTCGTAGCGCTGGTTGATGCTTTGTTGAGGGGCCATACCACGCCGTTTATCTGGTTTGTTTGGTTTTCACGGTCAATTATTTGACTGATACGTTCATAATGTGCAAACATAATACGGTTTACCTTTGCATTTACTTTCAACCTGAAGGTTAATGTGCGCAGGGGTCGACCCATGCTATGGCTATAACCTTTGTTCGGAGGACCGACATGCACGAGACAGAGATCAACAACTACCTTGCCGTCATTAAGGTGGTCGGCGTCGGCGGCGGCGGTACCAACGCGGTCAATCGAATGATCGAAGAGGGCATCCGCGGCGTCGAGTTTGTTGCCATCAACACCGATGCTCAGGCACTCGCGATCTCTGATGCCGATATCAAGGTGCACATCGGCACCGACCTTACCCGCGGCCTGGGCGCCGGCGCCAATCCCGAGGTTGGCCGCAAGGCTGCCGATGAGTCCCGCGACGACATCGCCGAGGCGCTCGCTGGCGCCGACATGGTGTTTATCACCTGCGGCGAGGGCGGCGGCACCGGTACCGGCGCTGCTCCCATCGTTGCCGATATCGCGATGAACGAGGTCGGCGCACTGACCGTCGCCGTCGTGACCAAGCCCTTCACCTTCGAGGGCCGCAAGCGTAAGAAGAGCGCCGAGGAGGGCATCAAGACCCTCTCCGATTGCGTCGACACCATGATCGTCATTCCTAACGATAAGCTGCTCGACATCGCCGAGAAGAAGACCACCATGCTCGAGGCCTTCGCGATTGCCGATGGCGTCCTTTCCCAGGGCACCCAGGGCATCACCGACCTCATCACCGTCCCCGGTATCATCAACCTGGACTTCGCCGATGTTAAGACCATCATGAAGCAGGCCGGTACCGCCATGATGGGTATCGGTACCTCTTCTGGGGATACCCGTGCCGTCGACGCTGCCCAGCAGGCCATCTCCAGCCCGCTGCTCGAGAGCTCCATCGATGGTGCCACGCGCGTGCTGCTCTCCATCGCCGGTTCCAAGGACCTGGGCATCCAGGAGATCAGCGACGCCGCCGACGTTGTCGCCAACGCCGTCGACCCCGAGGCCAACATCATCTTCGGTACCGTTGTCGACGAGTCCCTGGGCGATCAGGTGCGTATCACCGTCATCGCTACGGGCTTCTCCGACTCCAACGTCAACCGTCAGGATGAGCTCTTTGCTGCTCAGCAGTCTCAGAGCAAGGCCGCTGCCTCCGCTGAGCCGCAGCGCACCGCTCCGGCCACCAGCCCGGCTCAGGCCGCTCCGACCCGCAACGTCGGTGGCACCGAGCTTCCTAACTTCGGCAACGATCAGTTCGAGCTTCCCGACTTCCTGAAGCGCGGTAGCTTCTAAGTCGTTCTTTGCATTGTTGTGCACAGGGGCGTGTCCGTATGGACGCGCCCTTTTTATTAGAGGCTTTAGCCTGTGCGGGGCGCGCAGCGCGCCGCATCAGAAACCACCCGC